>NZ_JBFAQA010000007.1:0-350347 GCF_040677005.1 Nonomuraea sp. NPDC049421
GCGATCGCAGCCAGCTGATCAGCACGATCAGCAGGAAAACCCGCCGACGCCGCCAACGGCAGACCATCGGACGAGACCACCACCGCGTGCGCGACGCCGGGGACCGTGTTGACGAAGTCGGTGATCAGCCAGTCGACTCCACGCGCCGCGTGGCTGAGATCGTTCATGCGTCCTCCTCCCTTTCGTTCTCCTTAGAGCCTGAGGGACCAGAGGGGAACGCCCTGCCCTCGGTGATGTCGTCACGTGCTGCTCTGAAGCCCTGCTGGAAGCTCGACAGCCGGTTGCGCACCCGGTCGGGCGAGACGGTCGGCATGGGCGAGACGCCTTTGGGCGAGGCGGCGGTGTCGGCCGAGCCGGGCACCAGGTTCGCCTTGGGGACCCGCTTGGGCAGGCCGTTCACCGTGGCGCCGTCGCGGGTGGGCTCGCGGGCGGCCGCCTCCGCCGCGCTCCATGCGGCGTCCGCCTTGGAGGAGCCCCAGCTCGCGCCGTTGGCGCCGAACCAGGCCGACTCCACCGCCGAGTAGATCGGCAGGTGGTCGTCGGTGCGCGGCGGCGGGTCGCCGCCGAGTCCGGGCTCCGACTGGTACTCGAAGCCGGGCCGCTGCGGCGGCATGGTGTCCTTGCCCCAGCCGCCGGGCGGCGCCTCGGGCGTGGGCCGCCTGGGCAGGCCGTTCTCGCCGTTCCAGGCGTTGCGCGGCGGCGTCCACACGTCGCCCGCGTGCGGCTCGGCAGGCCAGGCGGTGGGGTCGGGCTGCCACGAGGGCGAGCCCCACGAGCCGCCTGAGTCCTGGCCGGACGCCGGAGGCGTGCCCCACGATGCGGCGCCGTCCTTGGCCGGCGGGGTGGCGCCCCAGGCGGGGTCCTGGCCCGGCGCTCCTGACGGGGGCGAGCCCCATCCCGCGCCGGCGTCCTGGCTGGGAGGAGCGCTCCATCCGGCGTCCTGGGCCTGCGGGGGCGGGCTCCAGCTGGCCGAGCCCTCCGGGTTGGGCGACGGCCAGCCGGAGCCGAACTCCGGGCTCGACGGGAAGGACGGATGCCCGGGGCCGTACTGCATCGCGGGTGGCTGCGGCCAGTCCGTGGCGGGCGGTGCGGGATGCGGCCCCGAGTACGGCTCGTCCCCTCGCGGCCCGCCGCTCGCCGCGCCCGCCAGGGCCGGCGGCTGGTTGCCGGAGAAGGACGGCATGCCGCTGAAGTTCGGCGCCTGGGAGCCCAGCATGTTCTCGGGGATGAGCACCATCGCGGTCAGGCCGCCCGAGCTGTGCGGGCGGAGCTGGACGCGGATGCCGTGGCGGTGCGCCAGCCTGGCGACCACGAACAGGCCCATGCGGCGGGAGACGGAGACGTCCACGCTGGGCGCCTCCATCAGCCGCTCGTTGGCGGCGACCAGCTCCTCCTGGGTCATGCCGATGCCGGAGTCGGTGATGGAGAGCATCACGCCGCCGCCGTCGATCCTGCTGCCCGACACCGTCACCCTGGTCTCGCGCGGCGAGAACGACAGCGCGTTCTCGACCAGCTCGGCCAGCAGGTGGATGACGTCGTTGACGGCCTGACCGGCCACCGACACGCCGTCGGGCACCTGGAGCACGACCCGCTCGTAGCTCTCGACCTCCGACAGGGAGGCGCGGGCCACGTCCACGATCTTGACCGGCTGGCTCCAGCGGCGCGGCGGGTCCTGGCCCGCCAGCACGAGCAGGTTCTCGCTGTTGCGCCGCATGCGGGTGGCCAGGTGGTCCAGCTTGAACAGGTTGCCGAGCCGCTGCTCGTCCTGCTCGCCCTGCTCCAGGCCGTCGATGAGGGTGATCTGCCGCTCCACCAGCGTCTGGCTGCGGCGCGACAGGTTCACGAACATCGCGTTGACGTTGCTGCGCAGCCGCGCCTCCTCCCCCGCCAGCCGGACCGCCTCACGGTGCACCTCGTCGAAGGCCCGCGCGACCTCGCCGATCTCGTCGTGGGTGTCCACCCCGATGGGCGCGACGGGGCCGATCGTGCCGTCGCTGCTCTCGCGCAGCTGCCGTACGGTCTCCGGCAGGCGCTGCCCGGCGATGTCGAGCGCCTCGCGGCGCAGCCGGCGCAGCGGCCTGATGAGCGAGCGGGCGATGAGCGAGATGATCGCGATGACCACGATCAGCAGCAGCAGGATGAGCCCGCCGGAGATCATCGCCGAGCGGTTGGCGCCCTCCTCCAGGCCCCTGGCCCGCAGGATGACCGAGGACGACAGCTCGCGCTCCACGGTGCGCAGAGCGTCGATCTTGCCGGTGCTGACGTCCACCCAGGTCGCCACGTCGCGGTCGGCGCGGCCGCTGATGCTCAGCTCCTCACTGCCCTCCGTCGCCTGCGCCATCGCGCGCAGCCGGAACAGGTCGGTCTGGTCGACGTCCCTGCCGACGACGGTGTTGCGGTAGAGCTCGAGCTGGTCGAGGGTGGCCAGCGTGGCGAAGAGCGTCTCCTCGCTCTCCTCGCGCGACTTGGCGTCGGTGAGCGCGTCCAGCTCCCCGCTGTCGAAGCCCTTCTTGTCCAGCGCGCTGGCGAGGATGCCGCGCTGCTTGGACGCCTGCTCCTTGGCCCTGGAGATGGCCGCCATCGCGCTGGCGGAGTCGGCCACCTCGTCGTCCACCGCCACCTGGCCCACCTGGTCGTGGAACTGCAGGAGCGCCGAGATGATCTCCGAATACTTCCTGATCATCGGCAGCGGCTGGATCTTGCCGTTGACCGCGGTCTCGCGCAGCGTCGGGATCTCCTCCAGCCGGCGCAGCACCGGGCGCACGGCCTCGCCATGGGAGTCGCCGAGTGCGTTGGCCTGCTGCTTGGCCTCGTCGATGAGGCCGTTCACCTGGCTGTAGGTGGTGCGCAGCTGTGCCTCGCGGTTCTCGGGCCGGCCCTGGGCGATGTAGAGGGCGGTCTCGTCGCGTTCGAAGCCGAGCTCGTGGGTGACGGCCCCGAGCTGCTGGCTCAGCTCGGCGACCTCTCTGAGGGTCTGGTAGGTGCGGGCGTCGCTGAGCGAGGTGATGACGTTCAGCCCGCCCAGGCCGACGGCGACGGCGGTCGGCACGACGATCAGCGCGATGAGGCGCGACCGGACATGCCAGTTCCCCAGTCCGAACCTGCCGGAGGAAGGTTTGGACAGCCGTCGCTTCTGATGGCCGTGCGGCTCGCGGTCAGCGGAAGCTTCAGCGTTCTGCGTTCTCACTTGCCTTCGCAACCTCTCGCCCTTTGAGGGAAATTCTCGGGTGGACCAGCGGTATTGCAGGTGGGGCACATTTCGTACGGCGACATATCGAGATAAGCGTCATTTGAGCACACGGGTGGGGAAGCTCCAACCACTACTAGTGCCCCGATGAGGTGTTTGTCCCTAGATGTCCAGAAAATATGACAGAATCGGTAGACCACCTACGACCAGCGGAAACAGGCAAGAGGAGATCGTCCCGCGAGCCACCTCCCGACTCGCGGACAGAGATCGAACGACCGGCATCATGAGTAACGGAAGTCCCGGCTGACACCCCTTTCCCAAAACAGACAAACGTCAAGATCTCGTACGGCCGCCAAAATTTCACGATAGAGCGGCAAACAGACATTGCAACCTCAAGTGTCTGCTTTCCGATAAATGACCGGCAATTGGTGCTACCGTCGATCTCTGTTGTGCGTCAGGCACACAGCCCCCGGGAGCAGAAAGCCGCCCGGTTCCCCCCTTGGCTCCATCCGAAGGGAGTCCCTGACATGAGGCTTGGCCGTTCCGCCAGGGCCGCCATCATCGGCTTCGCTTTGACGCTCGGTGCCGTGGCGTGCAGCTCGGGCGGCGACCCGAACACCAGCGCCCCTCCCTCCGCGGACGCGGCGGGCGGGCTCGAGAAGACCCAGCTCAAGATCGCCACGCTGCCGGCGATCGACAGCGCCGCCATCTACGTGGCCATCGACCAGGGCCTGTTCGAGAAGGAGGGCCTGGAGGTGACGCCACAGGTCGTCCAGGCCGCTCCCGAGGCCATTCCCATGCTGGTCAAGGGTGAGATCGACGCGATGTTCGGCAACTATGTGTCGATGTTCGCCGCCCATGACAAGCAGGCGCTGAAGCTGCGCATCCTGGCCGAGGGCTCTCGCGCGGCCCCCGACTCGCTCAGCATCATGGCGTTGCCCGACTCGCCCATCAAGACGCCGAAGGACCTGGAGGGCAAGACGATCAACGTCAACGTCCTGCACAACTTCCAGGAGCTGGCCCTGACCCAGGTGCTCAAGGCCAACAACGTCGACCCCGCCACCATCAAGTACGTCCAGGTGACGTTCCAGAACATCATGCCCTCGTGGAAGGGCGGCCAGATCGACGCCGCCTACCTCGGCGAGCCGATGGTCACCGCCGCCACGGCCACCATGGGCGCCCGCAAGATCCTCGACCCGGCCTCCGGTCCCGCGGCCGAGTTCCCCATCTCCGGCTACGTCGGCACCCAGGAGTGGTACGACGAGAACCCGAAGACCGCCGCGGCCTTCCAGCGGGCCATCCACAACGCGGGCAAGCTCATGGCCAACAACCGCGAGGTCGTGGCCAAGGTGCTGCCCAACTTCACGCAGATCGACGCGGCCACGGCCGCCACGGTGACCTTCCCCTACTTCTCCAGCAACGACAACCCGGTCCGCCTCCAGCGGGTGGCCGACTGGATGCTGGAGGCCAAGTGGCTGACGAAGGCCATCGACGTCAAGACGCTCATGTCGCCCACCACGTCCGGGTGAGCGCCCAGACCCTGTCCCCCGCCCGCCCGGCGTCGCCGGCCACCCGGTGGTCGCGCCGGGCGGCCGGGGCGCTCGCCTTCGCCGCGCTGATCGAGCTGCTCAGCAGGACAGGGCTCGCCGACCCCGAGTTCCTGCCGCCCGCCAGCGAGATCGTCGCCCGCGCGGTCACGCTGCTGGCCGACTCCGCCTTCCAGGCCCACGCCCTGACCAGCGCGCTCGCCTGGGCGATCGGGCTGTGCCTGGCGGCCGTGCTCGCGGTGCCGCTCGGCCTGCTGCTGGGCAGCGTGCCGATCATCGACGCGGCCACCCGCTCGGTGCTGGAGTTCCTGCGGCCGATCCCGTCGGTCGCGCTGATCCCGCTGGTGGCGCTGGTGATCGGCACGGGGCTGCAGCACCGTGTCGCGCTCGTCGTCTACGCCTCGCTCTGGCCCATCCTCTACAACACCATGTACGGCCTGCGCGGCGTCGACCCCCTGGCCAAGGAGTCGCTGCGCTCGTACGGCTTCGGCCCCCTGTCGGTGCTGCTGCGCGTCAGCCTGCCGAGCTCGGCGCCCTTCATCCTGACGGGCGTCAGGCTGGCCGCGGGGGTGGCGCTCATCCTCACCGTGAGCACCGAGATCGTGGCGGGCCGCGGCGAGGGCATCGGCGTGTTCATCTTCTTCGCCGGCATCGCGGTGCCCGCCCGCATGACCGACATCCTGGCCGGGGTGTTCTGGGTGGGCCTGTTCGGCGTCGCCGTCAACGCCCTGCTGGTCTGGGTGGAGCGGCGCGCCTTCCGCTGGCACCACGAGCAGCTCGGGGAGCGCGCATGAGGAGGAGAGGCATGCGTACGGCCGTCTTCCGCGTCCTCGTGCTGGCCGGCCTGGTCGCGGTGTGGGAGGTGGCCACACTGCTGGCCGCCAGCCCGTTCTTCCCGACGCCGAGCACGATCGTGACCCGGATGCACGCCATGTGGTTCTCCGGCTCGCCCGCCACGCTCTTCCTGACCGACGCGGCCATCGGCAACATCCTGCCCAGCCTGGGCAGGATGGCGCTGGGCTTCGCCGGCGGCGCGCTCGCCGGGGTGCTGCTCGGCCTCGCGATCGGCCTGTCGGCCCGGGTGTACGACTACCTCGACGGCGTGCTGCAGTTCCTGCGCGCGATCCCGCCGCCGGCGCTGGTGACGGTGTTCCTCGTGGTGTTCGGCTTCGGGATGCGGATGCAGCTGGCGTTCATCGTCTTCAGCATCGTCTGGCCGGTGCTGCTCAACACCGCCGACGGGGCCCGCTCGGTGGAGCCGCTGCACCTGCAGACCTGCCAGGCGTTCCGGCTGTCGCGGGCCGAGCGGCTGCTGCGGGTGGTCGTGCCCTCCGCGCTGCCCAAGATGTTCGCCGGGCTGCGGCTGGCCCTGTCGCTGTCGCTGATCGTCATGGTCTTCTCCGAGCTGCTGCCCGGCACCACCAACGGCATCGGCTTCCAGCTCACCGACGCGTACTCGACGTTCGACCTGCCCGCCATGTGGGCCGGGATCGTGCTGCTCGGCATCCTCGGCTACCTGCTCAACGAGCTGTTCCTGGTCGTCGAGCGGCGCGTGCTCGCCTGGCACCACGCCGCCAGGGACCTCGTCGGTTAGAGTCCCTGGGGTGCGGACGATGATCGTGGGCGGCGGCATCGGGGGGCTCGGCACGGCGCTGAGCCTGCACGCCGCCGGGCTCGACTGTGTGGTGGTGGAGGCGGCCCGCTCGCTGCGGCCGCTCGGTGTGGGCATCAACCTGCAGCCCCACGCCGTACGCGAGCTGACCGAGCTGGGGCTCGGCGGCGCGCTGGCGGAGCTGGGGGTGGAGACGACGTTCATGACCTTCGCCGACCGGCACGGCAACGTCATCCTGGCCCTGCCGCGCGGCAGGTCGGCCGGCTACCGGTGGCCCCAGTACAGCGTGCACCGCGGCGAGCTGCAGCTCGCGCTGCTCGCGGCGGTCGAGGAGCGGGGCGTGCCGGTGCGCACGGGCGTCAGGTTCGAGGACCTCGCACAGGGCGGCGACGGCGTGCGCATCACGCTGCGCGAGGGCGGCCGGGTGGTCGAGGAGCGGGCCGACGTGCTGGTCGGCGCCGACGGCGTGCAGTCGGCGGTGCGGGCGCGGCTCTGGCCGGCGGGCGGCCCGCTGCTGTGGTCGGGGATCCGGATGTGGCGCGGGGTGGCGGAGGGCGAGCCCGTCCTGGACGGCGCCACCGTCCTGGTGGGCGGCTCCAACCGGGCCGGGAAATTCGTCACTTATCACATCTCGGCGCGTAATCCGCGGCTGATCAACTGGGTGGCCGAGGTGAAGGTCGGCGAGCCAGGAGCCGCTCCCGAGGCCGACTGGTACCGCGAGGGAAGAATGGCGGAGGTGCTGGCGCATTTCTCGTCATGGAAGTACCGCCCCGCCGACATCCATGCTTTGCTCTCCGCCACCGACCGGATACTCGAATATCCGATGGTCGATCGTGATCCGCTGCCGCAATGGGGGCGCGGACGGGTGACGCTGCTCGGCGACGCCGCCCATCCGATGTACCCGATCGGCTCCAACGGCGGGTCCCAGGCGGTGCTCGACGCACGGGTGCTGGCCCGGTGCCTGGCGACGTACGACGACCCGGAAAGCGCGCTCGCGGCGTACGAGGAGGAGCGCCGCCCGCCCACGTCGGAGCTGGTGCTGGCGCACCGGACGCTGCCCATCGACGAGACGGTCACGCTGGTGACCGAGCGCGCGCCCGACGGGTTCACCGAGATCGGCGACGTGCTGACCGAGGAGGAGCTGGCCGCCATGGCGGGCGCGCAGCGGCGCATCTCCGACGCGGACGTGCGCGCCCTCAACGAAAGGGAGTCCTGGAGTGTGTGAACGGCCGATGGCAGTGACGTCCCGGCGAGAGTAAGATCACGCCCTGACCAGGTTTACTTGACTGACATGTCCCCCATTTACCGCTCCGCTAGAGTCATTTCCGACTCTGAAAGAGTTGCCGCACTGCCCGCGGTCTCGCCCCCCTAGGAATTCCATTGCTCGAGATAGAGAACCTTTCCCATGTGTACGGCGGCGGTACTCCCAACGCGCACCACGCCATCGAAGGACTCAACCTGAGCGTCGCCGAGGGCGAACTGCTCTGCATCGTCGGCCCGTCGGGCTGCGGGAAGTCCACGCTGCTGCGCTCCATCGCCGGCCTGATCACCCCGACGGGCGGGCAGGTCAAGGTCGAGGGCAACCTGGTCCGCCAGACGCCCGACAACCTCGCCGTGGTCTTCCAGGACTACAGCCGCTCGTTGTTCCCCTGGATGTCGGTCGCCGACAACGTGGCGCTGCCGCTGCGCCGCAAGGACATGGACAAGCGCCGGCGGCGCGAAGCCGCCCAGGAGGCGCTGGAGTCGGTGGGCCTGGAGGGCGCGGGGCGCAAATACCCGTTCCAGCTCTCCGGCGGCATGCAGCAGCGCGTCGCCATCGCGCGGGCCCTGGCCTACCGGCCCACGCTGATGCTCATGGACGAGCCGTTCGGCTCGGTGGACGCCCAGACCAGGGAGGACCTCGAAGACCTGGTGCTGAAGGTGCGCGGCCACCACCAGATGACGATCGTGCTCATCACCCACGACATCGACGAGAGCGTCTACGTGGGCGACCGGGTGGTCGTGCTGTCGAAGGCGCCGGCGCACGTCGTGGGCGACCTCAAGGTGGACCTGCCCGCCCCGCGCGACCAGATCAGCACCCGCGAGCACCCCGACTTCGTGCACCTGCGCGCCGAGGTCGGCCGGCTCGTCCGCGGCCACGCCACGGTCTAGCCGTTCACGACAGAGCAGGGTGCCGCCCGGCGATCGGGCGGCACCCTGTCGTGTCGTCAGACCGGCGAGTGCATGTGGCGGGTCAGGGCGTGCTCCACCAAGGTGATCAAGGTGGACTTGACCGACTCGCGCTGCCGGGCGTCGAGCCGCACGATCGGGATGTGGTCGCCGATCGACAGCGCCTCCCTGATCTCGTCCTCGGCGTGCGCGAACTGGCCGTCCCAGCCGTTGATGCCGATCACGAAGGGCAGCTTGGCCTCTTCGAAGTAGTCGATGGCCGGGAAGCTGTCGGCGAGCCTGCGGGTGTCCACGAGGACGACCGCGCCGATGGCGCCGCGTACGAGGTCGTCCCACATGAACCAGAACCGGTGCTGCCCGGGCGTGCCGAACAGGTACAGAATCAGGTCGCGGTCCAGAGACACGCGGCCGAAGTCCATCGCGACGGTCGTGGTCGTCTTGTTCGGCGTGAGCGAGACGTCGTCGACGTGCGCCGAGGCGTCCGTCATGACCGCCTCCGTGGTGAGCGGCAGGATCTCCGAGACCGCACCCACGAATGTCGTCTTCCCCACGCCGAAGCCCCCGGCCACGACGATCTTCGTCGAGGTTAGGCCGGGGCTAGAGCCTGCGAAGTCCACTGAGCACCCTTTCGAGCAAGTTGAGGTCCGGCTTTCCCGCGTCCAGCGCAGGCTGGTGCACGCGGATCAGGCCTTCCGACGCCATGTCGGCGATCAGCACCCGGACCACGCCAAGAGGCTGGCGTAAAAGGGCGGAGATCTCGGCAACCGACCGGACGTTCCGAGTCAGCTGAATGATCGCCTGATACTCCGGACTTAGTAGGGAAATGTCTTGGTATTCAGACGTCACGGAGGACACAAGTGCCTCCATGGCGAACTTCATCCGCGGCGCCGTGCGCCCCCCGGTCACGGCATAGGGCCGTACCAAGGAGCTCGGCTTCTGCGGACGGGGAGCCGCCGGATGCGGCGGAGTGCTATCACCAGCCCAACCCTGCTGACCTGACACCATGTTCTCCTGTCACCGCCCGATTCAGCGGGGGCGGGCCGCTTGCAGCTCAGCGCGTACGGCCGGCGTCAGCACCTGACCGGCCCGCTCGACCAGCAACGTCATCTGGTACGCGACCAGACCCATGTCGCAGTCGGGAGCCGCCAGGACGGCCAAGCAGGATCCATCACTGATCGACATGATCATCAAGAGCCCACGCTGCATTTCGATAACGGTCTGGGTCACCATACCGCCCTCGAAAACCCGCGCGGCGCCCTGGGTCAAGGAGATCACGCCGGAGGCCACGGCGGCCAGCTGGTCGGCCCGGTCCTTGGGAAAACCCTCGGAGAAGGCCAGCGGCAACCCGTCAGACGACACCACGACCGTGTGGGCGACGCCTGGCACGTTGTTCACGAAGTCCGTGATCAGCCAGCTGATGCCACGCGCTCCCTGGCTCATTTCTCTCATTTGTCCTCCTCATTCTCTTCTCCGCGGGTGAACGCCCGGCCTTGCCGGACACCCTGCTGGAAGCTGGAGAGCCGGCTGCGCAACCGCTCGGGTGAGATCTGCGGTGCTGGTGAGGTCGCCTGGGGCTCGGCCAGGCTGGCCGTACCGGGCACCAGGTTGGCCTTGGGAACGCGGCGCGGCAGGCCCGACTGCGTCGTGCCGCCCTGCTGCGGCTGGACCGCGGCCTGTGCCGCCTGGAAACCGGAGTCGGCGGGCGATGACCAGGACGCGCCCACGCCCGACGCTCCCGGCTTGCGCTGCGGAAGCCCGGACCTGCTCACGCCGCCCTGAGCCGGGCCCTGGCTCGGGCCGCCCTGAGCGGCCGCCTGCGGCGGCGGCCCGTCGGTCACCGGCGGGTGCACCGCGGTGATCTCGTGCTCGGACTCGGGCTCGATCTCGTGGCGCGGCTTGAGCACCTCCGGGTCGGGACGGCGGAACCAGTCCGACCCGACCGAGGAGAAGATCGGCAGGAACTCCTCGTTCTGCTCCTCCATCGGCGAGTTGCGCACCGCGGGGAGCGGACCGGTCATGTCCTGGGAGGAGTAGTCGCCGGGGCCGAACGGGTTGTAGGCGGAGTGCCCGTTCTGCTCGAACTGGTCGGCCGGCTTGGGCTCGTCGGCGAACGGCGAGCGGTAGCCGTCGCCGAACTGGGGCTTGACCCGGTCGTCCGACTCGAACAGCGACCTGCGGGGCGCCGGGTCGGCGAACGACGACCAGCGCGGCTCCTCCTGCTGCGGCTGCTGCTGGGGCGGCTCGGTGGCGAAGGACGGCCACTGCGGCTCGTCGTTCTGCAGGGGCGGCGGCTGCTCGGCGAACGACGGCCACCGGTTCTCCGCGAACGGCTTCGGCTCGGCCGCGGACGGCTGCTCGTCGGCGAAGGACGGCCAGCGCTGCTCGCCCAGGGGCTGCTGCGGCACGTTGTTCTGCGGAGCGGGCGACTCCTCGGCGAACGACGGCCAGCGCGGCTCCTCGGCCCGCGGCGGCTCGCCGAACGCGGGCGGCTGGTCGCCGCCGAAGACCGACGGCTGGTCGCCGAACGCGGACGGCGCCGGGTCGGGGAAGGATTGTGCCGGGTCGGGGAAGGACGGCTGCTGCTCGCCGAACGACGGCCAGTTGCCGGTGCCCGGCGCGGGCAGCGAGCCCGGCCACTGCGTGTCCATCACCTGGTCGGGCATGTCGTCGAACGACGGGTGACCGTTGCGCGACGGCTGGCCGAGCGAGCTCGGGTCGAACGTGGTGAACGCCTCGTACTGGCCCTGCTGGCTGCCCTGCCCGTTGCTGATGAGCATGTCGGGCATCATCACCAGGGCGCTCAGGCCGCCGTGCTCGCGCATGCTGAGCTGGACGCGGACGCCGTGGCGCAGGGCCAGGCGGCCGACCACGAACAGGCCCATGCGGCGGGAGACGGACACGTCCACGACCGGCGGGTTGGCCAGGCGCCAGTTGGCCTCGGCCAGCTCCTCCTGGCTCATGCCGATGCCCTGGTCGTTGATCGTGACCAGCACGCCGCCCTCGGCGGGGGTGCTGGTGACGGTGACCTTGCTCTCGCGCGGGGAGAAGGAGATGGCGTTCTCGATCAGCTCGGCGAGCAGGTGGACGGCGTCGGTGACGGCGGGGCCGACGATCTGGGTGCCGGACGGGATCTGGATCTGGACCCGCTCGTAGCCCTCGACCTCCGACAGCGAGGCGCGGGCGATGTCGACCAGCGGCACCGGCTCGCTCCACTTGCGCGCGGCCTCCTGGCCGGCGAGGACCAGGAGGTTCTCGCTGTTGCGCCGCATGCGGGTGGCCAGGTGGTCGAGACGGAAGAGGTTGGCGAGCCGCTGCTCGTCCTCCTCACCCTGCTCCAGGCCCTCGATGAGCTGCAGCTGCCGCTCGACCAGCGTCTGGCTGCGGCGGGAGAGGTTGACGAACATCGAGTTGACGTTGGCGCGCAGCTTGGCCTCGTCGCCCGCCAGCCGGATCGCCTCGCGGTGGACCTCGTCGAACGCCCGCGCCACTTCACCGATCTCGTCACGGGTGTTGACGCCGACCGACGGCACCTCGGGCACCTGCGCGCCCTCACCCGACTCGCGCAGCACGCGGACGGTCTCGGGCAGCCGGGTCGTGGCGACCTGCAGCGCCTCGGCACGCAGCCGGCGCAGCGGGCGGACCAGCGAGCCGGCCACGCGGGTGGTGATGATGAGGACCAGGAGCAGCAGGACCAGGATCAGCGCACCGGAGATGATGGCGTTGCGCTGCTCGGTCGCGCTCAGGTCGCGGGTCGTCGTCACGATCTTCGTGGCCAGGCCGTCCTCGACCTTGCGCATCGCGTTGGCGACGGTGGTGGTGCTCTCGTACCACTCGTTGAGGTCGCGGTTGGTGGTGACGTCGAGGTCGCGGATGCGGTTGGTAGCGCTCACCTGAGCGAGCGCGCGCTGCCGCATGGCGTCGGCGAGGTCGACCTGCGGGCCCTTGACGGTGTCGCGGTAGTTCTTGAGGTCCTGGGCGGCGGCCTCCAGCTCGAACGAGGTCAGCTCGGTCTGCTGCTTGTCCCAGGAGCCGAGGAAGTCCGACCAGTCGGAGCTGTCGACCTTGGTCCCGCGCTGCAGCTGCATGTTGATGAGCAGGATCTGCTGGCGCGCGGTCTCCTCCTTCATCCGCTGCAGCGAGCCGAGCGCGGCCACGTCACCCTGGAGGGCGTCGTCGCTGACGCCGTCGCCGAGGTCGCCCTGCAGCGTGGAGAACGTTCCGATCATCGTGCTGTACGTGCCGACGACGGCTCGGGCGGGGACGCTGCCCGTCATCGACTCCCGGAGGCTGTCGAGACCGTCGAGCCAGCGGCGCATGTTCCTGACACCGTCGCGCACGCGGGTGGAGTGGGAGGCGTCGATGGCCGCGGCGGACGACAGCACCTGCTGCTTGGCCTTGTCGGTGGCCTGCCGCTGGGTCTTGAGCTGCACCAGGCGGCCGCCCCTGCGGCGGTCGGCGACGTACCAGGCGGTGAGCGTGCGCTCCCTGGCCAGCTCGTGGTTGAGGCCGCCCACGCGCTGCACCAGCTCGGCCACCTGGGTGAGCCGCTGGTACTCGGCGCTGGTGCCGATGGCGTTGGCCAGCTGGACGCCGGCGAGCAGCACACCCACGACGGTGGGGATGAGGATCAGCGCGACCAGCCTTGAGCGCACACGCCAGTTCGCCAGCCGGAACCGTCCGCCTGTGTACTCCCCCGACCTGGTGTGCCTGGGGTCTTTCGTCCTCACTGAGTCTCGCAACCTCTCGCCGGTACGTGCTCGAAGAAAATCAGACACGCGTGTGGCGCATGGGATTCTGTCCGGCCGGGTAATTGGAACACAACCCGTACCAGATCGGCCAACCGAACATATCCCATCACATGCGCCCAAAGAGGCACTTTGGGCACGATAGCGCCACCACGTTTTCAGGCGGGGCGGAACGAATCCCGCTCGGCCGGTGCCGCATGCTTCACCATCAGGTGCCGCGTCACCGAGTACTCCTGCACCGCCTCCTGGCTCATGTCCTTGCCGAACCCACTGCCCTTCACCCCGCCGTGCGGAGCCTCGCTGGCGATGGGCAGGTGGTCGTTGACCCAGGTCACTCCCACGTCCAGCCGGTGTGATACGCGCATCGCGCGAGCCACGTCACGCGACCACACCGACGAGGCGAGACCGTATCTAGTGTCGTTGGCCAGCCGGACCGCTTCGTCCTCGCCGTCGAACGGCAGCGCGACCAGGACCGGTCCAAACAGCTCACCTTGGACGATCTCGCTGGTCTGTGCGACATCGGCCACAAGCGTGGGTGGATAGAAAAAGCCGGAGCCCCCGATCGGGGAGCCGCCGTGCAGAACGCGCCCTCCGGCCCGCTCCACGAAGCCGTGCACGCGGTCGCGGTGCGCGGCGGAGATCAGCGGGCCGATGTCCGTCGCCGGGTCCCAGGGGTCGCCGGCGGTGATGCCGGCCAGGGTCTCCTTGATCGCCTCCACCGCGTCGCCGTAGACCTCCCTGGCGACGTAGACGCGGGTGGCCGCGGTGCAGTCCTGGCCGGTGTTGTACGTCGCCCCCATGGCCACGCCACGGGCCATCTCCGCCAGATCGGCGTCCTCGAACACCAGGGCGGGCGCCTTGCCGCCGAGCTCGAGGTGGACCCGCTTGAGCGTGGCCGCCGCGCCGGTCATGACGGCGCGGCCGGTCTCGGTGGAGCCGGTGACGCTCACCATGTCCACGCCGGGCTCGGTGACCAGGGCCTGGCCGACCTCGGCGCCGCCGGTGACCGCCTGCACCAGGCCCTCGGGGGCGCCCGCCGCGCCGAACAGCTCGGCCAGGCGCAGCGTCGTACGCGGGGTCTGGGGAGCCGGCTTGATCACCACGGCGTTGCCCGCGGCCACCGCGGGACCGACCTTCCAGACCGCCATCACGAACGGGAAGTTCCACGGCGCGATCGACCCCACCACCCCGACGGGGCGGCGCAGCAGGACCGAGGTGTAGCCGGCGCTGAACACCCCGGCCCCCGTGCCCTCCAGCGACCGGGCGGCCCCGGCGAAGAAGCGCAGGTTGTCGACGGCGAAGGGCAGCTCGCCGTCGCGGAAGACCGCCGCCGGCTTGCCCGTCTCCTCGACCTCCAGCCTGGTCAGCTCCTCGGCCTCGGCCTCCACCAGGTCGGCCAGGCGCAGCAGCACCCGGGCACGATCGCCGGGAGTGGCCTGCGACCACTCCTCGTAGGCCGCGCGCGCGGCCGAGACCGCCTTCGCGACCTCCTCGACAGGAGTGTCGGGGACCTCGGCGAAGGGCAGGCCGGTGGCGGGGTTGATCAGTTCGCGCATCAGGAAGACTTCAACTTTCGGGTCGTGCTACTGGCCGAGCTGCTCGATCAGGTCGGCGGCCTTGCGCAGGCCGTCGCGGCGCCTGATCTCCTCGCCCGCGGCGGCGAGCCGCGCCCGCAGCTCGGTGTCGCCGAGCAGCTTCGCGATCGCCCCTGTGAGTTCTTCGTCGGCGAAGGTGTAGGTGGAGAGCCTGACACCGTAGCCGAGCTCATCGACCCTCTGGGCGTTGTCGTACTGGTCCCAGAAGAGCGGCAGCAGGATCATCGGCTTGCCGAAGTGCAGCGCCTCGGTGGTCGTGTTGTTGCCGCCATGGGTGATGACCAAGTCACACAGTGGGATGATCTTAGTCTGCGGGAGGAACTCCTCGCCCCACATGTTGTCGTGCAGCTTGATCTCCTCGTGCAGCGGGCCTTTGGAGACGACGTACTGGTGCGGGGTGGTGCCCAGCACGTCGATCACCCCCTGCATGAGGCCCACGTCGGCGGAGCCGAGCGAGCCGAGCGAGAAGTAGATCAGCGCGTGCTCGTTGCGCTCGAAGGGCAGCTCGAAGTCCTGCTCGGTCTCGCGCACCGAGGAGTCGAGCCGGTGCCACGACGGGCCCAGGGGACGCTCGGCGACGTAGTCGAGGATCTCCGGGTAGACGTAGAGGTTCAGGTCGCCCTCGTGGATGAAGTCGAGGTCGGGCAGCGGCGGGGTGCCCTGCTCGACGCACCACGCGTTGTAGGCGGTCCACAGCTCGCGGTGGGTGCGCTCGTACTCGGCGCGGAAGGCGTCCCACTCGGAGCGGTCGTTCGCGGGCAGGCCGGAGAAGACCGGCGGGATGTTCGGGCCGCGCACCTCCAGCGGCTGGCAGGAGACGATGCGCACGAACTTCTTCCCGGCGGTGATGAGGGCCGGGAACGTGAGCACGTTGTCCTCGATGATCACGTCCGGGTTCACCCGCTCGATGATGGCCTTGAGCTGCGGCTCGCAGTACTTCGCCCCGTCGATGAGCTCGGCCCAGATGGGCTTGGTGACGGTCTCGAGCTGCTCGCGGGTGCTCTTGCGGTACTCCGGCGCGGTCTCGCGGATGAAGTCCTTCCAGAACTGGCCTGGGTCCTGCTCCTCCTCGGACGGCGGGGCCAGGTCGACGAGGTCCTCCTCGAAGCCGAGCGCTTCGAGCTTGCCCTTCCACGAGGCCTCGGCGGCGAAGACGACGCGGTGGCCGCGCTTGCGCAGGATGTCGCCGATTCCGATGGAGTTGTTGGTCGGTCCGTACGCGCTTTCCGGCATGAACAGGAAGGTGAGAGACATCGAGGCTCCGGGAGAACTCGTCATTTTGAAGGTGAATTCAAAAAGGGATCTAGCGTGAAGGTCAAGTTAAGGGCACTATGGTCAACGGCCAACTGAACAGTGGCCTAAGGAGTGAAGGTGGTGAGGGTGGCTCAGCGCAAGAGCCGCAGTGACCGGCGCATCGACTTGATCGAAGCCGCACGCAGGGCCATCATCCGCCATGGCATCGACGGTGTACAGCTCTCGCACGTCGCCGAGGAGGCCGGGCTGACCTCCGGCGCCGTGCTCTACCACTACCCCGACCTCAGCGAGCTGCTGGTCGAGGCGCAGCAGGCGGGCATGGAGCGCTTCTACGAGCAGCGGCTGCGCCAGCTCGCCACGATCACCGACCCGGTCGAGAAGCTGGTCGTCACGATCAGGTCGGGGCTGCCCACCGGGCCGCTCGACCCCGACGTGCGCCTGCTCAACGAGCTGGGCGGGGCCGCCGGTCGCAACCGGGTCTACGGCGTGCTGCTCACCTCCCTGTACGACCGGCAGGTCTCGATGTACCAGGCGATCCTGGACACCGGGGCCGCGCTGGGCGTCTTCAGGCTGAGCGCCGACTCGGTGACGATCGCCCGCAACCTGGTGGCCCTGGAGGACGCCTACGGCTACCGCATCACCGCCAGGCACCCCCTGATCGGCCCGGCCGAGGCGGCCGAGCTGATCCTGTCCTACGCCCGCGCGGCGACGGGCAACGACCTGGTTCACTGACCTGCCGCCATGATGACCGCGTCCTCGGCGTTCCAGCGCACCTTGACCTTGGCACCCGCCTTGATCGTGCCGGCGCCCTGGACGGCGGCCAGCACCGGCTTGTCCTGGCCCTGGACCTGCACCGACAGGTGGGAGACGCCGCCGTAGAAGCTGACGTCGAGCACGGTGCCGGGCAGCCCCCTGGTGGCGCTCTCCCCGGCCAGCTCGATCTTCTCCGGCCGGACCGCCAGCAGCGCCTCCGCGCCCGCCTCCAGCTCGTCCAGCGGCGTGCCGGCGAGCATGCCGAACGTCGTGCTCTTGATGCCCTCAAGGCCGCTCGCGGTGCCGGTGAACAGGTTGTTGGCGCCGACGAAGCCGGCCACGAAGGGCGAGCGGGGGCGCTCGTAGAGGGCGATGGGCTCGTCCACCTGGCAGACCCGGCCGCTGTCGAAGACCGCGATGCGGTCGGCCAGCGACATGGCCTCCTCCTGGTCGTGCGTGACGACCACGAACGTGATGCCCACCTCGTGCTGCAGCCGCTTGAGCTCCAGCTGCATGTCGGCGCGGACCTTCTTGTCCAGGGCCGACAGCGGCTCGTCGAGCAGCAGCAGCCGGGGCCGCTTGACGATGGAACGGGCCAGCGCCACGCGCTGCCGCTGGCCGCCGGACAGCTGCGCGGGCTTGCGCCCCGCGTGCGCCGACAGGCCCACCGTCTCCAGCACCTCGCCGACGCGCTGCTTGATCTCCTGGCGGGGCAGCTTCTCCCGCTCCAGCCCGTACGCGACGTTCTTCGCCACGGTCATGTGCGGGAACAGCGCGTACGACTGGAACATGAGGCTGATCGGCCGCCGGTTCGGCGGCTTGGCCAGCAGGTCCTCCCCGTCGAGCGTGACACCGCCCGCGTCGGGCGTCTCGAACCCGGCGATGATGCGCAGCAGTGTGGTCTTCCCGCAGCCGGAGGGCCCGAGCAGGGCGAAGAACTCCCCCTGCTCGATCTCCAGCGAGACGTCGTCCAGCGCGGTGACACTGCCGAACTTCCGGGTGATCCCGTCAATCTTGAGCACGCGATTCCCCGATCTTGGTCAGGCGCTGCCCGGCGATCACGGCCGTGAAGCTCACCAGCAGCACGATCGCGGCCAGCGCATTGATCTTCGGAGTGACCCCGAATCGGATCATGGAGTAGATGACGATCGGCAGCGTCTGGTCGCTGTTGCCGATCGTGAAGAACGCGATCACGAACTCGTCCAGCGACAGCGTGAACGCCAGCAGCGCGCCGGCCACGATGCCCGGCATCAGCTGCGGCAGCGTGATCTTCATGAACGTGGTGACCGGTCCCGCGCCGAGGTCACGTGACGCCTCCTCCAGCGACGTGTCCGCGCCCGTCAGCCGGGTGCGCACCACCGCCGCCACGAACGCCATCGCGAACACGCCGTGGGCCAGCACGACCGAGTACAGGCCGAGCGTGAGCTGGATCGTCCCGTACAGGATCAGCAGGCCGATGGCGATCACCAGGTCGGGCAGCACGGCGGGCATCAGCGCGACCGCCTCGAGCACCTTGGACCTGGTGTGCCGGACCAGGCCGACGGCCAGCAGCGTGCCGAGCACGGTGGCGATCACCGTGGAGCCCGCGGCCACGATCAGCGTGTTCACCACGCCGGACAGGACCCGGTCGTCGCGGGCCAGCTCGCCGTACCACTTGAGGCTGAAGCCGTCGAAGCTGTACGCCGAGTCGCCCGCGTTGAACGACATCACGACCAGGACGGCGATCGGGAGGTAGAGGAAGACGTACGTGGCCCAGAACGGCACGTACAGGAGCTTTGACCTACGCACGGCGCGTCACCCAGGCCTGGATCATGAGCAGCACGATCAGCATCGCGATCACCGCCAGCGCCAGCGTCGAGCCGAACGGCCAGTCGCGCGCGGTCAGGAACTGCTGCCTGATGAGGTTGCCCACCATGATCGACTTGCTGCCCCCGAGCAGCTCGGGGATGACGAAGTTGCCCAGGCTCGGCACGAACACGAACATGCTCCCGGTCAGCACGCCGGGGATGGTCAGCGGCAGCGTGACCTTCCTGAACGTGGTGAACGCCGAGGCGCCCAGGTTGGCCGACGCCTCCCGCAGCTGCGGGTCGAGCCGCTCGATCGCGGCGTACAGCGGCAGCACCATGAGCGGCAGGTACGAGTACAGCAGCCCCGTCACGATCGCGCCGTCGTTGTAGAGCAGCTCCAAGGGCTCGATGCCGAAGACGTTCAGCGCCCTGTTGATCAGCCCTGGGCCGCTCAGCAGGATGATCCACGCGTAGACGCGGATGATGAAGTTCGTCCAGAACGGCAGCACGACGGCGACCAGCGCGATGGTCTTCCACTTGCGCGGCAGCTGCGCGATCAGGTACGCCGTCGGATAGCCGATCAGCAACGCGATCACGGTCGTCACCGCCGCGATCTTCAGCGACTGCAGCACCACGCCGAAGTAGAGCGGGTCGATCAGCCGGCTGAAGTTCTCGGTGGTGAACTCGTAGACGACGCCGCCGAAGCGCCCTCGCTGGAACACCGTGTAGCTGAGCACCAGCGCCAGCGGCACCAGCAGCAGCACCAGCAGGTAGGCGAGCCCGGGCGTCAGGAACACGAACGCGCCCAGCCGACGCCCTCGTGAGCGGGACGCCGGCCGGGCCTTGACCTCTGACTTCACTACAACGACAACTACTTCGCCTGGATGTCGGCGGACAGGCGGGTGTACTTGGTGGACGCCTGGCCCAGGTCGATGATCGACTCACCGTCGAGCAGCTTGTCCGGCGCGATGCCGAGCAGCGAGCCCTTGGGGATCTTCACCTGCTCCATGGCCGCCTTGTTGGGGACCTTGTAGTTGATGTTCACGGCCGCCCAGCTGTGCACCTCGGGGCTCAGGATGTAGTTGATCAGGGCGTGCGCGGCCTCCTTGTTCTTGGAGGACTTCAGGATCACCATCGTGTCCACCCAGAGGTCGCTGCCCTCCTTCGGGTTCGCGAAGCCGATGTTGCCCTTGGGGTCGGTGGTCGGGCACCAGCCGTCCCACGCCTCGACCATGACGGCCTCGCCGTTGACCAGGCGGTCACCGAAGGTGGTGTCGTCGTAGGTGAGCAGGTGCGGCTTCTGCTCGACCAGCAGCTCGCGGGCCTTCTCGATCTCCTCGTCCTTGTCGGTGTTGACCGAGTAGCCGAGGGCCTTGAGCGCGGGCAGGGCCAGCCAGCGCTCGGTGGTCATCATGGTGACCTTCTTCTCGGCCCAGGCGGCGGGCTTGAGAATATCGTTCCAACTGTCCGGGACCTTCTTCACGAGGTCCTTGCGGTAGCAGATGCCGGTGGTGCCCCAGGTGTAGGGCACGGAGTACTTGTTGCCCTTGTCGTAGGACAGCTGGGTGGCCTCGGGGTAGAGGTTGGCCAGGTTGGGGATCAGCTCGGGGTGGATCGGCTCCAGCAGGCCCATGGCGTTGAGCGCCTGGGCGTACTGGCCGGACACGAACGCCACGTCGATGCCGCTGTCACCGGGGGCGGTGAGCTTGGTCATCGCCGTCTCGTTGGTGTCGTGCAGCTGGATCTTGATGTCCTTGACCTTGAGGGTCGACTTGACCCTGTCGGCCAGCTCCTTGGGCAGGTAGCCATCCCAGACCGTGACCTGCAACGACTGCTTCGTCAGGTCCGCGTTGGGCTTGAGCTCGGCCGCCGCCCCCGTCGTCTCCTGTGAACTTGACGAGGCCCCACCGCCGCACGCCGCGACGGCAAGCGCGAGGCCGACCACCGCGACGGTGGCCGGGAGACGACGGGTGAACCGGGAACGGGACACGGCCGCTACTCCTTCTGAAATTGAGATGTAAGAGGGGTCGCGCGACCTTACCGGACACAGCCGACCAGAGCAGGAGTGTTGCAGCAGAAATCAACATGAGCAAGACTTTTGATGACATTGCTACCTGGAAGTTTGGTCCACGAGTTGAATTGGGATTCAATACACCGGCGAGTGATCTCGCTCGGTGAGAGGCCGCTCACCCCACGAGATCGCGGACTCAGCGCCGCTCTCGTGGCGCACCTCGGGGAGGAGGCGCCGGAGCCGCTGTCCGTACGACGATTTCTGCCGTTGCCCACCCTCTCGTACGGTCCTGCAGATCTCCACACTGGGGTCCCAGGTGAGCGCGATTTCGGTGCGCACGTCGACCAGACGAACCACTCGGTGATCGTGGACGAGCGGGTCGTGGTGAAGTGGCTCACCCCTCCCGCGCCACTGCCGCATCCCACCCCCGACATCCTCGCTCATCTGGTTGAGGCCGGATTCAACGACACCGCCCCTCCTTACGCGGCTCTGACCGGCGTGGTGGACGGCCGCGACCACCTCCTCGCCCTGGTGACCGGTTACCTGCCGGACGCCAGGGACGGCTGGGAGTGGTGCGTGGACGAGGCCGTCGCCGGCACCACGGCGTTCGCCGCCGCCGTCGGCCGCCTCACCGCCGACCTCCACCTCGCCCTGTCCACCCTCCCCGACTCCCCTGCGACGGCACCGGCGGAAGGGACCGCCCCCGGGTTGTCGGCCCCGCTCGGGGCGAGGCTTGCGGAGCGGGCGGAGGCGGCGCTGGCCGAGGCGCTGGCGGTGACCGACGGCGAGGACGGGGTCTGGCTTGCCGAGCAGGCCGAGGTCATGCGGCGGGAGCTGGGCAGCCTGACCGCGCCCCTCACCACGCCCGTCAGCACGCCGCTGATCAGGATTCACGGGGATCTGCACGTCGGTCAGATTCTCCAGTGGCGCGACGGCTACGCGGTCATCGACTTCGACGGCAACCCCACGGTGGCCGACGCCGACCCCCGCCAGTCGGCCGCCCGTGACGTGGCGCAGCTCACCACCAGCCTGGAACACGTGGCCCAGGTCGCGATCAAGCGCCGCGGCACCCCTCCTGGCCAGGCCGCCGCGTGGGCCCGCCGCGCCCGCGCCGCGTTGCTCGCCGCCTACCGCGACCGGCTGGCCGCGCGGCACCGTCCCGGCCTGCTGGACGAGCGGCTGATCCGGCCGTTCGAGGTGGAGCAGGAGTGCCGCGAGCTGATCTATGCCGCCCGCCACCTGCCCCGCTGGCGCTACGCCCCCATGGGCGTCCTGCACACCTGGTACGACGCCCAGAAGACGTCCGCAGACACCCCTGCAGACACCCCCGCGGCGACCCCCGCGCCGAACCCGGCGCGGAAACCTGAGGAGAACAACGCGTGAAATCCGAGCTCTACCTGACCGACCTGGAGTCCAAGCCGCAGGCGCTGGCCGACCTCGCCGCCGCGCTCAGGACGGCCGACCCCTGGGCCGGGCTGCCGCAGGGCGTCGACCGGGTGCTGTTCCTCGGCATGGGCAGCTCCCGCTACGCGGCGGGCGTGGCCGCACGGCGCCTGCGCGCCGCCGGGGTGTCCGCCTTCGCCGAGTACGCCTCCGCCGCCACCGCACTCCCACCGGCCAAGGGCACCCTGGTCGTGCCGATCTCGGCCACCGGCGGCAGCCGCGAGACGCTCGACGCGATCGAGGCGTACGCGGGCGGCCCCTCCTTCGTCGCGGCGCTCACCAACCAGCCGGGCTCCCCGATCACGCAGGGCGCCGACCTGGTGGTGGAGATGCGGGCGGGCGAGGAGCGCGGCGGCGTCGCCTGCCGTACGTTCCAGCACACGCTGGCCCTGCTGCTCGCCTTGGAGAGCCGGCTCACCGGCCGCGCGCACGGCCTGCCCGCCCTGGTCGAGCGGGTCGCCGAGGCCACCGCCGACCTGCTGGAGCGCAGGGACGAGTGGCTGCCGCTGACCATGGAGCTGCTCGACGGCCCGGACGGCGTCTACACGATCGCCCCCGCCGAGCGCCTGTCGTCGGCCGAGCAGTCGGCGCTGATGCTGAGGGAGGGCCCGCGCCGCCCGGCCGACGCCTGCGAGAGCGGCGACTGGTCGCACGTGGACGTCTACCTCACCAAGACGCTCGACTACCGCGCCCTGCTCTTCCCCGGCTCCCGCTACGACGAGCAGGCCATGGACTGGGTACGCGAGCGCGGCTCGACGGTGGTCACCGTGGGCGGCGAGGTGAAGGACGCCGCCACGGCGATCCGCTACGTCCACGACGACGACCCCGACGTCGCGCTGCTCACGGAGACGCTGGTGGCCGAGCTGGTGGCGGCCTACTGGTGGTCGGCGCGGTAGCGGGGTCTCATGCCGACCGTACGGTGAGCGCGTGCTCCACCAGCGTGATCAGCGTGTGCTTGACCGCGGGCCTGGCCCGCGCGTCCGTCCGCACGATCGGCACGTGCCCGGAGATCGTCAGCGCCTCCCGCACCTCGTGCTCGGCGTGCGGGAACGCGCCGTCCCAGCCGTTCAGCCCGATGATGAACGGGATGCCGGAGTTCTCGAAGTAGTCGACGGCGGGGAAGCTGTCGGCCAGCCGCCGCGAGTCGACCAGCACGACGGCCCCGATCGCGCCGCGCACGAGGTCGTCCCACATGAACCAGAACCGGTGCTGCCCCGGCGTGCCGAACAGATAGAGAATGAGGTCCTGGGCCAGCGAGAGCCGGCCGAAGTCCATGGCGACGGTCGTGGTCGTCTTGCCCGGCGTGTGGCCGAGGTCGTCGATGTCGGCCGAGGCGTCCGTCATCACGGCCTCGGTCGTGAGCGGCATGATCTCCGACACCGCGCCGACGAACGTGGTCTTGCCCACGCCGAATCCGCCCGCCACGACGATCTTGGTGGAGGTGAGCCGGCTAGAGCCTTCGAAGTCCACTGAGCACCCTTTCGAGCAGGCCCCTGTCAGGCAGGCCCGCCTCAAGCTGAGGCTGGTACACCTTGACCAGCCCGTCCGCCTCCATGTCGGCGACCAGCACCCGCGCCACCCCGAGCGGCACGCTGAGCAGCGCCGAGATCTCCGCCACCGAGCGCACCTGGCGGCACAGCTCGCTGATGGCACGGTACTCCCGCGTGTACGTCATGCCCAGCTGCGCCGAGGTGGCCGATGACACGAGGGCCTCCATGGCGAGGTTCGTCCGTGGCGTGGTGCGGCCGCCGGTGACGGCGTACATGCGGACGAGCGAACTGCGCTCGGGCTCCTCTTCCCCGTTGTGCCACGATGCCAAGGTTCACTCCCATCACCAGGGGCGCACGGAGGACAGCTCCGCTCGCACGGCAGGAGTGAGCACCTGCCCCGCGCGCTCGACCAGGATCGTCATCTGGTAGGCGACCAGGCCCATGTCGCAGTCGGGCGCGGCCAGCACCGCGAGGCAGGATCCGTCGCTGATCGCCATCACCAGCAGCAGACCGCGTTGCATCTCCACGAGGGTCTGAGTGACCTCGCCACCCCCGAACACCCGCGCCGACCCCGCCGTCAGGCTCACCAGACCGGCCGCGATGGCGGCGAGCTGGTCGGCGCGATCCTGGGGGAAGCCCCTGGAGTAGGCCATGGGGAGCCCGTCGGCCGAGACCACCACCGCGTGCGCCACACCGGGGATCTCTTCGACGAAGGCGGTGACCAGCCAGTTGACGTCTCTGGCGGCCTGGCTCAGCTCCTTCATGCGTCCTCCTCGAGCTCGGCACGTCCCTTGCGTACGCCCTGCTGGTAGCTGGCGAGCCGGCTGCGCAGCCGGTCAGGGGACACCGGAGGAGCGGGAACGGGCGGAGGTTGCGGGTTCGCGGTCCCCGGTACCAGGTTCGCGCGCGGGGTCCGCTTCGGCAAGCCGGAGTTCGTGGTGCCGTTCCTGACCGGCTCGGCGGCGGCGCCCGCGGCCTGCCAGCCCTGGTCGGCGGGGGACGACCAGGACGGGTCGCGGTGGTCGGCGGTGGGCGCCGACCTGCTGAACCAGCCGCTCACCTCGACAGCGGGCTCCTGAGCCGGGGGTGCCTGCGGCGGGGCGATGCCCAGCTCGGCGGCGGGCGCGCTCAGCGGGTCGGGGAAGGACGTCACCGGCTCCGGTGGGGCCTGCTCCACCGAGTGCGAGTGGGTGTGGGTGACGCTGAACCACGACGAGTCGGCCGCGTCCTGGCTCGCGGGCGGGGGGTTGTAGGACGGGACGCTCTCGTACGACGGCGGGGCCGCGGTGTCGAAGGACGGATGCCCGCCGGAGAACGACGGCATGGACCGCGGAGCAGGGGCCGCGTGCGCAGGCGCGTGCGTCGGCGCGTCGGTCGGACGAGGTGCCCGGTGCCGCTGTCCCGCTCCCGGCACCGGCCCCGGCACGCCGGTGAGCAGCGCGGGCGGGACCAGCACCATGGCGGTCAGCCCGCCGATGTCCTGCCGCCGCAGCTGCACCCTGATGTTGTGCCGCAGCGCCAGCCGGCCGACCACGAACAGGCCCATCCGCCGCGACACCGACACGTCCACGACGGGCGGGTTGGCAAGACGCCAGTTGGCCTCGGCCAGCTCGTCGGCCGTCATGCCGATGCCGTGGTCGGTGACCGACAGCAGCAGGCTGCCGCCGTCGATGCGGCTGCTTGAGATGATGACCTTGGTGTCGCGGGAGGAGAACGACACGGCGTTCTCGACCAGCTCGGCGAGCAGGTGCACCACGTCGGTGACGGCCTGCCCGGCGATGGCGACGTCCGACTGGACCTGGATGCTGACCCGGTCGTAACTCTCGACCTCGCCCAGCGCGGCCCTGACGATGTCCATCAGCTCGACCGGCTCCGTCCACTTGCGCGCGGCCTCCTGGCCGGCGAGGACGAGCAGGTTCTCACTGTTGCGCCGCATGCGGGTGGCGAGGTGGTCGAGCTTGAACAGGTCGCCGAGCCTGGCGTCGTCGCGCTCGCCGCGCTCCAGCTTCTCGATCAGCGTGAGCTGCCGTTCGACCAGGGTCTGGCTGCGCCTGGACAGGTTGACGAACATGGCGTTGACGTTGGAGCGCAGCTTGGCCTCGTCGCCGGCCAGCCGCACGGCCTCGCGGTGCACCTCGTCGAAGGCCCGCGCGACCTCGCCCACCTCGTCCTTGGTGAAGATGCCGATGGGCGGCACCTCGGCGTTCACCGCGCCGTCGCGGGACTCGCGCAGGTGCTGGACGAAGTCGGGCAGCCGCCTGCCGGCGATCTCCAGGGCCTCGCCGCGCAGGCGGCGCAGGGGGCGTACGAGGGAGCGCGCCACCCCGGTCGTGATCAGCAGCACGGCCACCAGCAGGGCGAGCACGGCGGCGGCGGTGATGACGGCGCGCTGCCGCTCGTCGGAGCTGAGCGCCTCGCTGCGCTGCACGATGCCCTCGGCCTGGCGCTGCTCGACCTTGCGCATGGAGTCGACGACCACGCTCGACGCGTCGAACCACTCCTTGGCGTCGTCCTTCCTGGCGAGGTCGAGGCCGCGCAGCGGCAGCCCGGTGGTGGCCCTGATGAGCACCAGCTCGCGCAGGAACAACATGCGGTCGGCGGAGCGGCCGTTGACGGTCTCGTCGAACAGGCGGCGCTCCTCCGCGGTGGCCTCGGCGGCGAAGCCCCTGCGCTCGTTGGCCTCCCTGGACTGCTCGCCGAGCAGCTTCTTCAGCGCCTCCGGCTCGAACGCGCCCTCGACCAGCGCCACGACGACGAGGGCCTGCTGGTACGACACGCTCTCCTTGGCCCGCGCGAGCGCGTCGAGCATGCGCGTCTGGCGGAACAGCTCGTCGTCCACGCTGCCCTTGACCAGCTCGTTGTGCACCGACAGCAGGCCGTTGACGATCACGGTGTAAAGCTCGACGGCCGGTCCCGGCAGCAGGTTGGCGTCCAGGGCCTGGCGGCGCAGGGAGGTCAGGTCGTTGAGCCGGTTGAGCAGGTTCTCCAGCTGGTCGGCGGTGCGGCCGGTGGCGTCGGCGAGCAGGGCCTGGGCGACGTCGCGTACCTGCTTGGCCGACAGGTCCACCTGCGCCATGTGGGACTGCACCTCGGCGAAGGCGTCGGCGGGCCGGTCGCGGGCGATGTACCAGGCGGTTCTGGCGCGCTCGGTGGAGACGAGGTGGGTGAACTCGCCGAGTTCGGCGGACAGGCGGGCGAACTGGTTCGTCCTGGCGTAGTCGGAGGCCGCGGAGGTCGAGTTGAGCACCTGGACGCCGCCGAGCAGGACGGCGGCGGCGGTCGGTACCAGGATGAGGGCCACGAGCCGCGCGCGGACACGCCAATTGCGCAGCCGCCAGCCACCTTCGCTGGCCTGCCTGACGCCCACCTGTGTACTCACCGAACGCACCTCGTCGAATCGGCCTATATGCGGGCCGTGTGCCCTGGGGAAATCAGCAAGTGCCGGGTAATTGGAACACATCACATGGCTTGTGGCCAAGCGAACATAACGCGACAAATGATGGTCTGCGTGACTCATGAGGATAGAAGCTGGCGCTCCATGCGGGAAGTACTCGCGGCACGAAATAAACCTTTAACAAGATAAATGTCCGCTTATGGGCGATTTGCTCGTTCCAATCGCGTAACACGACCGGCGCGCAGTGATCTCCGGAAGGTCACGCCGTTGAGAATCACGCTATTCACCACATATGTTGAGCCACGTCAAACGAGGAGGCGAGGGTGGGAGATTCTCCCGGCAACGCGGCAATCACCGTTGCGGGCCTTTGGAAGATCTTCGGGCCGAAGGCGCAAAAGGTGCTGGACAGTGATGACAGACATCTGGACCCTGCCGCGCTCAGGGAGAAGACCGGCTGCACCGCCGCCGTCCGCGACGTGAGCTTCGAGGTACGCCCCGGCGAGGTCTTCGTGGTCATGGGCCTGTCGGGCAGCGGCAAGTCCACCCTCGTCCGCTGCCTCACCAGGCTCATCGAGCCCTCAGCAGGCCAGGTCACGATCGCCGGCGAGGACGTCGGCGCCGCCTCCCCCGCCCGCCTGCGCGAGATCCGCCGCCACCAGGTCAGCATGGTCTTCCAGCACTTCGGCCTGCTGCCGCACCGCAAGGTCATCGACAACGTGGCGTACGGGCTGGAGATCCAGGGCGCCGCGAAGGCCGACAGGCACGCCCGGGCCGCCGAGATCCTTTCGCTCGTCGGCCTCGACGGCTACGCCGACGCCTACCCCGACCAGCTCTCCGGCGGCATGCAGCAGCGCGTCGGCCTGGCCAGGGCGCTGGCCGTGGAGCCCCAGGTGATGCTGTTCGACGAGCCGTTCAGCGCGCTCGACCCGCTGATCAGGCGCGACATGCAAGCCGAGGTGATCAGGCTGCACCGCGAGGTCGGCAAGACCATGGTCTTCATCACTCACGACCTGTCGGAGGCGCTCAAGCTGGGCGAGCGCATCGCGATCATGCGGGCGGGCTCGATCGTGCAGCTCGGCACGGCGGAGGAGCTCGTGGGCGCGCCGGCCGACGACTACGTGGCCGACTTCGTCCGCGACGTGCCGCGCAGCCACGTGCTGACCCTGCGCTGGATCTGCCGCGACCCCGAGCCGGGCGAGCCGCTCGACGGGCCGGAACTTCCCGTCACCACGGTCATCAAGGACGCCATCGGTGTCGCGTCGGGCTCCTCCCGCCCGATCAAGGTCGTGGACGGCGACGAGCTGGCCGGCGTCGTGGACCGGGTCGACTTACTGGGCTTCCTGGCCGGTCAGGACCCCGCCGTGAAGGCGCCGGCATGAGCAGCACGGCCGTCACCACGCCCTCCAGGCTCGGCCTGCCGAGGTGGGCGGCCCCCGCCGGGGTGGCGGTGCTGTTCGTGGCGGCGTACCTGGTCTTCCGCGGCTCGGGGACGCTGCCGCACGACAAGGAGGCGCCGCAGTTCCTCGCGGTGACCGAGCTGCGCGAGTGGATCGACGACCACCGCAACGACAACCCGCTCTTCCTGTACTTCCTCAACTACATCAGGCTCTTCGTGGGCCAGCTCTACACCCTGTTCCAGACCACCCTGTACGCGCTCGGCTGGCCCGGCATCACCGGCGTCATGGGCGCCCTGGCCTGGCTGGCGGGCGGCTGGCGGATCGCGCTGCTCGCGCTCGGCGGCGTGAGCGCGTTCGGCGTGCTCGGGCTGTGGGAGTCGAGCGTCGACACGCTGGCCCTGGTCGGGGTGGCGGTGCTGCTGTCGCTGGCGATCGGGATCCCGATCGGGGTGTGGGCGGGCCTGTCCGCGCGGACGCGGCGGGCGATCACCCCGGTGCTCGACGTCATGCAGATCATGCCGACGTTCGCCTACCTGGCGCCGCTCGCGCTGTTCTTCCACATCGGGGCGCCCGCGGGGGCCATCGCCACGATGATCTACGCGATCCCGCCCGCCATCCGCATCACCGCGCTGGCGATCTCGTCGGTCTCCCCCACGGCGGTCGAGGCGTCCACCTCGCTGGGCGCCACCAGGCGGCAGACGCTGGTCAAGGTCTATCTGCCGCTGGCCCGCTCCACGATGGCGCTGGCCATCAACCAGACCATCATGATGGCGCTGTCAATGGTGGTCATCGCGAACCTGATCTCGGCACCCGGCCTGGGCGGCGACATCATCCGCGGCCTGTCGCGGGCGCAGGTCGGCATCATGCTCCCGGCGGGCGTGGCCATCGTGATCATGGCGGTGATGCTGGACCGGATGATGATGGCGGTCGCCCGCCGCGACGCGCACGCCAAGCTGCGCAGGACCGACCTCGTCGGCGCGGGCGTGCTGGGCGTGGCCGGGCTCGCGCTCATCCCCGTGCTGCCGCCGATCTGGCCGGAGAGCCTGACGGTGAACGTCGTCGCCGAGGTCAACGCGGCCGTGAGCTGGGCCGAGACGAGCTGGTACCCGGTCACCACGTTCATCAAGGACGTCACCTCACACGCGCTGCTCAACCCGCTGGAGTCGCTGCTCACCGCCGCGCCGTGGTGGCTGGTCGCGCTCGCGGTGCTGAGCCTCGCCTGGCGGGTCAGCGGCACGCGCCCGGCGCTCGTCTCGCTGGCCTGCCTGCTCGGCATCGCGCTGCTCGGCGTGTGGGAGCACACCATGCAGACGATGACCACGGTCGCCGTCGCGGTGCTGGCCACGCTGCTCATCGGGCTGCTGCTCGGCGTGGCGGCGGCCCGCTCGCCGCGCTACTCCGCCATCCAGCGCCCGCTGCTGGACGCCGCCCAGACCATGCCCGCGTTCGTGTACCTGCTGCCGGCGCTCGCGTTGTTCGGCACCACCCGGTTCACCGCGATCTTCGCGTCCATCATCTACGCGGTGCCGCCGGTGGTGCGCCTGGTCGAGGACGGCATCAAGGGCGTGCCCGCGACCGTCGTCGAGGCCGCCGCCTCGGCCGGCTCCACCTCCGGCCAGCTGCTGTGGAAGGTGCAGCTGCCGATGGCCAGGCGCGCCATCCTGCTCGCGGCCAACCAGGGCATCGTGATGACGCTGGCCATGGTCGTCGTCGGCGGTCTGGTCGGGGCGGGGGCCCTCGGCTACGACGTGGTCGCCGGTTTCTCCCAGCGGACCGACTTCGGCATGGGCTTCGTGGCCGGCATCGCGACCGTGCTGCTCGGCGTCATGCTCGACCGCATCACGCAGGGCGCCGACACCAGGCGCCCGTCCCCCCGAAAGAGGAAGTTCACATGAAGATTCGCCTGCTCGCAGGCCTGCTCGCCTTGGGGCTCGCCGCCGGATGCGGCGGGGCCACCGTGGAGAGCTCACCCAGCGCCTCCGCGCCGGCGGCCGGGGCCAGCGCCTCCGGCGGGTCCGCCGGGACCGTGAAGATCGCCATCAACCCCTGGGTCGGGTACGAGGCCAGCGCGAACGTCGTGGCGTACCTGCTGAAGAACGAGCTGAACTACGAGGTGGAGCTGCCCGAGATCAAGGAGCAGCTCGCCTGGGAGGGCTTCGAGACCGGCGACGTCGACGTCATCATCGAGAACTGGGGTCACCCCGACCTGAAGAAGCAGTTCATCGAGGAGAAGAAGACCGCGCAGGAGGCCGGCTCGACCGGCAACAAGGGCGTCATCGGCTGGTACATCCCCAAGTGGATGGCCGACGAGCACCCCGGCATCACCGACTACAAGAACCTCAACAAGTACGCCGAGCTGTTCAAGACCTCCGAGTCGGGCGGCAAGGGCCAGCTGCTGTTCGGCGACCCCTCGTACGTCAGCAACGAGGAGGCGCTGATCAAGAACCTCAAGCTCGACTACAAGGTCGTGGTCGGCGGCAGCGAGGCGGCCCTGATCAAGAGCGCCCAGCAGGCGCAGGAGCAGAAGAAGCCGCTGCTGTTCTACTTCTGGGACCCGCACTGGCTGTTCAGCAAGACCGAGCTGGTCCGGGTGAACCTGCCGGCGTACACCGAGGGCTGCGACGCCGACCCGAAGAAGGTGGCCTGCGACTACCCGGAGATGGACCTCGACAAGATCGTCAGTACGAAGTTCGCGCAGTCCGGCGGCAAGGCGTACGAGCTGGTCAAGAACTTCACCTGGACCAACGAGGACCAGAACGCCGTGGCCGACGACATGACCAACGGCGGCATGACCGGCGAGGAAGCCGCCAAGAAGTGGGTCGAGGCCAACCCCGCCAAGTGGCAGGCCTGGATCCCCAAGTGACCCCCTCCTGACCCCCATGACCGCGCGCCCGCCCGGCGCGGGCGCGCGGTTCCCGGAGACCTCATCATGATCCGAATCAAGACGCTCGCCGGCCCGCTCGTCGCGGCCCTGCTGCTGACCGCCTGCTCCAGCGGTGAGCCCGAGACCACGGCCAAGGCCAAGGGGACCGTGAACATCGACGTGCACGGCTGGGTCGGGTACGAGGCCCAGGCCGCCGTGCTCGGCTACCTGCTGGAGCACGAGCTGGGCTACGAGGTGAACAAGCGGGCCGTGAAAGAGGACCAGTCCTGGCGGGATTTCGAGTCGGGCAAGGTCGACGTGATCGTGGAGAGCTGGGGTCACAACGACCTGAAGAAGGAGTACATCGAGGAGAAGAAGGTCGCGCTGTCGGCGGGGCTGACGGGCAACAAAGGCGTCATCGGGTGGTACGTGCCCGAGTGGATGGCCAAGAAGTATCCCGACATTACGGACTACCGAAACCTCAATAAGTACGCCGCCCTCTTCCGGACCGAGAAAACCGGAAATGCCGGACAAGTGCTCGACGGAGATCCGACATTCGTCACCAACGACGAGGCTCTCGTCAAGAATCTCGGGCTCAATTACAAGGTCGTCTACTCCGGCAGCGAGGCGGCGCTCATCAAGGCGGCGCAGGAGGCGACGAAGAATCGGACGCCGCTGCTGATGTATTTCTACGAACCGCAATGGCTCTTCAGCAAGATCAAACTCGTCAAGGTGGCGCTGCCGCCCTACGCCGTCGGCTGTGACAGCGACCCGGCGAAGGTCGCCTGCGACTATCCGCCGTACCTGCTGGACAAGATCGTCAGCCGGCGGTTCGCGGAGACGGGCGGGCAGGCGTACGAGCTGGTCCGCAACTTCACCTGGACCAACGACGACCAGAACGCCGTGGCGAGCGACATGATCAACGAGCGGATGACCGCCGAAGAGGCCGCCGAGCGGTGGGTGCAAGAGAACAAGATCGTGTGGAAGGACTGGATTCCGCGTTGAGGTTCGACTTCGTCATCGTGGGCGGCGGCTCCGCCGGAAGCGCCCTGGCCAACCGGCTGAGCGCCGACCCCTCGACGTCGGTGCTGGTGCTGGAGGCAGGGCGTCCCGACTACCTGTGGGACGTCTTCATCCACATGCCGGCCGCGTTGATGTTCCCCATCGGCAACCGCTTCTACGACTGGAAGTACGAGTCCGAGCCGGAGCCGCACATGGGCGGCCGGCGCATCTACCACGCCCGCGGCAAGGTGCTGGGCGGCTCGAGCAGCATCAACGGGATGATCTTCCAGCGCGGCAACCCGCTCGACTACGAGCGCTGGGCCGCCGACCCCGGCATGAAGAGCTGGGACTACGCCCACTGCCTGCCCTACTTCAAGCGCATGGAGACCTGCCTGGCCGACCCCGGCACCGACTTCCGCGGCGGCGAGGGGCCGCTCAAGCTGGAGCGCGGCCCGGCCCACGGCCCGCTGTTCGCGGCGTTCTTCGCGGCCGTGCAGCAGGCCGGGCACCCGCTGACCGACGACGTCAACGGCTACCGCCAGGAGGGCTTCGCCGCCTTCGACCGCACCGTCCACCGGGGCCGCAGGCTCAGCGCCGCCCGCGCGTACCTGCATCCCGTACGCAGGCGCAAGAACCTGACCGTGCGAACCCGCGCCTTCGTGGAGAAGGTGCTCTTCGACGGCACCCGCGCGACCGGTGTGCTGTGCGGCGGCGAGCGCATCGAGGCCGGCGAGGTCATCCTGTGCGGCGGCGCCATCAACACCCCGCAGCTGCTCCAGCTGTCGGGGGTCGGGCCGCGCGCGCTGCTCGAACCGCTCGGCGTCGAGGTCGTGCACGACCTGCCGGGCGTCGGCGAGAACCTCCAGGACCACCTGGAGGTCTACGTCCAGCACGCCTGCACCCAGCCGGTCTCCCAGCAGCCCTCGCTGGCCATGTGGCGGCGGCCGTTCATCGGGGCCAACTGGCTGTTCCTGCGCGGCGGGCCTGGCGCGACCAACCACTTCGAGGCAGGGGGCTTCATCCGCTCGAACGACGAGGTGGCCTACCCCAACCTGATGTTCCACTTCCTGCCCATCGCCGTACGCTACGACGGCACGGCCCCGGCCGGCGGGCACGGCTACCAGGTGCACATCGGGCCGATGTACTCCGACGCGCGCGGCTCCGTCCGCATCACCTCCGCCGACCCCCGGCACAAGCCCGCGCTGCGCTTCAACTACCTGTCCACCGAGCAGGACCGCCGCGAGTGGGTGGAGGCGATCAGGCACGCCAGGAAGATCCTGTCCCAGCCCGCCTGGGCGGACCTGGACGGCGGCGAGATCTCCCCCGGCCCGCGGGTGCAGACCGACGAGGAGATCCTGGCCTGGGTCGCCAAGGACGGCGAGACGGCGCTGCACCCGTCGTGCACCTGCAAGATGGGCACCGACGAGCAGTCGGTCGTGGATCCCGAGACCATGCGGGTGCACGGCCTCGACGGGCTGCGCGTGGTGGACGCCTCGGCCATGCCGTACGTCACCAACGGCAACATCTACGCCCCCGTGATGATGCTCGCCGAGAAGGCCGCCGATCTCATCCTCGGCAACACCCCGCTACCGCCCGAGCCGGTGGAGTTCTACAGGGCCCGCTGACCTCACCTGTCCAGCCGCTGGTAGCGGCGGACGGACAGGGTGAAGAAGACGACGGTGATGACGGCCGGCCAGAGGAGAGCCATCAGCACGGCGTGCTGGGCCACCCAGGAGTCGCCGCCCCAGCCCGGGTTGCCGAACAGCTCCCTGGCCGCCGCCACCGTCGCCGACAGCGGGTTCCACTCGGCGACGGCGCCGAGCCAGCCCGGCATGGTGGCGGGGGCGACGAAGGCGTTGGACAGGAAGCCGATGGGGAACTCCATGGTCTGGATCGCCACCGCCGCCCCCGGGTCCTTGGTGCGCAGCCCCAGGTAGACGCCCGCCCACAGCAGCGAGAAGCGCAGGAACAGCAGCAGGCCGACCGCGCCCGCCGCGCCGGGGAGCGTCTCCGGGCGCCAGCCGACCGCCAGGCCGCAGAGCAGCAGGCCGGCCAGGATCAGGACCGAGTGCAGCAGGTCGGCTACGGCCCGGCCGGTGAGCACGGCGGAGGGCGCCATGGGCAGTGACCTGAACCGGTCGGTGACACCCTTGGCCGCGTCGGTGGTGACGGCGATCATGGTGGAGCTGAGGCCGAAGAGCATCGTCATGCCGTACATGCCGGGCATGAGGAACGCGAAGTACCCGGCCCCCTCCGGCACCCGCACCGCACCCCCGAACAGGTAGCCGAAGGCCAGGGTGATGACGATGGGGAAGGCCACCCCGAAGACCACCGTCATCGGCTGGTTGGCCCAGTGGATCAGATCGCGCCGGGCGATCGTCCACCCGTCCACGATCGCCCAGCGCAGCGTCGTCGCCGTCATCGGCGCTCACCTCCGGTGAGGTGCAGGAAGACCTCGTCGAGGGTGGGGCGGCGGAGGGCGGCGTCCTCGGCCTCGATGCCGGCCGCGGCCAGCGCGTTCAAGGCTTCGGTGAGCGTGCGCACGCGATCACTCACCGGGGCGCTCAGGCGGGCGGCGTCCCGGTCCTGCTCGGCGGGGGCGCCGGCCACTCGCTCGATGATCGCGGCCGCCTCGGCCAGGCGCCGCGGGTCGCGGACGACCACGTCGAGCCGGTCGCCGCCGATCTTGCTCTTGAGCGCGTCGGGCGTGCCCTCGGCGACCACCCGCCCGGTGTCGATCACCGCGATGCGGTCGGCGAGCTGGTCGGCCTCCTCCAGGTATTGGGTGGTCAGCAGCACCGTGGTGCCGCCCGCCACCAGGTCGCGCACCGCCCGCCAGATCTCCGTGCGGCTGCGCGGGTCGAGCCCCGTGGTCGGCTCGTCCAGGAACAGCACGGGCGGCGCCAGGATCATGCTCGCGGCCAGGTCGAGCCGCCTGCGCATGCCGCCGGAGTACTCCTTGGCCGGCCCGGCGTGCTCAAGCCCGAAGCGCTGCAGCAGCTCGGCCGCCCTCGCACGGGCCTGCCTGCCGCCGAGGTGGTGCAGCCGGCCGAACATCTCCAGGTTCTGCCGCCCGGTCAGCAGCTCGTCCACCGCCGCGTGCTGGCCGACCAGGCCGATCGTGCGGCGTACCTGACGGGGCTGGGTGACCACGTCGAAGCCGCCCACCTCCGCGCGCCCGGCCGAGGGGCGCAGGAGGGTGGTGAGGATGCGCACGGTGGTGCTCTTGCCGGCGCCGTTGGGGCCCAGCAGCCCGCAGACCGTGCCGGGGGCCACGTCGAGGTCGATGCCGTCGAGTGCCGCCTTCTCGCCGTACGTCTTGCGCAGTCCCCGTACGCGTACCGCTGTCAAATGCCGCCTCCTCGCTTGCCGTACGACGTACCGTACAGCATACGGCAGGACGCGGCAACCGTACGGTGTACCGTACGAAGGTGAGCGTTGAGTACTCGGGCAAGGGCGACCCGGCGCGCAGCCTCGCGCTGCTCTGGCGCACGAGCGAGCCCACCGGCCGCAAGGGCAAGCCGGAGCTGGGCGTCGAGCGGATCGTGCGCGCCGCCATCGAGGTGGCCGACGCCGAAGGACTGCAGGCGCTGTCCATGCGCCGGGTGGCCGAGCGGCTGGGCGTCGGGACGATGTCCCTCTACACGTACGTGCCGGGCAAGCCGGAACTGTTCGACCTCATGCTCGACACGGTCTACGGCGAGACCGACAGACCGGCGGACGTGCCGGGCGGCTGGCGGGGCAGGCTGGAGCAGATCGCCAGGGAGAACTGGGCGCTCTACCTGCGCCACCCCTGGCTGCTGCAGGTGGCGGCGAACCGGCCGGTGCTCGGCCCCAACCTCACGGCCAAGTACGACTACGAGCTGAACGCGGTCGACGGCATCGGCCTGACCGACGTCGAGATGGACTCGGTGATCACCCTGATCACCGGCTTCGTGCACGGCACCGCCAGGGGCGCCGTGGAGGCCGCGCAGGCCGAGAGCATGACGGGGCTGAGCGACGAGCAGTGGTGGGCCGCGCACGCGCCCTTCCTCAGCCGCATCGCCGACCCGGCGCGCTTCCCCACCGCCTCCCGGGTCGGGCAGGCGGCGGGCGAGGCGCTCAACTCGGCCTACAGCCCGGAACACGCCTTCGAGTTCGGGCTCCAGCGCGTCCTCGACGGCATCGAAGCCCTGGTGAAGCAGCGAACCGGCGGCTGAGACTCCAGCACGCCGGCTCGGTACAGGCCTCAGCGGGCCGCGCGTGCGGCCCTTCGCGCCTCAGTAGGCGGCTCAGCAGGCGGCTCAGCAGGCTCAGTAGGCGGCGGGGGCGGCGCGCAGGCGGACGACGTGCTCGACCAGCGAGATCAGCGTCGCCTTGACCGACTCGCGGTTACGCGCGTCAGTGCGCACGATCGGCACCTGCGGCGACAGCGCCAGCGCCTCCCTGACCTCGTCGTCGGAGTGCGGGAACTGGCCGTCCCAGCCGTTGACCCCGATCACGAAGGGCAGCTTGGCCTCTTCGAAGTAGTCGATGGCGGGGAAGCTGTCGGCCAGGCGGCGCGTGTCGAGCAGCACCACCGCGCCGATGGCGCCGCGCACGAGGTCGTCCCACATGAACCAGAACCGGTGCTGTCCGGGCGTGCCGAACAGGTAGAGGATCAGGTCACGGTCGAGCGAGAGCCGGCCGAAGTCCATCGCCACGGTCGTGGTCTGCTTGTTCGGGGTCAGGCCGAGATCGTCGATGCCCGCGGACGCGTCGGTCATCACCGCTTCCGTGGTGAGCGGGAGGATCTCGGACACCGCCCCCACGAAAGTCGTCTTCCCGACGCCGAAACCACCGGCGACGACGATCTTCGTCGACGTGAGGCCGGGGCTAGAGCCTGCGTAGTCCACTGAGCACCCTTTCGAGCATGTTGAGGTCTGGCTGTCCCTGGCTGAGGCGTGGCTGGTGCAGGCGGACGAGCCCTTCGTCTGACATGTCCGCCACGAGCACCCTGGCCACGCCCAGCGGGACGCGGAGCAGGGCCGAGATCTCGGCGACCGACCGGAACGACCTGCACAGCTGCATGATGGCCTCCTGCTCGGGGGTGAGCATGGCCATCTCGTCGTCCGGGATCGACATCGACGAGATCAACGTCTCCATCGCGAGGTGGTAGCGCGGCTCAGACCTGCCGCCCGTCACCGCGTAAGGACGGAACAGGGGCTCCTCTTCCCCGATTCCGTCAGCGCCGTACACGGCCCGCTCCCATCAGTTCCATCACATCACCGGGTCCTGGCGGCCTGCAGTTCCGCGCGCAGGGCCGGCGTCAGTGCCTGTCCAGCCCTGTCTACCAGCAACGTCATCTGGTACGCCACGAGTCCCATGTCACAATCAGGACCCGCCAGGACCGTGAGCACCGAGCCGTCACTGATGGCCATGACGAGCAGCAGACCACGTTGCATCTCGACCACGGTCTGCGTCACCGCGCCGCCCTCGAACACCCGCGACGCGCCCACGGTCAGGCTCAGCAGCCCCGCGGAGACCGCGGCGAGCTGGTCGGCCCGGTCCGGCGGGAACCCCTCGGACGCGGCTAGGCAGAGCCCGTCGGCCGAGACGACGACGGCATGGGCCACTCCGGGCGTGTGCCGGACGAAGTCGGTGATCAGCCAGTCGAACCTGTTGGCCTCACTGCTAAGGGTTGTCACGCATCCTCCCCGGCGGGACGCTTACTCACTCTTGTCCTCCTGTCCACGAATCTCCTGGCGACCCCTGCGCACACCCTGCTGGAAGCTGGCCAGCCTGCTGCGGATCCGGTCAGCGGAGACCGGAGGCGGCGGCGGTGCCTGCCGCTGCTCCTGCTGCTGCGGTGCCTGCGCGGGCCGGCTGTTCGCCGTGCCAGGCACCAGGTTGGCCTTGGGGGTGCGCTTGGGGAGCCCGGCGGCGGTGATGCCACCGAGGCTTGGCTCGGCGGCCGCTTTCGCCGCTTGCCAGCCGGCGTCCGCGGCCGTCCGCCACGCTTCCTCACCAGAGGGTACGGCGTGCGCGGCCGTGGACTCTCCCGGCCCCTCCGCCGCCTCGCCCGGCGGCCTGCGGAACCAGGCCGACTCCACCGCGGCGAAGATCGGCAGGTAGTCCTCCCGCCCCTGCTCAGACGGAGTGTCCGCCGAGGGGGCCGGGTCGGGCGTACGCACGTCGTTGGTCGAGTAGGACGAGGGCGGCGGCGTCTGGAACGCGCCATTACCAGATGCGGCGGGAGGAGCACTGGGGTACGAGGGGTAGGCGCCGGAGTCGTACGTCCCCTGACGCCTGCGGTAGGCGCCGCCGTCGGTGTCGGCGGTGAAGCCGTTGACCCCGGCACGGCCCGGGTCGGAGGGGAACGATCCGTACGAGGGGCCGCCGTCGAACGACCGCGCCCCGGTCTGGGGCCCGGTCTGGGGGGCCGCAGGACCGCCGTTCGCCGGCGGTACCTGCGGTGGCGCGCCGTCGAAGGACCCCGGCCCCTGTCCAGGCGCGCCGTCGAATGAGCCGGGCGAGCGCCTGGGCAGGCCGCCCGGCCTGACCTGGCCCCCGTTGACGGGCCCGTTGACGGGCCCGTTCACTGGGCGCGCCGGCCCGTCGGCCGGACGGCCGGGAGCGCCGTCGAAGGACGAAGGCCCCTGCCTGCCTGGCCCGGCGTCGAACGCGGACGGGCCCTGCGGTGCGGGACCGCCGCCGAACGTCGAGGCGCCGGGCCGCACGGGACCGCTGTCGAACGTCGAGGGACCCTGCCGCGCAGGGCCGCTGTCGAACGTGCCGGGTCCTGGCCGGTGCCCGTTGTCGAAGGAGCCCGCGCGCGGCCCCGCCGCGTCGAAGGAGTCGAAGCTGGCGAACGACCGGAACGACCCGTTCTGCACGGGCGCGCCCGCCTGCGACGGCACGGTCCCGCCGCCGAACGCGGGCCGCTGCGGCAGCGGCTGCTGCTGGGTGCCGTCGGCGATCAGCGTCGGCGGCAGCAGCACCATGGCGATCAGGCCGTTGCCCTCGCCCTTGCGCAGCTGCACCCGGATGCCGTGGCGCAGCGCGAGGCGGCCGACCACGAACAGGCCCATGCGCCGGGAGACCGACACGTCCACGACGGGCGGCTCGGCCAGGCGGCGGTTGGCCTCGGCCAGCTCCTCCTCGGTCATGCTGATGCCGCTGTCGGTGACCGACAGCAGGGCGCCGCCGCCCTCGATGAGGCTGCTGGTGACGGTGACCTGGGAGTTGCTCGGGGAGAACTGGATGGCGTTCTCGACCAGCTCGGCGACCAGGTGGACGAGGTCGTTGGCGCAGCTGCCGAGCACGGAGGTGGCGCGGTGCACCCGCACCTGGACGCGCTCGTAGCCCTCGACCTCCGACAGCGCGGCGCGGACGACGTCGACCAGCTTGGCCGGCTGGCTGCGCCGGCGGGTGGCGTCGTGGCCGGCGAGGACCAGGAGGTTCTCGGAGTTGCGACGCATGCGGGTGGCCAGGTGGTCGAGCTTGAACAGGTCGGCCAGCCGGCCGCCGTCCTGCTCGCCCTTCTCCAGGCCGTCGATGAGCGAGATCTGCCGCTCGACCAGCGTCTGGGTGCGGCGGGAGAGGTTGACGAACATCGAGCTGATGTTGCTGCGCAGCTCGGCCTCCTCGCCCGCCAGGCGGACCGCCTGCCGGTGCACCTGGTCGAAGGCCCTGGCCACTTCGCCGATCTCGTCGTCGCCGTCCACGGCGATGGGCTGCACCTCGCGTACGGAGGCGGGGTCGCCGCTGACGCGCAGCTGGCGCACCACGTCGGGCAGCCGGAACCCGGCCACCTCCAGCGCCTCGGTACGCAGCCGCCGCAGCGGGCCGACCATCGAGCGGGCGATGGCCACGGTGAGCAGCAGCACGACCGCGAGCAGCGCGAGGATGAGGATCCCCGCGATGATCGCGTTGCGGATCTCCTGCGAGCGCAGCTCCTGGCTGCGCAGGTTCACCTTGTCCGCCAGGCCCTTCTCGATGCCGTGCAGCAGGTCGATGGCGGCGGTGTTGCTGTCGAACCACTCCTGCCGCTCGGCCCTGGCCGAGATCAGGTTGTCGACGATGCGGGCGCCCGGCTCCTTGCCGCTGACCAGCGCGATCGCGCGGGACTTGGTGAGCTGGATGTTGACGTACTCGGGCTTGGAGGCCAGCGCCTTGGACAGTTCCAGGCCGACCTCGACGCCGGCCTCCGCGCCCACGGTGGCGATGTCGCTCTGCTGGCGGGCGTTGGAGGCGATGAACTGCTCGACCTCCTTGGCGTCCACGCTCGCGGCGTCGTAGGACGCCTGCAGGAGCTGGACGCGCTGGCGGGAGATCTCCTCCTTGGCCGCGACGAGCGCGCTCAGGCCGCGGAACTGGCCGACGATCTGCGAGTCGTCCGACATCAGCGAAAGCTCGTCGTGCAGCTTGATCAGGGTGTCGGTGAGGAAGTCGTAGCGGATGGTGTTCTTCTGGCCCTCTTCCCGGATCTTGGCCAGCCGGCCCAGGTCGTACCTGACCTGCTCGGCGGCCTTGACCACGCGGGGCCCGTAGGACTCGTCCATGGTGTCGAGGTCCGCGCGGACGGCCTTGACCAGCGTGTCCACGGCGGCCTTGCGCTGGGCGAGCGGCGTGGCGAGCTTCTTGCGCATGGCCCGGCTCGCGCCGACCCAGCCGCCTGTGTCGCGCTCCAGCCCCAGCGCCTGCACCAGGTCGCGGACGCGGCCGGCCTGCTCGGCCGCGGTGGCCGTGCGGTCATAGACGGCGATGCTCTGGACCGAGCCCACCACACGCGCTCCCCCGAGCACGACGGCGGCGATGGTCGGCACCAGGATGAGCGCGGTGAGCCGCCACCGCACCCGCCAGTTCCGCAGGCCGAGCCGCTGCAGCAGCCGCTTCGCGCGGTCTGGCTGCGCGGCCGTGCCGCTGCCCGAATTCCCCGTAGTCACCGCTCCCGCTACCCCTCAATCGTCCCGTCCGCAACGGGTCGTCAGACCGTCCACAAGGTATCCGCAGCATCTGACTTAACAGGCATATCGGACACAATCGTTACAAACGTGACCGGTTGTCGTGTGTTGTTGGTTATCGCAGTGCGGCAAGGACTTGATCGCGGACTTGGGCCCTTTGCGCGTCGTCGCTGAGGGGGCGACCAGCGCGGTCCACAACGTAGAAGACGTCCACCGCCTCCGCGCCGAGAGTCTCCACGCGAGCGGCCCTCACGTCAAGACCGCACTCACCGAACGCCCGTCCGATGCGCCACAGGAGCCCCGGCCTGTCATGGGCCCTGACTTCGACCACCGTGGCGGTGGCAGAGGCGTCATCAACCAAGGTCACACGGGGTGGAGCGACCGGTACGCGGGGCGGCCTGACGGCCCTCGCGCGGCGGGCCAGTCGTTGCTCTATGTCAAGACGGCCGGCAAGGACGAGACGGAGATCGGCTTCGAGGGTCGCGGGGTCCGGCGGGGAGCCGTACTCGGGGATGACGGAGAACTCGATCACCGCCGTCGAACCGGCGGACGCCGACGACGCCGAGCGCACCACGAGCCGGTGCGCCGACAGCACGCCGGCGGCGCTCCACAGCAGCCCCACCCGGTCGGGCGCGACGACCGTGACCGCACCCCCGTGCACCCGGACGGCCCCACCTCCGTGGCGGGCGAGACCGGCCTGCTCGGGCGAGAGCGTCGGCGGCTTGGGCGGGGGCGAGCCGGCCAGCACCGAGCGCACCCGGCGGACCAGGTCGGCCAGCAGGCCGGCCTTCCACGAGTTCCAGGCGGCCGGCCCGGTCGCGATGCCGTCGGCGACGGCCAGCGCGGCCAGCAGGTCGAGCACCTCGCGCGAGCCGACCGTGCCCGCGACCTTCTCGATCGTGACGGGGTCGTCGAGGTCCCTGCGGGTGGCGGTCTCGGGCAGCAGCAGGTGGTGGCGTACGACGGTGGCCAGCGTCTCGACGTCGGCGGGCGGCAGGCCGATGCGGGTCGCGATGTCGCGGACCACCACCTCGCCGGTCGCCGAATGGTCGCCAGGCCAGCCCTTGCCGACGTCGTGCAGCAGCGCCGCGATCAGCAGCAGGTCGGGCCTGGAGACCTCGCGGGTGTGGCTGGCGGCGTTGGCCGCGGCCTCGATCAGGTGACGGTCGACCGTGAACCGGTGGATCGGGTTGCGCTGGGGGCGGTGGCGTACGCGCTCCCAGTCAGGAAGCAACTTGACAAGGATGCCCGCCTGGTCGAGCTCCTCCCACACGGGCACGGCGGCGCGGCCCGCGCCGAGGATCGACACCAGCGCGTCGCGGGCCTCCTCGGGCCAGGGCACCGGCATCGGCGCCGACTGAGCTGCGAGCACGGAGACCGTCGCGGGCGCGAGCGGCAGCCCCGAGTCGGCCGCGGCGGCCGCGGCGCGCAGCACGAGGACGGGATCCTTGCGCGGATCGACCCCCCTCGCGAGGACCACCTCGCCGCCGTGCTCCACCACGCCGTCGGCCAGCGGGCGGCGCCCGCGTGGAGCCGGGCCTGACACCAGCCTGTCAACGGTGCGCCAGGTCGCGTCGAAGGCGTGGGAGATCGTGCGGCCCGCCTCGGCCAGCCGGCGCATCAGCGCCTCGGCGTCGAGCAGGCCGAGCAGCCCGGCCACCGCGTCCTGCTCCTGGAGCGCCAGGCGGTCGGTGCCGCGGGCGGTGACGACGTGCAGCGCGTGCCGCACGTCGAGGATGAACTCGTACGCCTCGCGCGCCCGCGGTCCGGGGGCCGAGGCGACCCATGCGGCGGCCACCGCCTGCATGGCCTGGACGTCGCGGAGCCCGCCGCGGCCGTCCTTGAGATCGGGCTCCAGCAGGAACGCCAGCTCCCCGCTGACCTGCGCCCGCTGGTCGGCGGCCTCCCGCAGCTCGCCGAGCCGGCGCCGCGAGTCGGCCCGCCATTCGGCCAGCACCGCCTCCCTGGCCTTCCTGGTCAGATCGGGGTCGCCGGCCACGTGCCTGGCCTGGATCAGGCCGAGCACCGCCTTGAGGTCCTGCCTGGCGACCGAGACCGCTTCTTCCACCGTGCGCACGGAGTGGTCGAGACCGACCGCCGCGTCCCAGATCGGATACCAGATCCGGTCGGCGATCCGTGCCACGTCGGCGCGGCCGGTGTGGAGCAGCACCAGGTCGAGGTCGCTGCCCGGCGCCGGCTCCCCCCTTCCCAGGCTGCCGACGGCGACCAGGGAGACCTGGTCGCCGTCGCTCGCCGTGCGGAAGAGATCCTTGAGCCAGCGGTCGGTGTCCGCGGTCCGCTCCTTGCGGGCCGCGGCGTACGAACGGGCCTCTCCCCTCACTGCAGTGCCCCCTTGCAGAGCTCCGCCCGGACGCCCTCGTCCGGGCTTCGCCTCGGGTCCTTCCCCCTGTGAACCCCCCGCCGGACGTCGTCGGCCGGTCGGGCCTCGCTCCGCGCGGACGCCCCCGGGAGGGCGCCCGCGCTTCGCCGCGGATTCATCACAGGGCTTCCGGACCCCGTTCGCCGGTGCGTACCCGGATGACGGTGTCGACGGGCACGGACCAGACCTTGCCGTCGCCGATCTTGCCGGTGTGCGCCGCCTTGGTGATGACGTCGATCACGTCCTCGGCGTCGTCCTCCTCGATGAGGACCTCGAGGCGTACCTTGGGCACCAGGTCGACCTGGTACTCGGCGCCGCGGTAGACCTCGGTGTGGCCGCGCTGCCGGCCGTAGCCGCTGGCCTCGCTGACCGTCATGCCCTTGATGCCGAACTGTTCGAGCGCGGCCTTCACGTCATCGAGCTTGAAGGGCTTGATGATCGCGGTGATGAGCCTCATGCGTCCACCTTCTTCGTGGCGGGAGCCGTGACGGGGCCGTTGGGGGAGCTCACGCCGGAGGCGTGAACGGTGCCGAGGTCGTAGCCGGTCTCGGCGTGCGTGGTGATGTCGATGCCGGTGACCTCGTCCTCGGTCTTGATGCGGAAGCCCATCGTCTTGTCGATGATCTTCCCGATGATCCAGGTGATGACGAAGGAGTAGAGGCCCACGGCCACCGGGCCGAGCACCTGGAGCCCGAGCTGGCCGAAGCCGCCGCCGTAGAACAGGCCCTCGCTCTGCTCATCGGTGGCGGGGTAGGCGGCCACGAAGCCGAGCGCGACCGCGCCGATCACGCCGCCGACCAGGTGCACGCCGACCACGTCGAGCGAGTCGTCGTAGCCGAGCTTGTACTTCAGGCCCACGGCGTAGGCACAGACCGCGCCGGCGAGCAGGCCGATGAGCATGGCCGCCCAGGGGTCGACGAAACCACAGGCGGGGGTGATGGCGACCAGACCGGCGACCGCGCCGGAGGCGGCGCCGAGGCTGGTGGCGTGGCCGTCACGCAGCTTCTCCACGGTGAGCCAGGCGCCGACCGCGACCGCGGTGGCGACCTGCGTGTTCATGAAGGCCAGACCGGCGATGCCGTCGACGACCAGCTCGGAGCCGGCGTTGAAGCCGAACCAGCCGAACCACAGCAGCGCCGCGCCGAGCAGCACCAGCGTGAGGTTGTGCGGCCGCATCGGCTCCTTGCGCCAGCCCTGGCGCTTGCCGAGGACCAGCGCCAGCGCGAGCGCCGCGGCTCCGGCGTTGATGTGGACGACCGTGCCGCCCGCGAAGTCCTCGATGCCCATCGAGTTGAGCCAGCCGCCGCCCCACACCCAGTGGGCGACGGGGAAGTAGACGATCGTGGCCCAGATGACGCCGAACAGCATCCAGGCGCCGAACTTCGCGCGGTCCGCGATGGCGCCGCTGATCAGCGCGACGGTGATGATGGCGAACGTCATCTGGAAGGCGGAGAAGACGAGGCTCGGCATGCCGGTGCCGTCGTCACTGGTCGCGGTGTTCACCAGGCTCTGCAGGCCCAGGGCGTCGAAGCCGCCGACGAAGGTGTTGAGCGCTGAACTGGGGTTCTCTGTGAAAGCGAGTGAGTGACCGTAGAGCATCCAGGCGATGCTCACGACGACGATGGCGCCGAACGACATCATCATCATGTTCAGGACACTCTTGGCCCTGGTCATGCCCCCGTAGAAAAGCGCGAGGCCCGGTGTCATCAACAGCACCAACGCGGTGGCCGCGAGCATCCAGGCAGTCGTGCCGCTGTCGATCTTCACGACGCGACCCTCCTTACATGTGACGTGTGGCCACAGCGTGTTCGCCCGGGGTTTCGTGGCTCGACCAGGTGTGTTTCACATTCGTGAATCTCGGCGCAGAGGTGTTTCGCACGCGTTTCGGACGTCTCACAGAGCGCTTTTGAGCACGGCAATATCGTCCGTGCGATACTTAGGTTTGCCTTACCTAACGATCAAGGAACGCCCATGCGCCTACGCCTGGCCATCGCCGCCATGCTGCCCGTTCTCGCCCTCGCCGCCTGTGGCACGTCCACCACGGCCGAGGACGCGGGCCCCACCCGTACCGTCAAGCACGCCATGGGTGAGACGAAGGTGCCCATGACGCCGAAGCGGGTCGTCGTGCTCGACACCGACAAGCTCGACTCCATGGTCTCGCTCGGCCTCGCGCCCGTCGGAGCCGCCCAGGCCCAGGAGAACCAGACCTGGCCCGAATACCTGGGCTCCGCCCTGGCCGGCACCAAGCCCGTCGGCACCCTCCAGCAGCCGAACGTCGAGGCCATCATCGCGCTCAAGCCCGACCTCATCCTCGGCTCGAAGTTCCGCCAGGCCGCCTTCTACGACAAGCTCTCCAAGATCGCCCCGACCGTGTTCACCGAGCGGGTCGGCATCACCTGGAAGGAGAACTTCCTGCTCGACGCCGAGGCTTTGGGCAAGAAGGAGCAGGCGCAGCAGCTGCTGACGGCGTACGGGACACGGGCGAAGGAGGTCGGCGCCAAGTACTCCAAGCTGCAGGTCAGCATCGTCCGGTTCATGCCGACCGAGATCAGGATGTACGGGCCGCAGTCGTTCAGCGGCATCGTCGTCGGCGACGCCGGCATCCCGCGGCCCGAGGTGCAGCAGCTCAACGACCAGGAGGACCGGCGCTTCGGCAAGCTGAGCCAGGAGAACATCGCGAAGGCCGACGGTGACGCGATCTTCTACAGCGCGTACGGGGAGAACGCCGCCAAGGCGCAGGCCGAGGTCACCGGCGGCCCCCTGTGGAAGAACCTCGCGGCGGTCAAGTCCGGCAACGCCCACAACGTGGATGACGAGATCTGGATGACCGGCATCGGCGTCACCGCCGCCGGCAAGATCCTCGACGACCTCGACAAGCACCTCGCCCCGCTGGCGTGACCCCAAGGGTGTGGGCCGGGGCGTTCAGATGAGGGTGACCTGGTCGCCCTTCCTGACGCGGCCGGGGCGGGTCACCCGCGCGTAGACGCCGGCGCACGGCTGCGGCCCCATGTCGAAGACCGGCACCCGGTTGTGCCTGGCCACGGTGCGCAGCGCGTCGGTGTCGCGGGCCAGCGCGCCGTGCTCCAGCGTCGGCATCGCGCAGCGCGGGCTGGTCACGATGACGTGCAGCTCCACCTCGTCGCCGACGCGCAGCCGCCGGTCCACCCAGCCGTTCTCGACGAACCCCTCCCCCTCGGTGGCGATCACCAGGTTGGGCCGGTAGCGCACGTCCTCGACCCGCCCGCGCGGCCCCAGCGTGCCGATCGCGCCGAGGGCGGAGGTGGTGATGAGGTGGAGGGGCGCGAAGTCGAAGAACGTGCCCGCGGGAGCGCCCGCCCCCAGCGTCCCCACCGTGTACGGCACCTCCGCCTCGATCCCCTCGGCCAGCACCCGCTCCGGCACCGACCGCTCCAGCTCGGCCCCCTCCGGCGGCACGTCGATCACCCGCACCTCGCGCCCGAGCAGCTCCGACAGCTCGGCGTCACCGGGCACCCGAGCGCCTTCGAGGGTGAGCAGCCGCCGCCACAACCGTGGATTCTTGGCACTGGCGATCTTCCCGGTGGCCACGTCGAGCACCGCCCGCGCCCGGTCACCGGCCAGCCCGCGCTCGCTCACCACGCTCTCGGCCAGCTCTTCGCCCAGCATCGACTTCACGGGATAACGGCGCAGAATCTCCACATGCATGCACAAAGCCTAGGGCCCGCCGACGCACCTCCCCCTCGGGGACGTCAGCGGGCCCTCGGCTCGGTCGTCAGGCGGCGGCCGTGGCCATCTTGCGCAGGCGGGCCAGCGCGTCGCGCTCGATGCGGCGGGCGCGGTCGCGGCCGATGCCGTAACGCTCGCCCACCTCGGTCAGCGTGTGCTCGCGCCCGTCGACCAGCCCGTAGCGCCAGCGCAGCATCTCGCTGGTCGGTCCCTCGAGGCCGGTGAGCCACTGGTCGAGCCGCTCACGCTCCAGGATGTCGATGGCCTGCTGCTCGGGATCGGCCCACGTCTCGTCGGCGATCATGTCGCCCAGCTCGGTCTCGTCCTCGTCACCCACGCCGAGCTGCAACGACACCGGGTCGGACGCCCAGCGCCGCAGCTCGCGCACCCGCTCGATCGGCAGGTCGAGGATGCCGGCGAGATCGTCGTCGGTCGGCTCGACGTCGAACTCGGCCAGCATGTCGCGCCTGACCCGCATGAGCCGGGTCATCTGCTCCCCCGCGTGGGTGGGCAGCCGCACCGGGCGGGCCTGCTCGTGGATGGCCCGGCCGACGGACTGCCTGATCCACCACGTCGCGTAGGTCGAGAACTTGTAACCCCGCCGGTAGTCGAACTTCTCCACCGCCCGCACCAGGCCCAGGTTCCCCTCCTGGACGAGGTCGATCAGCGGCATCCCCCGGCCCGAGTATTTCCTGGCCACCGCCACCACCAGGCGCAGGTTGGCCTGGATGAACTCCTCCTTGGCCCGCCGGCCGGAAATGGCCAGCCGCTCAAGCTCCTCGTCGGCCGCGTCCCCGATGCGCGGCTCCGTGCCCCCGCTGTCGAGCAGCTGCTCGGCGAACAGGCCCGCCTCGATCCGCTTGGCGAGCTCCACTTCCTCCTCCGCCGTGAGCAGCGGGACCCGGCCGATCTCGGCCAGGTAGGTCCCCAGCAGATCGCGCTCGGCGACGTGCTGCTCCTGCGTGCGACTCCCCGTAGGCCTTGCCATCCCCTGGCACCTCGTTCCGCAGCTGCGTTCTATACCCGGCCAACGTCCGGCCAGAAGCAAAGATTCCCTAAAGCACTACGTCTGCGGGAGGGTTCTGGATGTCCTCCTCAAGGAGGAGAGCGCGCTGAAACCCCTGGTGAACGAGGGATGGGCCGGGCCGCCCTGCCAGGAGGGGAGGCCGGGGCCACCCTACGTCCCCACGGTCGCGCGTGCGTGGGCTCAGTTCACCGGACCGCCCCTGGGACGCAGGGTCAGCTCGGTGAGGTGCGCGTCGGGCCCCGCGTTGATCGTCGCGACGACGGCCCGCGCCACACTCTCCGGCCGCAGGTAGCGCTCGGGCTCGAACTCCCCGCCCTCGTACGCCCGCACGCCCCGCTGCATGTCGGTGGCGATCCTGCCGGGATAGACGGTGGTGACCCTGAGCAGAGGCTCTTCCAGCCGCAGCACGTCGGCGAACGCTTTCAGGGCGAACTTGCTGGCCGCGTACGAGCCCCATTCGGGGTTGGCCCGCTGCCCGGAGCCCGAGTTCACGCACACGACGTGTCCGCCCGCCTGCCTGAGCGCGGGCAGCAGCAGCCTGGTCAGCTCGGCGACGGCGACCACGTTGACCTCGTACGTGCGCCGCCAGGCGTCGGCGCTCTGGTCGGCGATGCGGCCGAGGGTGGCCACGCCGGCGCTGTGGACGAGCACGTCGAGCCGGTCGATGTCCGCGACGTCGGCCTGCGTGACCCCGGTCAGCTCCACCGGCCAGGGCCGCGCCCCGGGCAGCTCGGCGGCGAGCGCGGCCAGCGCCTGCTCGTCACGGCCGCCGAGCAGGACGTCGTGGGTGGAGGCCAGGGCCCGCGCGACGGCCGCGCCCACCCCTCGGGAGGCGCCGGTGACCAGCGCCTTCGGTCGTTCAGTCATGGCGGCAGCTTATTGACCTTGACCGCCGCGCGGGCGCACGGCGGGCTGGGCACGGGCCTTGAGGCCTGTCCGCCGCCGCGGTCAGGCGGGGTCGCCGGTCAGGAAGGTGCCGGTCTCCTCGGTCATCCGCTCGTACTCCTCCAGCCTGGCCCGCGTCCGCAGCGGCACGGCCTCGGCCATGGCCTCCACCAGCGCCATGGCCAGCATCAGCGGCGCGGCGTGTGAGTTGAAGACGAAGCCGTCGCCCACGGGCGCGTCGAGCACGACCTCGGCGGGCAGCCCCACCCTGTCGGTGATGGCGGCGACCCGCAGGCCGAGCTTGGTGGCGTACTCCAGGGCCCGCAACGTCTCGGCGGGATAGCGCGGCAGCACCACGGCCACCACCCACTCGGCGCCCGCCCGCTGGGCCGCGTGCAGCCCCTCGGCCAGCTCGGAGCCGCCGTGGACGAGCAGCCGCACGTCGGGATGAATGCGGCGGGCGTAGTAGGCGAACGTGGTGGCCAGCCCGCACGAGGCCCGCAGGCCCAGCACCGGCAGCGGCTCGGTGGCGGCGAGGTGCTCGCCCAGTTCCTTGAGCGGGAAGTGGGACAGGCGCTCCCTGAGCGCGGCGAGGTTGCGGATCTCGCAGTCGATGGCGGTGCGCAGCAGGCTCTCGTGCGGCGACTCCGCGCCCCCGCCGAGCACGAGGGGGCGCAGCGCCTGCCGCAGCTCGGGGTAGCCGGTGAAGCCCAGCACCATCGCGAAGCGGGTCACGGAGGGCTGGCTGACCCCGGCCCGTTCGGCCAGCTCGACGCTCGACAGGAAGATCGCCTCGTCGAGGTGCTCACTGAGGTAGTCGGCGATCCTGTGCTGTACGGGCGACAGCCTCCGGCCATCCAGCAGCATCTCAAGCCCACCGTGATATCCGTCCGCCACGCCACCCTCAACGCACAGGACCCGCCGTTCTCATCCCGCCCACCCGTGCGCCCACTCCCCATGGGCAACGTTATCCCTGGTCAGGCACCGTCAGCCGACCAGGAACTGGGTGGCCGCCAGCTCCCTGTAGAGCTCGTCGGAGCCCACCAGCTCGTCGTGGCTGCCGACCGCGCGTACGCCGCCGCCCTCCATCACCACGATCCGGTCGGCGCCCGTCACCGTCGAGAGGCGGTGCGCGATGACCAGCACCGTGGTCTCCGCCGCGACCTCGGCGATGACCTCGCGCAGCCGCAGCTCGTTGACCGCGTCGAGCTGGGAGGTGGCCTCGTCGAGCAGCAGCAGCCTGGGCTTGCGCAGCAGCGCCCTGGCGATGGCCACGCGCTGCCGCTCGCCGCCGGACAGCAGCACGCCGCGGTGGCCGACCGGGGTCTCCAGCCCGTCGGGCAGCCGGGCGACGAGGTCGTCCAGCCTGGTGCGCGCGATCGCCGCCCGCAGCTCCTCCTCGGTGGCGTCCTGTGCGGCGAAGAGCAGGTTCTCCCGCAGCGTGCCGGCCAGGACGGGGGCGTCCTGCTCGACGTAGCCGAGCGCGGCGCGCAGCTCGCCGAGCGGCCAGTCGCGGATGTCGCGGCCGTCCACCAGGATCTGCCCGCCCTGGTGCTCGTAGAAGCGTTCGAGCAGCGCGAACACCGTCGACTTGCCCGCTCCCGACGGGCCCACCAGCGCGGTCAGGCCGCCGGGCGGCACCTCGAAGGTGACGCCGTCATGCACGACGGGCCGGTCCTCGCCGTACCGGAAGACGACGTCGCGGAACTGCACCCCGATCGGCCTGGCGTCCTCGCTCGGGACGACGCCTGCGGGCTCGGCCGGCAGGTCCTCGACCTCCTTGATCCGCCGCAACGCGGCCAGCCCCTGCTGCAGCTGCACCCCGCCCTGCACGAGCTGCCCGATCGGCGGCACCAGGTAGAACAGATAGAGCAGGAACGCGATCAGCGACGAGACCTCCAGCGTGCCCGACGAGACCCGCGCGCCGCCGACGGCCAGCACGGCGAGGAACGCGATCTGCACCGCCATCCACGTCGCCACCCCCGCGAGCGACGTCCAGCCGGCGACCTGCAGCCCGCGGTCGCGGGCGCGCGTGGCGGCCACGCCGACCTCGGCGATCTCCCGCTCCTCCGCGCCGCTGGCCTTGACCGTCCGGTACGCCTGCAGCGCCCGGTCCAGCACGGCCCCCATCTCGCCCACGGCCTCCTGCGCCTGCGTCTGCGCCCGCTGGATGCGCGGCATGATGAGCGCGACCAGCCCGCCGATCACCACCACGACGAGCAGGGTGACGAGCAGCAGCACGCCGTCCATGGCGGCCATCAGCACGATGGCGCCGACCAGCATGAACGCCGAGCTGACCGAGTCCACGACGCCGTTGGTGAGCACCGAGCGCAGCAACGTCGTGTCACCGGTCACCCGCGACAGCAGGTCGCCGGGCTTGAGCCGGTCCACGTCGGCCACCCTGAGCCGCAACATCCGGTCCACGAGCCTGCGGCGGGCGCCGAGCACGATGCCCTCGCCCGTACGTTCCATCAGATAGCCACCTCCGGCCGAGACCACGGCGCCGACCAGCACCGCGACGGTCAGCCCGAGTAACGGCCCGGCCAGGGAGCCGTTCTGGCCGAAGGCGTCCACGACGTACTTCGCCAGCAACGGCATCGCGAGGCCCGCCGCCGAGCCGATCAGGCCCAGCAGCCCGCCCACAAGAAGGATCTTCCTGTGCGGGCGCAGGTAGGCGAGCAACTCCTTGACCACCACATCTCCTCTCACGACATTTCTCGACTTGCCCAACGAACGGGACCACGCGAACCGCACCCCCGACACGGGTCAACCTAAATTGACGACCTGAGTATGTCAACTTTGGTTGACATCTCCTCCTTGAGGAGGAGCTGAAATCTCCTGCATCCAACGGCCGCCGCCGGACGAATAGGGCGTCGAGGAACCCGGCCGGATCCCTCGTACGTCACGATCAGCCCTTCGAAAGGACCGAACATGGAGCTCCGGATCAACCGGCGCGCTCTAGTCGGACTTGGCCTCGCCGCAGCGGTCGCCGCGTCGTCCCTGGCCGCGTTCCGCACCGACTCCGGCGACGCTTCCTCGCACCGCGAAGCCCCGATGATCTCGGGGGACCCTCAGCACGACAACACCGACGTGTACGCGTTCGTGAGCCCCGACAAAGCCGGCACCGTGACCCTGATGGCGAACTGGATCCCGTTCGAGGAGCCCAACGGCGGCCCGAACTTCTACCCGTTCGCCACCAGGTCGCGGTACAACATAAAGATCGACAACGACGGTGACGCCAAGACGGACATCACCTACCAGTGGTCGTTCCGCAACGAGGACAGACGCGGCACCACGACGTTCCTCTACAACAACGGCCCCGTCACCTCGCTCGACGACCCCAACCTGCTCTTCCGCCAGCGCTACACGCTCAAGCGGATCACCCAGGGCGGGACCAGGACGCTGGTCTCCGACGGCGTCGTCGCCCCCAGCAACGTCGGCCGCGCCTCGATGCCCGACTACGGCGCCCTGCGCGACCAGGCCATCAAGACCCTGCCGGGCGGCGGCAAGAGCTTCGCCGGGCAGTCGGACGAGGCGTTCTTCCTCGACCTGCGCGTGTTCGACTTCCTGTACGGGGGCAACCTGTCCCTCGTCGGCCAGGACACGCTCAAGGGCTACAACGTCAACAGCGTGGCCGTCCAGGTCCCCGCCGCCGAGGTCGCGCTCAAGGGCGACCCCAAGCGCAACCCCGTGATCGGCGTCTGCTCCACCACCGACAAGTTCAACGGCAGCTCGTACGTGCAGGTCTCCCGCCTGTGCAACCCGCTGGTCAACGAGCTGGTGGCCTCCGCCGGGCTCAAGGACGCCTACAACGCGCTCGACCCGTCCAAGGACGCCGGCGTCAAGGTGCTCGTGGACCGCGTCACCGACCCCGAGGTGGCCAGGCTGCTGCAGGCCGTCTACGGCATCAAGGCGCCCGCCACCCCGCGCGCCGACCTCGTCGAGATCTTCCTGACCGGCATCGCCAAGCAGAACGGCCCCATCAAGGCCGACCTCAACTCGCAGGTGCTCAACAAGGACGCCGGCAAGCTGCGGCCCTCGGAGATGCTCCGGCTCAACATGTCGATCCCGCCCGCCAAGGACCCGAACCGGCTCGGCGTGCTCGGCGGTGACCTCCAGGGCTTCCCGAACGGCCGGCGGCTCACCGACGACGTCGTGGACATCTCGCTCCAGGCCGTGGCCGGGGCCGCGCAGACCGGCAAGCTGGTGGCCGGCCTGACGGACAAGGTGGACGGCAACGACAAGCCGATGCTGCCGGCGTTCCCGTACATCCCGCTGCCGAGCAACGTGGCCGTCAACCAGCGCTGACCATCGTCGACCGGCCGGTCTCCTCTCCGAACCGGCCGGTCCTCCCCCGGCGGCAGACCTCCCGTCTCCCAACGTCTGCCGCCACAGGAAAGGAGCCGGCCGGCCGTGCCCCCGTCACAGCCGGCCGGCTCACCCCACCCACGCGGGACTCTCACACCGCACCGCACCCGCCACCCTCACAACACACCCCGCGCACCCCCACGCAACGCGCCCCCACCCGCCGCGCACACCCACACAATCCACTCCGCACACCTCATGACGACCACCCGCGCCCCCGTGGAGACTCACGGCCCCCGCATCCTCCTCTGGAGCCCAGCCACATGCGTGCCCTCGCCCTCTTCGCCGGACTCGCCCTCGTAGGGGCGGTGCTCATCACCCTCGTCTCGTTCTCCTCGGCCCCGACGCCCGCGCCGGCGGCCGACCCATCCCGCCGGGAGACCGAGACCCTGCAGGAACGCCGGGAGACTCTGCAGGAACGGCTCAGACGGCTGCCCGGCGACCACAGGGGCTGGGCCGAGCTCGCCACCCACCACATCGACCAGGCCCGCCTCACCGGCGACCCATCCGCGTACACGAAGGCGGAAGGCGCACTCGCCACGGCCGCGAGGATCGCCCCGAAGGACGACGCGGTGCTCACGGGGCAGGCCGCACTGGCGGCGGCCAGGCACGAGTTCGCCAGGGCCGCCGAGCTGGCCGAGAGCGCCGTCGACGCCAACCCGTACGCCGCCGCCGCGTACGGCGTGCTCGCCGACGCCCGCACCCAGCTGGGCGACCTGCGCGCCGCCCAGCAGGCCGTGGACGCGATGATGGCCCTGCGCCCGGGCGTGGCCGCCTTCACCCGCGCCTCCTACGCCGCCGAGCTGCGCGGGGACGTGGAGACGGCCCGCACGTACCTCGACTACGCCCACGAGGACGCCTGGCTCCCCGCCGACCGCGCCTACGCCCGCTACTACCAGGGCGAACTGGCCCTCCACGAGGGAGACCTGGAAACCGCCGCCCGCCACTACGCCGACGCCCTGAGCGCCTACCCCGCCTACACCCCGGCTCTTGCAGGCCAGGCCAAGGTCGCCGCCTTGGACGGCCGCCTGACCGAAGCCCTGTCCCTGTACGACCAGGTGGTCCAACGGCTCCCCCTCCCCCAGTACCTCATCGAGCAGGGCGAGACCCGCATCAAAGCCGGCCTCCCCGCCGACTGGACCCTCCTGGAAGCCCAGCGCAAGCTCTACGAGGCGGCCGGAGTGCGCGACGACCTGACCTGGGCCGAGTTCGAAGCCGACCACGGCGACCCGAAAGCCGCCGTCCGCCACGCAAGGGCGGAGTACACCCGCAACCCCAACCTGGTGGCCGCCGACGCCCTGGCCTGGTCCCTCTTCAAGGCCGGCACCCCCGAGAAAGCCCTCCCCTACGCAAAACGCGCCACCGGAACAGGCTGGAAAAACCCGCTACTGACCTACCACCGCACCCGCATAGAACAATCCCTGGGCCTCACCAAGGCCTCCGACGCGCACTCCGGCCGCGGCTTCGACCCCGGCCTCCCGGCCCTGGCGAGGTTCTCATGAGCCGCGCCCTCCTCCTCGCCATCACCACCCTCCTGTTCCTGGGCCTGTCCCTGGGGGCCGCGCTGCTGCCCGGCGACACGGCCGCCGCTCAGGCGAGCGCGCCGCAGGTCGGCGTGGTGGCGCATCCCCTGGGGCGGTTCACGGTCAATCACTACAACGGGCTGCGGGTCACGCCCTCCCACGTCCGGAACCTCGCCGTCGTGGATCTGGCCGAGTTGCCCACTGTTCAGGCGGAGCAGGAGGTGAGCGCCGCCGGGTCCGCCTACGCCGCCCGCCGGTGCGCCGCGCTGGCCGCCGCCCACCGGCTCAAGGTGGCGGGCCGGGTGGTGCCGTGGCGGGTGGAGTCCGCGGCGTTCGCGTACGCGCCCGGTGAGGGCGGGCTGCGAACCAGCCGCCTGTCCTGCCGGCTCGTCGCCGAGGTCCGCGCATCAGGGGCCGTGACCTTCACCGACGGGTTCGAGCAGGACAGGCTCGGCTGGCGCGAGATCACCGCCACCGGTAACGGCGTCCGCCTGACCACCTCCTCGGTACCTGCGACGAGCATCAGCCAGGAACTGCGCACCTACCCCGACGACCTCCTGACGGCCCCCCTCGACCAACGCACCGCCACCTTCACCGTCTCCCCCGCCACGGTCCCACCACCGTCGCGCGACACCACACCACCCAGGGGCGAAGGAAACGAAACCGCCGCCACGCCGCCCGACAGCCGCAAAGCCAAGCCCGGCGAGGCGCTACCCGGCGGCACGGGACCCGAGCCCGGCGTCACAGGAGACGAGGTCAACGCCACGCTGCCCGGCGGGCCGGGGATCGAGATCGGCGGGCCGGTCGGGGATGCGCTGGCCGCCCTGGATCGTACGTTCACCGCGCTGATCGGCTCGGACACGCTGACGGTGCCGTTGGGGCTGCTGGCGGTGGGGCTGGCGGTCGTCCTCGGGGCAGGGCACGCGCTGATCCCGGGCCATGGCAAGACCATCATGGCCGCGTACCTGGCCGGGCGCCGTGGACGCCCACGCGACGCCCTGGTGGTGGGCGCGACGGTGACGGCCACCCACACGGCCGGAGTGCTGGTGGTGGGCCTGCTGCTGACCGTCTTCACGGCGCTGGCCGGCGAGACGGTGCTGAGCTGGCTCGGCGTGGCCAGCGGCGCCCTGATCGCCCTGATCGGCCTCCGCCTCCTCCTCACCACCCGCCACCCCCCAGAAGACCACCACAACCACACCCACACTTCTGGCCACGGCCACACCCACGGGCACGCGCACACGCACGCGCACGGTGGTAGGCGGGGTGGGTTGGTGGGGTTGGGGGTGGCTGGCGGGCTGGTGCCGAGTCCGTCGGCGCTCATCGTGCTCCTCGGTGCGATCGCGCTCGGCCGGACCTGGTTCGGGGTGGCGCTGGTCACCGCCTACGGTCTCGGGATGGCCGCGACGCTCACCGTGACCGGTCTGCTCCTCGTCAAACTCGTGGACCGGCTGGAGCGGCGGGCCGCCAAGGGACGGCGGCTGGCCGCGCGGTTGTCGGGCCTGGCGCCGATGGGGACGGCTGCGATGGTGATCGTCCTGGGCGCGGGGCTGGCCCTGCGCTCAATGGCCGCACTGTGAGCCCCGTGTCCGGCAGTAGGTCCCGATCCCGCGTCCAGCCGTAGGTCCTGTGTCCGTTTCAAGGCCATGTCACGGGTGCACCGAGCCGTCCCGAGATCACCGTTGGACGGCTCACGTTCGGGAGCGGCGGGGGCGGCGGGTGGAGGGGAGGTCGTGGCGGCCGGAGAGGAACTCCTGGAAGGCGATTTTCGCCCGGATGACCGGCCGGCGCCACCGTTCCTCCCGGTGTACGGCCTTGGCGAGCTTGCGGGGCGACCGCCCGGCGATGAACCAGCGGGCCCACGGCGACCCGGGGCGGGCCAGCCGGAGGGCGCCCACCAGCAGCATGGGTGGGACGAACAGCCCGGCCATGCCCGTCCAGATCTTGCCCTTGAGCAGGGTGACGACGGCGAGGACGAGGTTGGCCACGATGAGCGCCGCCGGGTTGACGACAGGGGTGCCGTAGTCCCAGGTGAGGGGCCGCAGGCCGATGAGCAGCAGCCCGCTGACGGCGATCGCGATGAACACGGCGTCGACCGACGTGCGCCCCTCCTCCTCCCAGTAGACGTCGTGCAGGTGCAGGATGAGCGCGAACTCGTCGAGCACGAGCGCGGACCCCACCCCGAAGACGGACGCGGCGACGGCGGTGCCGACCTGGGAGCCGGGCGAGACGATGAGCGCGACGCCGCCGATCAGCATGAGCACGACACCGAAAACCACGTGGTGGATGTGCATCTCGCCGACGGTGAAGTTGCGGAACCAGCCGATCTTCGCCCTGATCAGCCGGACGTTGATGCGGGTGGCGATGAAGGCCACGATGAGCATGACGAAGTAGCAGAACAGCGGAAGCCGTCCTGTGGCGACGATGCTGTGCTGAAACCAGTGCCCCATGACCCTTGAGATCGATGGTACGAGCCGCACAAACCGGTCGGGTCACGCCAGGAACGCGCGCAGCAGCGCGGCGGTGCCCTCCAGGTGCTCGGCGACGGCCCGCCTGGCGGCGTCGGGGTCGGCGGCGAGGATGGCGTCCACGATGGCCCGGTGCTGGACGGCGGCGTGGTCGAGGTTGACCTGCAGCATGGGGATGGCGTCGAGCAGGTCACTGACCCGGGAGCGGGCGTCGGCGCAGCCGGCGGCGAGCAGGGAAGAGCCGGTCAGCTCGGCGATGGACAGGTGGAAGGCGGTGTCGAGCCGGCGGTAGTCGTCGAGCCCGGCGGCGTTCAGCTCGGTGAGCCGGCGCAGCAGCGCCTCGCGGGTGGCGTCGCTGAGCGGCGAGGCGGCGAGCACCTGGGCGGCGCCGCATTCGAGGGCGAGCCGGAAGGTGAGCGCGTCGGACAGCTCGTCGGCCCCCATCTCCTGGAGGGCCTCGCGGGCCTTGCCTGCGTCGGGCTCGGGCGGCCGGTACGTCACGAAGGCCCCGCCATAGCGCCCCCTGCGCACGTCGAGGTACCCGGCGTCGGACAGCGCCCTGATGGCCTCACGGAGGGTGACCCGGCTGATGCCGAGCTGGACGGCCAGCTCGCGCTCGGGCGGCAGCTTGCCCCCCGGCGGGACGACGCCGAGCTTGATCGCCTGGAGCAGCCGCTCGACCGTCTCCTCGAAGGCGTTGCCGGCCCTGACCGGCCGCAACACCGTCATCAAACGCGCCGACTCGTCCAACGTGTCCTCAGGCCTTGACAAGTGATCCCACCATGCACATCAATGGTCTGAGACTAGCCCAATCAGCGGGAAAGCGCGTCAGGCCAGATCGGAGCGACGTAGCGTGAGCGATCGAGCGAGCAGCGGGTTCCTGTCCGTGACCGAGCTGCGCGACGACTTCGCCGCCGGCCGGATCGACACCGTGCTCCTCGCGATCGCCGACATGCAGGGCAGGTTGCAGGGCAAACGCCTGTCCGCGCGCTACTTCCTCGACGAGGTGCTGCAGCACGGCTCCGAGGGCTGCAACTACCTGCTGGCCGTCGACGTGGACATGAACACCGTCCCGGGTTACGCCATGTCGTCCTGGGAGCGGGGTTACGGCGACTTCGTCATGAAGCCCGACCTGTCCACGCTGCGCCGGGTGCCCTGGCACGAGGGCACCGCGCTGGTCATGGCCGACCTCGCGTGGGAGGGCGGCGCCGAGGTGACCGCCTCGCCGCGCCAGATCCTGCGCCGACAGCTCGCCCGGCTGCAGGAGCGGGGCCTGGCCGCGTACGTCGGCACGGAGCTGGAGTTCGTCATCTACGACGACACCTACGAGGACGCCTGGCGCCGCGCGTACCGTGACCTGACCCCCGCGAACCTCTACAACGTCGACTACTCGCTGCTCGGCACCGGCCGCGTCGAGAAGCTGCTGCGCCGGATCAGGCGCGAGATGGAGGGCGCGGGCCTCTACGTCGAGTCGGCCAAGGGCGAGTGCAACCTCGGCCAGCACGAGATCGCCTTCCGTTACGCCGAGGCGCTGGCGACCTGCGACAACCACGTCATCTACAAGACGGGGGCCAAGGAGATCGCCGCCCAGGAGGGCCGGTCGATCACCTTCATGGCCAAGCCCAACCAGCGTGAGGGCAACTCCTGCCACATCCACATCTCGCTGCGCAGCGTGGACGGCGACCCGGTGATGGCGGGCGAGGGGCCGTACGGGCTCTCCCAGCTGGGCGCCGGTTTCGTGGCCGGGCAGCTGGCCGCGATGCGGGAGCTGACCCTGCTGTACGCCCCCAACATCAACTCCTACAAACGTTTCGTGCCGGGCAGCTTCGCCCCCACCGCGCTCAAGTGGGGCGTGGACAACCGCACCTGCTCGCTGCGCCTGGTGGGCCACGGCCAGTCGCTGCGGGTGGAGAACCGCGTGCCGGGCGGCGACGTGAACCCGTACCTGGCGGTGGCGGGGCTGATCGCGGCGGGCCTGCACGGCATCGACGCGGAGCTGCCGCTGGAGGATCCGTACGCGGGCAACGCCTACACCTCGGGGGCGGAGCGGGTGCCGGCGACGTTGCGCGAGGCGCTGACCGTGTTCGAGGGGTCGAAGCTGGCCAAGGAGGCGTTCGGCGAGGACGTGGTCGAGCACTACGCCAACAACGCGCGGGTGGAGCTGGCCGCGTTCGACGCGGCGGTGACGGACTGGGAGATGTTCCGTGGTTTCGAGCGGATGTGACGGGCTCGCATGAAGATCGTGAATCCGGCCACGGAAGAGGTGCTGGCCGACGTCGAGCTCGCTGACGCGGCCGAGGTCGATCGGGCCGTGGAGCGTGCCAGGAAGGCGTACGCGGGCTGGCGCGCGGTCGCGCCGGGTGACCGGGCGAGGCTGCTGCGCAGGTTCGCGGACCTGGTGGACGCGCACGGCGCGGAGCTGGCCGAGCTTGAGCTGGCCAACGCCGGGCACCCGATCGGCAACGCCCGCTGGGAGGCCGGCGCCGTACGCGACGTGCTGCACTTCTACGCGGGCGCGCCCGAGCGCGAGCACGGCAGGCAGATCCCGGTCGCGGGCGGCGTGGACGTCACCTTCCACGAGCCGCTCGGCGTGGTCGGGGTCATCGTGCCGTGGAACTTCCCGATGCTGATCATGTCGTGGGGCGTGGCCCCCGCGCTGGCGGCCGGCAACACGGTGATCGTGAAGCCGGCCGAGTGGACCCCGCTGACGGCGCTGAGGCTGGCCGAGCTGGCCTTGGCGGCGGGCCTCCCCGAGGGGGTGCTCCAGGTGCTGCCTGGGGCAGGGGAGGTCGCGGGCGCCCGCCTGGTCGAGCACCCCGGCGTGGCGAAGATCGTGTTCACCGGGTCGACCGAGGTGGGCAAGGAGATCGCGGCGTCGGCGGCGCGCCAGGTCAAGCGGGTGACGCTGGAGCTGGGCGGCAAGTCGGCCAACATCGTCTTCGCCGACGCCGACCTGGAGAAGGCGGCGGCGACGGCGCCGTACGCGGTGTTCGACAACTCGGGCCAGGACTGCTGCGCCCGCTCCCGTCTGCTCGTCCAGTCGAGCGTGTACGACGAGTTCATGTCGTTGCTCGCCCCGGCCGTGCTGGGCGTCAAGGTCGGCGACCCGCGCGACGAGGCCACCGAGATGGGCCCGCTCATCAGCGCCGAGCACCTGGCCCGCGTCGCGAGCTTCGTCGACGGCGACCCCTACCTGAGGGGCTCGTGCCCCGAGGGCAGGGGCTACTGGTTCCCGCCCACCGTGCTGACCCCCGAGGTCACCGACCGGGCGTTCACCGAGGAGATCTTCGGGCCCGTCCTGTCGGTGGCCAGGTTCGAGGACGAGGCCGACGCCGTCCGCATCGCCAACGACACCCCGTACGGGCTGAGCGGCTCCATCTGGACCCGCGACGTGGGGCGGGCGCTGCGGGTGGCCAGGGCCGTCGAGTCGGGGGCGCTGTCGGTCAACTCCCACTCCTCCGTCCGCTACTGGACCCCGTTCGGCGGCTTCAAGCAGTCCGGACTCGGCAGGGAGCTCGGCGCCGACGCCCTTGCGGCGTTCACCGAGGTCAAGAACGTCTTCATCGCAACGGAGTGACACGGGATGCAGCGGTTGCAGGATCGGGTGGCGGTCATCACGGGAGCGGCGGGCGGCATCGGGCTGGCCACGGCCCGCCGGTTCGCCGAGGAGGGCGCCAAGGTCGTCTGCGCGGACGTGGACGAGGAGGGAGGCAAGCAGGCCGCGAGCGAGGTCGGCGGCCTGTTCGTACGGGCCGACGTCACGAACGAGGACGACGTGGTGCGCATGTTCGCCACCGCGTACGAGACGTACGGCAGCGTGGACATCGCCTTCAACAACGCCGGCATCTCGCCGCCCGACGACGACTCGATCCTGGAGACCGGCATCGACGCCTGGCGCCGCGTCCAGGAGGTGAACCTGACCAGCGTCTACCTGTGCTGCAAGCACGTCATCCCGTACATGCGGCGGCAGGGCAAGGGCTCGATCATCAACACGGCGTCGTTCGTGGCGGTGATGGGGTCGGCGACCTCGCAGATCTCCTACACCGCCTCCAAGGGCGGCGTGCTCGCGATGTCGCGCGAGCTGGGTGTGCAGTTCGCCAGGGAGGGCATCAGAGTGAACGCGCTGTGTCCAGGCCCGGTGAACACGCCCCTGCTCCAGGAGCTGTTCGCCAAGGACCCGGAGCGGGCGCAGCGGCGGCTGGTGCACGTGCCGGTGGGCCGCTTCGCGGAGGCGTCGGAGATCGCGGCGGCGGTGGCGTTCCTCGCCAGCGACGACGCCTCGTTCGTCACGGCCAGCGAGTTCCTGGTGGACGGCGGCATCTCCGGCGCGTACGTCACGCCGCTCTAGAGGGGGGCACGCCATGCGGCGTCCGGTCATCGGCATCACCTGCTACGTCGAGCAGGCCACGTTCACGGTGTGGCGGGACACGCCCGCCGCGCTGCTGCCGTACGCGTACGTGGAGAAGGTGGCGGCGGCCGGCGGGCAGCCGGTCGTGCTGCCGCCGGCCGGTGCGCCCGCCGCGCTCGTGGGCCGGCTGGACGGGCTCGTGCTGGCGGGCGGCGGCGACATCGACCCGGCCAGGTACGCCGCGGCCCCGCACGAGCGCACCGGCTACGTGCGGGAGTTCCGCGACGAGGCCGAGTTCGCGCTGCTGCGCGCGGCGCTCGACGCCGGGCTGCCCTACCTGGGCATCTGCCGGGGGCTCCAGGTGCTGAACGTGGCGCTCGGCGGCAGCCTGCACCAGCACCTGCCGGACGTCGTGGGCCACACCGGCCACTGTCCAGGGCCCGGCCGCTTCGGCGACCTGCCGGTGACGCCCGTCCCCGGCTCGCGCCTGGCGAAGGCGCTGGGCACGGAGCCGCTGCCGGTGCCGCACTACCACCACCAGGGCGTGGACCGGCTCGCGCCCGGCCTGTCGGTCACCGCGACGGCGGCGGACGGCACGGTCGAGGCGGTGGAGCTGGAGGGGGCCGGGTTCGCGATGGCGGTGCAGTGGCACCCGGAGGTGGCGGAGGATCGGGCGCTCTTCGAGACGCTGGTCGCGGCCTGTTGAACCACGAACGCGACAACAGCCCCATATCCCCACTAGGCTGGCGGACATCACCGACGAAACCGTGCGGGAGAGTGCCCTGACAGCCGGTCAGGGCCCCTGAAGGAGCAAGCCCTCCCCGCGAACCTCTCAAGGCAAAGGACCGCACGGCTACGGTGTCTCTGGAAAGCAGGCCCTCGGGGCCTCGCCGAAGGTGAAAGTCCGGCAAAAATCGGGCGAAGCTCTCAGGCACCGATGACAGAGGGGGAGGATGCTGGCATCCACTCCTGTCCTGAGGTGCGTCCAATGTCCCGACCGACACCGCTCCGAGACGTTCACGAGAGCCTCGGCGCCACCCTGACCGACTTCGCCGGCTGGCTCATGCCCCTCCGGTACGGCAGCGAGTCCGCCGAGCACCGGGCCGTCCGCGAGGCGGCCGGTCTGTTCGACCTGTCGCACATGGGCGAGATCTTCCTGACCGGCCCGCAGGCCGCCGAGGCGCTCGACTACGCGCTGGTCGGCCACCTGTCGGCGCTGGCCGTCGGCCGGGCCCGCTACACCATGATCGTGAACGAGCACGGCGGCGTGCTCGACGACCTCATCGTCTACCGGCTCGGTGACGAGGAGTTCATGGTCGTGGCGAACGCGTCCAACTACGAGAAGGTGGCCCGCGAGCTGCAGGAGCGCGCGAAGGCGTACGACGCGGTGGTCGAGGATCGCTCCGACCGGTACGCGCTGATCGCCGTCCAGGGCCCGCGCTCGCAGGAGATCCTGGCCACGCTCACCGACGCCGACCTGGCCGGGCTCAAGTACTACGCCGGCCTGCCCGGCACGGTGGACGGCCGGCAGGCGCTCCTCGCCCGTACCGGTTACACCGGCGAGGACGGCTTCGAGCTGTTCGTCGCGGGCGAGGACGCCGTCCCGCTCTGGCACGCGCTCACGGCGGCCGGCGAGCCGTACGGGCTCAAGCCCGCGGGCCTGTCCAGCCGCGACACGCTCCGCCTTGAAGCGGGCATGCCGCTGTACGGCAACGAGCTCGACGCGGAGCTGACCCCGTTCGACGCGGGGCTGGGCAGGGTGGTGAAATTCGACAAGCCCGGTGACTTCGTCGGCCGGTCTGCGCTCGAGGCGGTCAAGGACGACCAGCCACGACGCCGGCTCGTCGGCCTGGTCGCGCGGGGCCGCCGGGTGCCGCGCCACGGTTACCCGGTCACCCGAGACGGCGCCGTCGTCGGCGAGGTCACCAGCGGTGCGCCTTCCCAGAGCCTGGGCAAGCCCATCGCGATGGCCTACGTGGACACCGGCGCCGATTCAGGCCTGGCTGTGGACATCCGGGGCAGCCATGAACCTGTGGACCTGGTCGAGCTGCCCTTTTACAGGAGGAACAAGTGAGCAACATCCCTGACGACCTGAGCTACACCAAGGAGCACGAGTGGGTGCGCGGTGTCGAGGACAGCGTCACCGTGACCGTCGGCATCACGGCCTTCGCCGCCGACTCCCTTGGTGACGTCGTCTACGTGCAGCTCCCCGAGGTCGGCAGCAACGTCGAGCCGGGTGACTCCATCGGTGAGGTGGAGTCGACCAAGTCGGTGAACGAGATCTACACGCCGGTCGGCGGTGAGGTCGTCGAGGTGAACCAGGCGGTCGTGGACGACCCGAGCCTGGCCAACAGCGACCCGTACGGCGAGGGCTGGATGTTCAAGGTCCGCGTGGAGGGCGACCCCGAGGAACTGCTCTCGCCTGAGGAGTACACCGCCCTGACCGCGGGCGACTCCTGACCCACCCGCCGGGGCCCGCCGAGCCGGGCCCCGGCCCTTCATGAAGGGCGCACATCAATGGCGATCAGCGTCTTCGACCTCTTCAAGATCGGCATCGGCCCGTCGAGCTCCCACACGGGCGGCCCGATGGCCGCCGCTCACAAGTTCGCCCGCGGCCTGCACCAGGACGGCCTGCTCGACCAGGTGTCCCGCGTGGAGGTCATCCTGTACGGCTCGCTCGGCCTGACCGGCAAGGGCCACGGCAGTGACAAGGCCGTCCTGCTGGGCCTGTCGGGCGACAAGCCCGAGCTGGTCGACGTCGACACCGTGGACGCCCGCATCGCCGCCATGCGCGAGTCGGGCACCGTCTCGCTCTTCGGCACTCATGAGATCCCGTTCGTCGTCGGCGAGCACCTCGTCTTCGAGCGCAAGATCTCGCTGCCCGAGCACCCCAACGGCATGCGCTTCACCGCCTGGGACGCCTCGGGCGAGCGGCTGCGGGAGAAGGTCTACTTCTCCGTCGGCGGCGGCTTCGTGGTGGACGAGCAGGCCACCGGCGCCGACCGCATCAAGCCCGACGACACCGTCCTGCCCTACCCGTTCACCACCGCCGAGGAGCTGCTCAAGCACTGCTCCGCCACCGGCCTGTCGATCTCCGCGCTGATGCTGGAGAACGAGAAGGCGTTCGGCCGCACCGAGGAGGAGATCAGGGGCGGCCTGATGAACCTGTGGCGGGTCATGTCCGAGTGCGTCACGCGCGGCATCGCCAAGGAGGGCGTGCTGCCCGGCGGCCTCAAGGTCAAGCGCCGCGCCAACCAGCTGCACCGCCGCCTGCAGTCCGAGCCGCCGGAGAAGGACCCGTTGCAGGCGATGGACTGGGTGACGCTGTTCGCGCTGGCCGTCAACGAGGAGAACGCGGCGGGCGGCCGGATCGTCACCGCCCCGACCAACGGCGCCGCCGGCATCATCCCGGCCGTGCTGACCTACTACACCCGGTTCGTCCCGCACGCCGACGACGACGGTGTCATCAGGTTCCTGCTGACGGCGGGCGCGATCGGGGTGCTGTTCAAGGAGAACGCCTCGATCTCCGGCGCCGAGGTGGGCTGCCAGGGCGAGGTGGGCTCGGCCTGCTCGATGGCCTCGGCGGGGCTCACCGAGGCGCTGGGCGGCACGCCCGAGCAGGTGGAGAACGCCGCCGAGATCGGCATCGAGCACAACCTGGGGCTGACCTGCGACCCGATCGGCGGCCTGGTGCAGATCCCGTGCATCGAGCGCAACGCGGTGGCCTCCAACAAGGCGATCACCGCGGCCAGGATCGCGCTGCGCGGCGACGGCAAGCACTTCGTCTCGCTCGACCGGGCCATCAAGACCATGCGCGACACCGGCCGCGACATGCTCGACAAGTACAAGGAGACCTCGCGCGGCGGCCTCGCGGTCAACGTGATCGAGTGCTGACCTGACGCCGTACGTGCAGGCGGACCACGGCGGGGCACTCGTCGTCGCGGACCTCGCGGCGGATCCGCCCCACGATGTCCTGGTCCAGCTTGCTCACGATCGCGCCGACGTCGGCGGCGGCCGGGCAGGTCAGGCCGATGCGCAGGCCGTCGGCGGCCACCCGGACGCCTGCCCTGCCCAGCCCGTCCACGCCCTTGAGCCCGACGAACAGCATCGCGGTGCCGGTGCCGTTGTGGGTGCCGCGGCGGCCCCAGCCGAGGCTCAGCAGCAGCCAGCGCAGCGCCAGCAGGGTCAGGAACAGCAGGGCGAAGGCGACGAACCAGAGCGGCCACGGCTCCTCGGCCAGCGTCTTCCTGGCGGCGGCCGGCAGCACCCTGGCGCCCGGCGGCAGGTCGAAGAAGCGGTTCTGGCCGCGCAGCCACGCGTACCCGCCGAGTGCCAGCAGGATCGCCCCGACGACGGCGAGGCCCACCCGGTTGCCCGCGTACTGGCGCATCAGGCGGCCCTCCTGCGCAGACGGACGACGACCTCGCAGGTGCTCAACGTGCCGACGCCGGACAGGCGGTCGCCCACCACGGTGCCGACCTGCCTGAGCATCTGGCCCGAACTCTCCCCGCTGGTCATGACCGTGACCTCGATCGTGCGGCGGCGCAGCCTGACGCTCGCCCGGTCCACGCCGGCCACCTGCTGGGCGGCGGCGCGCAGGGTGCGGCGCAGGCCCGCGCGGGTGATGCCGATGACGATGAGCGGGTCGTCGGTCTCCACCGGCACCAGCCGGGTACGTCCCGGCATGATCGCGAGCAGCAGCATGAGCGCGCCCGCTCCGGCCAGGCCCATCGCCACGGTCTCCAGCTCCGGCCAGGTGCTGCGGCCCGCGAGCTCGATCAGCTCGTTGACCGGCACCCAGCCGAGCGGCCTGCCGAGCAGCGCGGCGACCACCTCGGCCGCGGTCGCCCCCAGCGCGGTGGCCAGCGTGAGCGCCACGAGGGCGCCGGGGACGGTACGCGCCGGCCGCAGCGCCCTGGACGCCCGGCGCAGCCCGGTGTTCCGCGGGGCGACGACGGCACCGGGCAGGAGCTGCTGAAGCGTGGTCATCACACCGACAGACGTACATGCAGGGCGCCGGGGCGGTACCGCGCCCTCGCCGCCGGTTTGCCCGATCATTACGGGGACCGCAACTAACACGAACAAGCCTCATGTTCATTTGCCCGATATGCGGATACGCTGCCGGTATGGATGACCGGCAGCGGTACGACCGGGCCACCGCAGCCCTCGAACCGCCGTTCGCGCTGCTCGACCTCGCCGCCCTGCGGGCCAACGCCGCCGGCCTCGTACGCCGCGCCGCCGGCAAGCCCATCAGAGTGGCCACCAAGTCCGTACGCAGCCGGGCACTCCTCGACCGTGTCCTCGCCATGGACGGCTTCCGCGGCCTCATGGCCTTCACCTTGCCCGAGGCGCTCTGGCTCGCCGGGCACGGCCACACCGACATCCTCGTCGCCTACCCCACCGCCGACCGGCACGCCCTGGCCGCACTCGCGGGCGACGCGCGGGCCGCAGAACGCATCACCGTCACCGTCGACTCGGCCGCCCACCTCGACTTCATCGAGGCCGCCGTGGCGGGCGTCCGGCCGCGCGCCGAGATCAGGCTCTGCCTCGACATCGACGCCGGCTTCGTCGCCTTCGGCGGCAGGTTCAGGGCCGGCGCGCTGCGCTCCCCCGTCCGCGAGCCCGACCAGGCGGCCGACCTCGCCGCGAGCATCGCCAAGCGGCCGGGACTCCGCCTCGCCGGGCTGCTGGCGTACGAGGCGCAGATCGCCGGGGTCGGCGACGACCCACCGGGCAACGCCGCCTACACCCAGCTCATCAGGCTCATGCAGGCCCGCTCCGCCAGGGACCTCGTGCTGCGCAGGGGCAGGATCGTCAACGCCGTACGCCAGGTCGCCGACCTCGAGTTCGTCAACGGCGGCGGCACCGGCAGCGTCGAGCGGACCGTCCGCGAGAAGGCCGTCACCGAGGTTGCCGCCGGGTCAGGACTGTTCCATCCGCGGCTCTTCGACTTCTACCGCGCGTTCACCGGGGTGCCCGCCGCGCTCTTCGCGCTGCCCGTCGTACGCCGCCCGGCCAGGGACGTCGTCGCCGTGCTCGGCGGCGGTTACATCGCCTCGGGCTCACCGGAGCCCAGCAGGGCGCCGCAGCCGTACCTGCCGGCCGGGCTGCACTACGCGCCCGACGAAGGCGCGGGCGAGGTGCAGACCCCGCTGCTCGGCCAGGCGGCCGAGGACCTGCGGATCGGCGACCGGGTCTATTTCCGGCACGCCAAGGCGGGCGAGCTGTGCGAGCGCTTCGACACGCTGCACCTGGTCGAGGGCGACGCGCTGGTGGAGTCGGTGCCGACCTACCGGGGCGAGGGGCGCACGTTCCTCTGAGCGGTCAGCGGCTGAGCGGTCAGCGGCGTTTGCGGCGGCGGCGCATGAGCACGATGGCCGCCCCCACGACCAGCACCGCGCCGATCCCGATCAGCACCGGCCCCAGGTCGGGCCGCTCGTCGTCCCACATCTCGTCGGGGTTGTCGCCGAACTCCGCGGGCCTGGCCGTCACCCCCAGCGCGTCACCCACCGACGCGACGAAGTGCCCCGCCCTGGTCTTGACGTCTTCCACCGTGCGCTCGGCGACCCGCTTCGGGCTCACCCGGTCGGCGATGGCGTCGACCGTCCGCGCCAACTCCGCGCGCGTCCGCGCGATCTGCCGCTCCAGCTCATCGGGATCGGTGTCAGCCATGGCTCTCCTTTCGACCGTACGCGTGCCCTCAGCGGCGAGGCGTTCGTTCTGGTCGTGATCAGTCTGTCAGGTCGGCGCCCCGGACGGCACGGCGGCCGCACAGCGAGTCGGGCCGGTAGGTTGGTGGCAGTTAATCAGGAGGGCCCCAGTGACAGAATCCAAGCTCGCGCCCGGCGACGCCGCACCCGAGTTCGCGCTTCCCACCGCCGACGGCGGCACCGTCTCGCTCGACGCCTACCGCGGCAAGCGCGTGATCCTCTATTTCTACCCCGCCGCGATGACCCCCGGCTGCACCAAGCAGGCGTGCGATTTCCGCGACAACCTCGGGCAGCTGACCGACGAGGGTTTCGTCGTCCTCGGCGTGTCGAAGGACAAGCCGGCCAAGCTCGCCAAGTTCGCCGAGCGCGACGCGCTGACCTTCCCCCTGCTGTCCGACCCCGAGCTGACCGTCCACCAGGCCTACGGCGCCTACGGCACGAAGAAGCTGTACGGCAAGGAGGTCGTGGGCGTGATCCGCTCGACGTTCGTCATCGACGGCGACGGGAAGATCGAGCAGGCGCTCTACAACGTGAAGGCGACGGGTCACGTGGCCTCGCTGAAGAAGAAGCTCGGCCTCGCCTAGAACGCTCCGGCGGGCGGCGTTATTCGTGTGATAACGCCGCCGACCGGGCGGGCGCCGGATCGCGTACGCAGGCGGTAAGATTGGCGGCACGTGGCACTTCCCGTGCCCGAATTGTCATTTCCCGACCGAAACTCCCGGGGCATGGCAATGGCAAAGGGGTCGTAGCCCAATGGCAGAGGCGCAGTCTTTAGGTGGCTGTTAGTGTGGGTTCGAATCCCACCGGCCCTACGAACGATTTGTGTATCCGCGCCTCTGACCGGCCGTTTCTCAGTCGTCGTAGGCGGGCGCGACGGGCGCCGCGGGGGCGTCGTCGGGGCGCGGCGGTCGCGGCACGCGGGGCGGCGAGGGCGCACTGCAGCGCACCTCATTCTCGCGCTCCCAGCAGCTCACGTCGGGCACGGCGTGGACACGGAACCGGTCCGGGCGCGGCATGTCGTACCAGACGTCGAACCTGCCGTGATCATGGCCGGCGTCGTTGACGGCGGCCACGCTGACACCGCCGATCAGAGCTCCCGCGAGCAGCCCGACGAGTCCCGCGCCGATGAGCACCCTGGACCCGCGACGGCCGCCGCTCCGCGGCGTCTCCCAGTCGACGGGCTGCGTGGGAGGGATCTCGGCGTACGCCTGATCGGCTTGCTCGCCGTACTTCAGAGCCGGCTGAACGGGACTCGGGTCGCGCGGCGCTTCCTCACCGCCGCGCGACCCGGCATCGCGATCATGATCCGCCATCACGATCTCCCTTTACTCGCCCCGCAGGGGGCGCTCCCGGTAATGAGAATGCCAAATACACCGTAAGCCGTGCGTAAGCTCCCCGTCATGTAAGACCTGGGTCGTACTCACACTTCAGCCTTCAGGCGGACAGAAGCTTCGGGTGCGCTGCATATCGTGAGGATGTGTTCGGCAGGGTACGGGCGTGGTCGCGACGCCACGAGAAGCTGGCCAACGCCCTGTGGGCGAGCCCTCTGGCGCTGTTCTGCGTCCTGACCGGGGTGGCGGCGGAGGGCTCCGCGCAGCTGGGCGGCGGTTCCGCGCCCGGCCTGCCCGGTTACCTCGCTCTGACGGCGCTCCTGCTGCTGCCGCTGGTGTGGCGCGACCGCCCGCTGCCGGCGTTCTCGGCCGTCGCGCTGGTCAGCTTCGGGCAGTGGCTGGCCGGCCTGGCCCCGGTGCCCGCCAACCTGGCCGTGCTGGTCGCGCTCTACGCGGTGGCCTCGCAGTGCCTGTTCCGCTGGGCGGTGGCGGCCTGCCTGGTGGCGGAGCTGGGGGTGGCGCTGGCCATGGTCAACTGGTACCGCCCCACGTTCGGCATGTTCTTCAGCTGCTCGATCTTCGTGGTGACGGTCTGGCTGACCGGCCTGTACGCCAATACCCGCCGCCGCTACCTGGAGAGCCTGGAGGAACGCGCCGAGCGCGCCGAGCGCGAGCGCGACCAGCAGGCCAGGATGGCCGCGGCGGCCGAGCGGGCCAGGATCGCGCGGGAGCTGCACGACGTCGTGGCCCACAACGTCAGCGTCATGGTGGTGCAGGCCGACGGCGCGAACTACGCCCTCGGCACCGACCTCGACCAGGCCCGCGCGGCCGTCACGACCATCTCGGCCACCGGCAGGGCCGCGCTGGCCGAGATGCGCAGGCTGGTCGGCGTGCTGCGCGAGAACGAGAGCGCGCCCACCGACTACACCCCGCAGCCCGGTCTCGGCCAGCTCGACGAGCTGGTCAGCGGCTTCGCGGTGCCCGCCAGCCTGCGCGTCGCGGGGACGCCGGCCGAGCTGCCCGAGGGCCAGCAGCTCGCCGTCTACCGCATCGTCCAGGAGGCTCTGACGAACGCGCTCAAGCACGGCGGCCCCGGCGTCAGCGCCACGGTCGAGATCGACTACAGCGGCACGGACGTGCTCGTCCGGGTCACCGACGACGGCAGGGGCGCCGCCGCCCCGCGCGGCGCCGGCGGCCACGGCCTGATCGGCATGCGCGAGCGGGCCGGCATGTACGGCGGCGCGGTGTCGGCGGGCCCGCGCCAGGGCGGCGGCTTCGAGGTGCTGGCCAGGCTGCCCCTGGCGAAGGAGGCGGCGTGATCAGGGTAATGCTGGTCGACGACCAGGAGCTGCTGCGGGCCGGCTTCAGGATGGTGCTCGGGGCGCAGCCCGACATCGAGGTGGTGGCCGAGGCGGGCGACGGCGCGGCGGCCCTGAGGCTGCTGGAGCGGGTCGAGGTGGACGTCGTGCTCATGGACGTCCGCATGCCGGTCATGGACGGCGTGGAGGCCACCAGGCTGGTCAGAGGGCCGCGGGTGCTCATCCTGACCACGTTCGACCTCGACGAGTACGCCTTCGCGGCGGTCAAGGCGGGCGCGGCCGGGTTCCTGCTCAAGGACGTGCCGCCCGCCGACCTGGTCAGCGCGATCAGGGTGGTGCACGCGGGCGAGTCGGTCATGTCGCCGAGCACGCTGCGCCGCATGCTCGACCGCTTCGCCGCCCAGCTCCCCAGCGGGCAGGCGCCGCCCGGAGCGGGCGACCTGACGCCGCGCGAGCGCGAGGTGCTGCTCATGGTGGCGCGCGGCCTGTCCAACACGGAGGTCGCGGCCCGCCTGGAGGTGGCGGAGGCGACGGTCAAGACGCACCTCGGCCGGGTGCTGGCCAAGCTGGGGCTGCGGGACCGGGCGCAGGCGGTCGTGTACGCGTACGAGGCGGGGCTGATCGTGCCCGCACAACAGCCCGCACAACAGCCGGCACAACATCCCGCGCAATCGCCCGCGCATCGGCCGGAAGGCTGACCCGGGGTCATCTGGCGGCGCACACGAAGTCCCTCCTCAAGGCCCAGGGAAAGGGACATTTCCGCTCCTAGCGTTGGTCGCGTTCCACGACCCCCGCGACCAAGGAGTGAACGTGACGCTCACCGAGACCCGGCGGCAGGCAGCGGCCGCCGTGGTGGCAACAGAACTGACCAAGGTGTACGGCCAGGGCGACGCCCAGGTCCACGCGCTGCGCGGGGTGAGCGTGTCCTTCGCCACGGGGGCGTTCACCGCGATCATGGGGCCGTCCGGGTCCGGCAAGTCGACGCTCATGCACTGCCTGGCCGGGCTCGACACGGCCACCTCCGGCACCGTGCACGTCGGCGACGTCGAGCTGACCGGGCTGAGCGACCGCAGGCTGACGCTGCTGCGCCGCGAGCGGATCGGGTTCATCTTCCAGGCGTTCAACCTGCTGCCCACGCTGACCGCCGAGCAGAACATCCGCCTGCCCCTCGACATCGCGAGCCGTCAGGCCGACGAGACGCTGTTCGAGCGGGTCATCGACACCGTCGGGCTGCGCGAGCGGCTCGCGCACCGGCCCGCCGAGCTGTCCGGCGGGCAGCAGCAGCGGGTGGCGGTGGCCAGGGCGCTGATCAGCAAGCCGCAGGTCATCTTCGCCGACGAGCCCACCGGCAACCTCGACTCGCGCAGCGGCGCGGAGGTGCTGGCGTTCCTGCGGACGTCCGTACGCGAGCTGGGCCAGACCATCGTCATGGTCACGCACGACCCGGTGGCGGCCTCGTACGCGGACCGCGTGGTCTTCCTGCGCGACGGCGAGCTGGTCACCGAGGTCGCCGCGCCGACGCCGCAGTCCGTGCTGGACACGCTCGTCCGGCTGGAGGCGTGAGGTGCTGAGGACCACGCTGGCCGGGCTGCGCGCGCACCGGCTGAGGTTCCTGTTGACGTCGCTGGCGATCCTGCTCGGGGTGGGCTTCATCGCGGGCACGTTCGTGCTGAACGACACCGTCGAGGCCGGCTTCGCCCAGCGGGTGACCGCCGACGCGGGCAAGGTGGACGTGGCCGTGCTGCCCAAGGGCTCCGGCGACCCGTCCGGCGAGCCGCTGCCCGCCGGCCTGCTCGACCGGATCAGGAGCCTGCCTGGCGTCACCGAGGCGCAGGGCATCGTCCGCGGCCCCGCGCCCCTGCTCGGGAAGGACGGCAAGGCCGTCGGCACCCTGCCGACCACGGCCGTCTCGGTCGTCACCGGGCCGCTCGACCGTACCGACGTGGTCGCGGGCACCGGGCCCGGCACCGACGACCAGGCCGCCGTCCTGGACGAGAACACCGCCGAGGCCCAGGGCCTGCGCCTCGGCGACACGATCACCGTGCTCGACTCCCGCCGCAGCCCGCACGCCTTCCGCCTGGTCGGGCTCATCGACACCGGGCTCGACCAGGAGCTCGCCTTCACCGGCGCGGTCGGCTTCACCACGGACACCGCGCGGCGCATGACCGGCGCCAAGGGGTACGCCGAGATCGACGTCAAGGGCTCCGGTCCCGGGCTGAAGCAGGCCGTCGCGGCGGCGGCCGGCGGCTCGTACACGGTCAGGACCGGGGCCGAGCTGGCCGACGCGCTGGCCGCGTCCGCCGGCGTGGACACCCGGCTGCTCACGGTGGGGCTGCTGCTGTTCGGGCTCGTCGCGATGCTGGTGGCCGCGCTCGTCATCTACAACACCTTCACGATCCTCGTCGCCCAGCGCACCCGCGAGATGGCGCTGCTGCGCTGCATCGGGGCGACGCGGGGGCAGGTCTTCTCCCAGGTGCTGCTGGAGTCGGCCGCCGTGGGCCTGCTGGCCTCGCTGGCCGGTCTCGCCGCCGGGTACGGCCTGGCCGCGCTCACGCTGACCGTGCTCGGCGCGCTGGAGGCCTCGCTGCCCACCGACGCGGCCGTCACGCTCTCCCCCGTCACCGCCGGCATCGCCCTGGCCGTGGGCGTGCTGGTCACGGTGGGTGCGGCGGTGCTGCCCGCGAGGTCCGCGACCCGCGTGGCGCCGGTCGCGGCGCTGCGCAGCGAGCCCGAGGAGCGCACGTTCCGCGCCGGGCGGGCGCGGATGCTGTTCGCGGCGCTCTTCCTGCTGGCAGGAGCCGGTACGACCGGCGCGGGCGCGTTCGCGCTGCCCCCTGGGCAGGTCGCGCTGGTCGTCGTCATGGCCGGGGGCATGCTGACGTTCCTGGCGGTGCTGATACTCGGGCCTGTGCTGGTCAGGCCGCTGAGCGCGGTCGTGGGGTGGGTGCCGCGCCGCTCGTTCGGGGTGCCGGGCAAGCTCGCGGTGCAGAACTCCGTCCGCAACCCCAGGCGGGCGGCCACCACCACGGTCGCGCTGACGATCGGGGTGACGCTGATGACCCTCATCTCCGTGATCACCGCCTCGACCCGGCTCACCATGACGGCCAAGCTGGACGACCAGTTCCCCGTCGACTACCTGCTGATCGACCAGGAACGCGAGCCGCTCATCCCGCGCTCGGTGGGCGAGGAACTGCGCACCCGGCCCGAGCTGGCGTCGGTGGGGCAGATCCGCAGGGTCGAGGCCGGCTTCGGCGGCAGGACGCAGAGCGTGGGGACGTTCGCCGGGCACGTGGCGCCCTACGTGACGGCCGGGTCCCTGCGCGGGTTCGCGGCCGGGCAGGTCGCGGTCGATGGCCGGACGGCGGCCCGGCTCGGGCTGCGGCTCGGCGGCACGGCGACGCTCGCGACCAAGCGGGCGGGCACGGTCTCCCTCCGGATCGTCGCGCTGCTCGACGGCGACCAGACGATGCTGCCCGCCGTCACCGTGCCCGAGCGCGCGTTCGACGCCTACTTCGGCGCGGTGCCCGACGCGCAGGTGCTGGTCACGATCAAGGACGGCGTGCCCGCCGCGCGGGCCCGCGCTGTGGTGGACGCCGCCACGGCGCCCTATCCGACCGTGATGGTCAACAGCGCGACGGAGGTACGCGGGCAGTTCGACGAGACGCTCGACATGGTGCTGATGATCATGACAGGGCTGCTCGGGCTCGCCATCCTCATCTCGCTGCTCGGCATCGCCAACACCCTGTCGTTGTCCGTCCACGAACGCACCCGCGAGTCCGCCCTGCTGCGCGCGCTCGGCCTGACCCGGCCGCAGCTGCGCCGGATGCTGTCCGTCGAGGCGCTGGTGCTCGGGCTGATCGGGGCGCTGGTGGGCGTCGCGCTCGGGCTCGTCTTCGGGTGGGCGGCGATGCGGGCGATGCTGGAAGGCTCGCAGTACGCGGTGCCCGTCCCCCAGGTGCTGCTGTTCGTGGTGCTGTCGGGGGCGGCGGGGGTGCTGGCGGCCGTGATCCCGGCGCGGCGGGCGGCGCGGGCGTCCATCGTGGGATCGCTCGCGGCCGGCTAACTTCGGACGAATAACGACATTGTTGAATAAACCCGAAAAAGCCGGTTAGAGGGTACGAAGCGGGTCGGGCGTCCGATGGGGGCGACGCCCGGCCTCGCCGTGCATCCCACACCCCTTCGGGGGGTCAGCGGGGGGTGCGGCCGGGCCACAGTTCCGCGACGGTCTCCACGTCCAGCAGCGGGCGCGCCACCACCTCGCCGGTCGCCCGGTCGATCACGATGCAGGCGCCGCCGGCCGTCTCCGGCAGGCTGGCCGGGTCGTCGGGCTCCAGGTCGCGGACCCAGCCGACGTAGCCGCCCTCGAAGCCGTAGACGCCCACGGGGACCGCTTCCTCAGGCGGGCGCACCCCGTTGAAGTACTCCTCGGCCAGCGCCCTTGCCTGCTCCAGGTTCATCGCGGCCGCCCCCACCGGTCGAGGATCACGCAGAACACCCCGGTCACCGTCCGGTACGGCGGCTCGACCGACATGTGACCCCGCTGCGCGTCGATCCAGATGACCTCGCCGTCGAAGTTGACCGCGTTCCAGGCGTGACTCCCGCCGCCCGGCCAGCGCACCACGATCACGGCGCTCGCACCGTGACCGGCCTCGACGAGCCGGTGGGCGATCATCGGGTAGGCGTGCCGTCCCTGCCCGGCGTACTGCAGACGGTGGCCCACCCAGCTCTCGATCCTGGCCACACTCCCCTGCTCGCCGGTCAGCACGGGACGGCCGATCCGGTCGTACTCGGGCAGCCGGGGCGCGGCCGCCGCGGGCTCGCCGTGCCAGGTGGACAGCACGGCCAGCGCGCAGTCGGCGGCGTTGGAGGCCCGGAACGGGTCGTCGGCGGGCCCGCCGCCGTTGACCAGGCGCACCCAGGTGCCGCGCGGGTCGGGGAAGCGGGCGCCGCCGCGTACGGCGTCGGCGAGGTCCCGCTCCACCTGCGGGTCGGGCTGCGCGAGCCCGCCCGGCACGCCGTACGGGCGGCTCTCGGCCAGCCTGGGCGGCCGGCGCGGCCCGTCGAACCAGTCACCGTCCTCGGCGGCGATCAGAGGCTCGGCAGCGAAGGACCCGGCCGAGGACCCGGCCGAGGACCCGGCCGAGGACCCGGCCGAGGACCCGGCCGAGGACCCGGCCGAGGGGGCTGCAGGCGAGTCGGCATCGGTCTCGGCGGCGTGCTCGTAGTCGAGCCACCGCATCCCGTCGGCCACGACGGGGTTGTATCGGCCATCGGGAAGAACCCATCGGACACTCGGCTTGTGCTCGCGGAACACGGCCTGCCTCCTGTCATGCTTCAACGAACGATCGTAGAGGCGACGCGGTGACAAGGGGGCGAAGTCGGAGAGATTCTCCGTCCGAGCTAGCCGCTCTACCTGGGCAAACGGGGCATACCTCAGCTCACCTGCACGGTGACCGTGTGCCAGCCGGTGGCGCCGTCGGGAGCCGGCGGGGCGAGCTGGACGGTCTGCGTACGCCCGGCCGCGTCGGTCGCGCGTACCTGGATCGCGTGCTCGCCAGGGGTCGCGTCCCAGTCGATCGACCACTGCCGCCAGGTGTCCGGGCCCGGCACCTCGGCCAGCTTCGCCACCCGCCACTGGCCGCTGTCCACCCGCACCTCGACCGCGTCCACGCCGGTGTGCTGCGCCCAGGCCACCCCGGCTATCGTGGTGCGGCCCGCCTTGAGCCGGTCGCCGTAGCCGGGGATGTCGATGCGCGACTGGGTCTTGATCGGGCCCTTGGCGGCCCAGCCGCGCGGCGTCCAGTACGCCTCGTCCTCGTCGAACCTGGTCACCTTGATGTCCACGACCCACTTGGTCGCCGAGACGTACCCGTACAGGCCGGGCACCACCTGACGTACCGGGAAGCCGTGGTCCACCGGGAGCGCCTCGCCGTTCATCGCGATCGCGAACAGCGCGTCGCGGCCGTCCATGACGACGTCCACCGGGGTGCCGCAGGTGAAGCCGTCGGCGGAGGTGGACAGCAGCATGTCGGCGTCGGAACGCAGGCCCGCCTCGCGCAGCACGTCGGCCATGCGCACGCCCAGCCAGCGGGCGTTGCCGACGTACGGGCCGCCCACGTCGTTGGAGACGCAGGTCAGCGTCACGTCGGCCTCGGTGAGCGGGCGTCCCAGGAGGTCGGCGTAGGTGAGCTCGACGGGACGGTCGACCAGGCCGTGGATGCGCAGCGTCCAGTCGTTGGGGTCCACCTGGGGGACGACGATCGCGGTGTCCACCCGGTAGAAGTCCTTGTTCGGCGTGACGAACGGCGACAGGCCGGGGAGCTTGAAGTCGACGCCCGCGGGGAGCGGTTTGGCCGGGGTGGCGGGCTTGGGCAGGGCCACGCTGGTCCTGGCGGCGTCCACCGCCTGCCGGCCGCCGAACTCCCGGCCCAGCCAGGTCGCGGCGCCCGCCACGACCACGCCGCCGGCGACGCCGGTCAGCAGCCGCCGCCGGTCGAACTCGGGCACCCAGCCACCGGCCCGCATCACTGCAGGACGCTCGGGCTCGTCCTCCGGCCCCTGTTCGGGCGCCTCTTCGAGCCGCGCGTCGTCATCGTCCGCAGACCTGCCCGGCACCATCGCGGCCTGGGGGGCGCGCTCGTAGGCGGGGTCGGGCGCCAGGGCGGGGGTGAACGTGGTGGCGCGGCGTAGCAGCCATCTGAGGGCCCACGCGCCGGCGAGCGTGCCCACGACGGTGGGCAGCAGGTCGAGCACCCCCGTGTCGGGCCTGGTGAGCACGGCCAGCAGCCCGACCACCCCGAACACCGCGAACCCGGCGAGCCCCAGGCTGAGCCGACGCCTGGCCAGCACCCCGATGAGCGCCGCCACTACGGCCAGCACCACCAGCACGCCACCGACCAGCACGGCCTTGTCGTTCTCGCCGAACGCGGCGATGGCGAAATCCTTGAGCGGCGCGGGCGCCGCGTCGACGGCGGCGTCTCCGACGGCCACCACGGGAAACGCCGCGGGCCCGACGGCCCCGGCCACGAGCTGCGCGACCCCGAGTGCCACACCACCCGACACCAGCCCCACAAGCCCGCCCGCCCAAGCGGGAACGCTCACATTCCTCATCACAACCCGACGCTACGCCCCCGCACCTCGGAGGTTTCTTACGCGATGGTTACGGGTGCCCTCCGAGCGCGGGCCATTCCTCGGCCAGGAGCGCGTATGAGAGACCGTCGACCCATCCCTTGGTGCGGTGGAGTGAGTCTCTCACCGTGTGCTGTTCGCGGCGCATCCCGACCCGCTCCATCAGCCGCCACGAGGGTTCGTTGTCATAGAAGCAGTCCGCGTGCAGGCGGCGCAGGCCAAGACGCTTGAAGGAGATGTCGATGAGGGCGCGTACCGCTTCGGTGGCGTAGCCCTGGCCGCCGTAGGCGGGATCGAGCGTCCACCCGAGCTCTCCCTGGACGTTCTTTGCCTGGTCAGCGACCTCTTCCTGGGCCCAACCGTCCTCGACCCTCAGCATCAGGTCGCCGATCACCCGGCCGTCCAGTTCCACGATGAGCAGGTCTGCGAGGCGCTCCTCGCGCAGGAAACGCTGGCGGTAGTCGTCGTAGGTCTTTGTGGCGGCCGTGATCCATTCGTGGGTCTCCGGCAGCTGCCGGAAGGCCCACGTCGCGTCCACGTCGTCGGGGGCAGCCCGGCGCAACAGCAGCCGCTCGGTGAAGATCGGCCAGTCCAGCGTGTCAAGAGGGTGATGCATGGGCCCTCATACTGACAGCGGGCTGTCGTGACCGACAAACGGATTATTGCGGACGGCGTCTCCGGCAACGCATCAACCGCGAACGCCGCAAAGCGATCGCCCCACAGGCACCGACCGCCGCGAGCACGAAGGCCAGGTGGGGTCGAAAAACCACCCCATCACCGCCGAAAGCACAAGGCCGGGTGGGGTGGAAAAGCCACCCCATCACCGCCGAAAGCACGAAGGCCGGGTGGGGTCAGGTGGTGAGGAGGGTTTTGACTATGGGGGCGAGGGCGCGGAAGGCGCGGCCGCGGTGGCTGATCGCGTCCTTCTCCTCGGGGGCCATTTCCGCCGTGGTGCGCTCTTCGCCCTCGGGGACCAGGATCGGGTCGTAGCCGAAGCCGTTGGTGCCCCGGGGTGTCCTGACCAGGCGGCCGGGCAGGGTGCCACTCGCGACGCGGTACTCGCCCGAGGGCAGGGCCAGGGCGGCGGCGCAGGCGAAGTGGGCGGTGAGCTTGTCTTCAGGCACGTCGGAGATCTGGGCGAGCAGCAGCTCCAGGTTGGCCTGGTCGTCGCCGTGGCGGCCGGCCCAGCGGGCCGAGAAGACGCCGGGCATGCCGTTGAGCACGTCGACGCAGAGCCCCGAGTCGTCGGCGACGGCGGGCAGGCCGGAGCCCTGAGCCACGGCGTGCGCCTTGAGCAGGGCGTTCTCCTCGAACGTGACCCCGGTCTCGGCGACCTCGCCGATCGAGGGGAACTCTTCGAGCCCGACGATGTCGAACCCGTCGAGGATGCGGCGCAGCTCCGCGATCTTGCCCGCGTTGCGGGTGGCCAGCACGATCTTCATGACGCCAGCGCCTCCTGCTGCAGCAGGGTCAGCTCGGCGCAGCCGGTGACGGCGAGGTCGAGGAGCTGGTCGAGCACGCCCCGGTCGAACGGCGTGCCCTCGGCGGTGCCCTGCACCTCGACGAAGCGGCCGTCGCCGGTCATCACGACGTTCATGTCGGTCTCGGCGGCGACGTCTTCGCCGTAGCAGAGGTCGAGCATCGGGACGGTGCCGATTACGCCGACGGACACGGCCGCGACGGAGCCGATGAGCGGCTCGCCCGGGCACATGCGGCGCTGGCGCATCCACGCGACGGCGTCGGCGAGCGCGACGTAGGCGCCGGTGATGGCGGCCGTCCTGGTGCCGCCGTCGGCTTGCAGCACGTCGCAGTCGAGCAGGATGGAGTTCTCCCCCAGCGCCTTGTAATCGACGCAGGCCCGCAGCGACCGACCGATCAACCGGGAGATCTCGTGGGTGCGCCCGCCGATTTTCCCGCGGACCGATTCGCGATCGTTACGAGTATTGGTCGCCCGCGGCAGCATCGCGTATTCGGCCGTAACCCAGCCCTGGCCGCTGCCCCTGCGCCAGCGAGGGACGCTGTCCTGCACGGACGCCGCGCACAGCACCTTGGTGCCGCCGAATTCGACCAGCACCGATCCTTCGGCGTGGGCCAGCCATTGCCGGGTGATGGTGATGGGACGGAGCTGGTCAGGGTTGCGGCCATCCTGTCGAGACATACTGCGGCCATCCTGTCGGGACATACAGATCACCCTATCTCCGCGCCACCGCACGCTTGACCAAATGTGTCCGCCACATGGATCCTTACGCAATGACAACGGGGGTGTTGCGTAACCCTGACTTCCTCCGGTTCCTCAGCTCGCACGCCGCGAACGAACTCGGAGCGAACGTTTCGCGTGTGGCGCTGCCGCTCGTCGCGGTCATGACGTTGCACGCCGGTCCGGCTCAGGTCGGTCTGCTGTCGTCGCTGCAGACGGTGGCGTTCCTCCTGCTCGGTCTGCCTGCGGGGGTGTGGGTCGACAGGCTGCGCAAACGCCGCGTCATGATGGCGTCGGACCTCTCGCGGTTCGTGCTGCTCGGCAGCATCCCGCTGGCGGCCGGTCTCGACCTGCTCAGCATCGAGCTGCTGTTCGTGGTGGCGCTGCTGGCGGGCGTCTCACAGGTGTTCAACGACGTGGCCGACTCGACGTACCTGCCCAACCTGGTCAGCACCACGCAGCTCAGCGACGGCAACGCGAAGCTGGAGACCGTACGGGCGAGCGCGTTCCTCGCCGGCCCCGGCGTGGGCGGGGCGCTGGTGCAGTTACTCGGCGCGCCCCGGACGGTCCTGACCACCGCTCTAGGGGCGCTCGCGTCAGTGTTCTTCCTGTCCACGGTGAAGGTGCCGGACAAGCCGCCGGCCGACACCGAGCGCGGCCCGATGCTGCGGGGCATCAGGGAAGGACTGGCGTACGTGTGGCAGGACCGCCTGATGCGGGCCTTCGGCGCCTCGTCCGCGCTCGGCAATCTGTGCGTGAGCGGCGTGCTCGGCCTGTCGGTGCTGTTCCTGGCGGAGACGGTCAAGCTGGCCCCGGGCGCTGTCGGGGCCTTACTCATGTCCGGGGGCATCGGCGGGGTGCTGGGCGGCCTGACCGGCGGCTGGCTGTCGCGCAGGTTCGGCAGCGCCAGGACGACCCTGGTGGCCACCGCCGTCGGGGCGCCGTTCGGGCTGCTGCTGCCGCTGACCCAGCCCGACTGGCGGGTGGTCTGCTTCGCGCTCGCCTCGATGGGGATCTCGTGGGCCGCGGCCATGTCGAACGTCGGTCAGAGCACCTATCGCCAGACCGTCACCCCGGATCACCTGCTCGGCCGGGTGAACGCGTCCGTGCGGTTCGTGACGTGGGGCGTGATGCCGCTGGGCGCGCTGCTCGGCGGCATCGTGGCGCAGCAGATCGGGGTGCGGCAGGCGCTGTGGCTGCTGATGGTGGGCAGGGCGGTGGCGTTCGTGCCGCTGCTGTTCTCGCCGCTGCCGCGGATGCGCGACTTCGCCGACGCGCGGCCTCACCGGTGACGGGCTCGCGAACGGGCCGGGCTCAGGCCAGCTCGTAGACGGCGCCGCTGCGGGCCAGCTCGACCGGCCCGGCGAAGCCGCCCGCCGACGCCTCCTCCAGCACGGTCGCCGAATCGTTCCACGGCACGAGGTGGGTCAGCACGAGCCGGCCGACGCCCGCCTTCGCGGCGTGCTCGGCCGCCTGCCGGCCGGTCAGGTGGAGGTCGGGCGGCAGGTCGGGGCCCTCGACGAACGACGCCTCGCACAGCAGCAGGTCGGTGCCCGTCGCCAGCTTGACCAGCTCCTGCGACTCGCCGGTGTCGCCGGAGTAGGCGACGCTCCTGCCACCGTTGGCGACGCGGAAGCCGTACGCCTCGACCGGGTGGTTGACCAGGCCGGCGGTCAGCGTGAACGGGCCGATCTCGAACGAGCCAGGCCGCAGCGGGACGAACTCGAAGGCCGTCTCCAGCGCGGGCTCCTCCGGCATGCCGTACGCGCCCGCCAGCCGCCGCGGCGCGTCGGCCGGGGCGTAGACGGGGACGAGCGGGTAGGGCGCGGCCGGCCCGTACGTCCTGGCCACGTGGTAACCGCAGATGTCGAGGCAATGGTCGGCGTGCAGGTGGGACAGGCAGATCGCGTCCACGTCGTACAGGCCGATGTGGCGTTGCAGCGCGCCCAGCGAGCCGCTGCCGAGGTCGAGCACCATCCTGAACCCGTCGGCCTCGAGGAGGTAGCAGGACGCGGGACTGTCGGGTCCGGGGTAGCTGCCCGAGCACCCGACGATGGTCACCTTCATGTGGGCCTCCCGTTAAAGGTAGTACCCCCCACTGGTGCGACTTCGACCGCGTCGATCTCCGGCCCCAGGAAACGCCGCCCGAGCCGGGCGAAGAGCAGAGAGTCGCCGGTGGCACGGAAACGGTGCCGGGGGGTGGCCTCGCCTCCTGCCGCCAGTCCGCGGTCGTGCAGGATCCGATAGACGTCCTTGGCCGTCTCGTCGGCGCTGGAGATGAGCGTGACCCCCTCGCCGGCGACGTAGGAGATCGCGCCGGCGAGCAGCGGGTAGTGGGTGCAGCCGAGGATGAGCGTGTCGCAGCCGGCGGCCCTGACGGGCTCCAGGTAGCCGCGTACGACCTCGATCAGCTCGTCGCTCATCGTCTCGCCGCGCTCGACGTACTCGACCAGGCGTGGGGCGGCCACGCCGGTGAGCTGCACGTCGGGGGCGGCGGTGAAGGCGTCGTGGTAGGCCATGGACTCGATGGTGGCCCTGGTGGCGATCACGCCGACCTTGCCGTTGCGGGTGGCGCGCACCGCCCGCCGCGTGGCCGGCATGATCACTTCGACGACCGGGACGTCGTACCGCTCACGAGCGTCGCGCAGCACAGCCGCGCTGGCGCTGTTGCAGGCGATCACGAGCATCTTCACGTTCTGCTCGACCAGGTGGTCCATGACCTCCAGCGCGTACGCCCGCAGCTCCGCGATGCGCTTCGGCCCGTACGGCTGGCGGGCCGTGTCGGCCACGTAGGTGATGGACTCGTGGGGCAGCTGGTCGATGATCGCTCGCGCGACCGTCAGCCCGCCCACCCCGCTGTCGAAGATCCCAATGCTCGCGTCCGGCACGCTCTTGAGGGTAGGCGACCTGCACGATCAGCACTGCGTAAGAATGCTCACACCTGCGACACATGAGCATGATGCGGTGTTGCCTTGGTCACAGGCCGACCTTCAGCCTCGTCCGACGCGGGCGAGCTGGCGCGACTGGGCGACCAGGCGGCCGGTGGAGTCGCGTACCTCGACCTCCTCGTCGAACCAGCCGTCGGCGACCAGCCGGCCGCTGCCGAGCAGGGTGAGCCAGCCGGGGGCGGGCAGGGCGCGCAGGTGCCAGGTGAGGTCCACGGTGGGCGCCCAGCCGCGCGAGCCGGAGGAGAAGATGACCGGCGGCAGCACGTCCACGGCCAGCGCCAGCACGTACGGGTCGGGGTCCTGCGGCTCGGCCATCCTGAAGTACGCCCGCGACTCGGGCCTGCCGCTGGGCCTGCCGTGCAGCCAGCCGATGGTGGGCGGGTCGAAGCGCAGCTCCATCTGGGCGTTGAGGGTCATGCCCGACTCGGGCTTGGGGTCGGGCAGCTTGGCGCACTCCTCGACGGGCGGCATCCCAAAAGCCGGTTCGTCAGCATAAATCGGCTCGACGTCCTGCAACGTGGCCGTCGTGATCAGGCTCTCGATCTGCGTCACGCCGTCCTGCACCAGCCTCGCGCGCGCGAACGCCACCGTCCTGCCCGCCTTCAGCGGCTCGACGACGACCTGCGCGGGACCGGCCACGGGCGCCTTGTGGAACTGCGCCGTCGTGCTCACCGGATGCTCGAACGGCGAGGCGTCCACCGCCGCCCGCAGGATCACGGCCATCAGATAACCGCCGTTGAGCGGCCCGCCGATCGCGTATCCGGGATCGAGACAGACGTCATAGGTGTGCTCGTCGACCCTGATCGCCTGCGTCGCCTCGTCGAACTTCGTCATCAGTCCCGCCTCATGTCCGAACTATGTTCTAGACATGCTAGGGCATTCGCCCATCAGCGCGCCTACCTGCGAAAACGTGATTCGGCTGACAACGTTTGATCATGGCAAGTGTCACCGAACTCATCGGTCAGTCCGTTTGGGACTCCAACGGGGTGTGGGTCGGTTTCGTGGTGGACATCCGGGTGGTCAGGCACAAGGGCGAGCTCCAGCAGAGCCACACCGTCTACGGCCTCGTCGTCTCCGGCCTGCGGGCGCCGTTCCTGCTCGGGCTCACCCGTGATCGCCAGGGCCGATCGGCCTGGTTGTCACAGCTGCTCGCGCGGGTCGTGTACGCGGGGTGCACGTTCGTCCCGTGGGAGAACGTCGTCGATTACGGCGGCGGGGAGGTGTACATCGATGTCCTGAGAAAAGAGCTGAATCGGGTCTAATCGCAACTTCAGTACATTGCAAGCGCCCGTCTAGCAACATCAGCTACCTTCTCTGTGGTCAAAAGTCCACATTGTGAGTTGAGTGATGTCTGCTAACAATCCCCCCTATGGCCAGGATCCTGACCGGACCACGGCGTACAACTGGAACCAGGGGCAGCAGCCGGAGGGCGCGCCGACGGCGCAGTATCCGGGGCAGCCTTACCCTCCCCAGCAGCCTTACGGCCAGCAGCCGGCTCAGGGGCAGGGGGCATACGGCCAGCAGGCGTCCTACGGCCAGCAGCCCCCTTACAACCCCCAGTACGGCCAGCAGCCCCCTCAGCAGCAGCCGTACGGCGGCCAGCAGGCCCAGGGCGGCTGGCAGCAGCAGCCCCAGCAGCAGTACCCCCAGCAGGGCGGCTGGGACCAGCAGCAACAGCAGCAGCAGGGCTGGCAGTACGAGCAGCAGGGCCCGCAGCAGGGCGGCTGGCAACAGCAGGGCTGGCAGCAGCAGGGCTGGCAGCAGCAGGGCCCTGAGGGCTTCGGCCCGGCGGAGCCCGCCAAGAAGGGCCGCAAGAGCTGGATCATCGCGGTGGCGGCGGCGCTGGCCGTCGTCCTGCTCGGCGGCGGCGCGGTGTGGGCCGTGGGCGCACTCGGCGGCGGCGGCGCCCAGCCGAGCGACGTCCTGCCGGCCGACGCGATCGCCTACGCCCGCCTCGACCTCGACCCGGCCGCGAACCAGAAGGTCGCGCTGTTCCAGCTCGCGAGCAAGTTCACCGCCACCAAGGACTCCTTCACCGGGGACGACCCGCGTAAGGCGCTGTTCGACCTGCTGAACGAGGACGGCGACAGCAAGATCGACTTTGCCAAGGACGTGGACCCCTGGCTGGGCAGCCGCGTCGGCTTCGCCGCCATGCCGTCGGGCAAGACGCAGCCCGACTTCGCGGTGGCCATCCAGATCACGGACGAGGAGGCCGCCAAGGCCGGCATCGCCAAGATCATGGAGAACGACAAGTACGGCATCGCCTTCCGCGACGACTACGCGCTGCTGACCCCGACCCAGGACCTCGCCACCAAGTACGCCCAGGCCGAGGGCAGCCTGTCGGACAACGCCGGGTTCAGCGAGGACATGGGCGCCCTCGGGGAGCAGGGCGTGCTGTCGTTCTGGGCCTCCATGGGCGGCCTGATCGAGCTCGCCAAGAAGGAGGTCCCGGCCGACCAGACCGCGGTGCTCGACCAGATCAAGGACGCCAGGTTCGCCGGCGCGCTGCGCTTCGACAGCGCCTACGTCGAGCTGGCCGGCGTCGTGCGCGGCGCCAAGGGCATGGCCCCGGAGGGCGACCTGCCCAAGGCGAACATCGGCACGCTGCCCGCCACCACGGCCGGCGCCGTCTCGATCTCCGGCCTCGACCAGGTGCTCACCAAGCAGTGGGCCGAGATCGAGAAGCAGGCGAGCGCGACCGGCGGCACCCAGGTCGCGCAGATGCTGCAGCAGGTCAAGACCCAGTTCGGCCTGAGCCTGCCCGGTGACCTCGCCACCGTCGTCGGCAAGAACTTCACCGTCGCCGTCGACAGCGAGGGCCTGGACACCAACCAGATCAAGGGCGGCGTCCGGGTCGCCACCGACGCGGCCAAGGCGCAGGCGATCGTGGACAAGGTGCTGAACGCGATGTCGCAGAACGGCCAGCCCGCGCCGCAGATCGCCAAGGTCGCGGGCGACGGCGTCTTCACCGTGGCCACCTCCCAGGACTACGCGAAGAAGCTGGCCGAGGAGGGCACGCTGGGCGAGTCGGAGACGTTCCAGACGGCCATCCCGAACGCCGACGACGCCAACTACGCCATCTTCGTCGACCTCGACAAGATCGAGAAGCTGTACCTCGCGTCGATGCAGGGCGACGACAAGGCCAACGCCGAGGTGCTGCGGGCGGTCGGCCTGAGCGGCAGCCAGACCGACACCGAGGCGACGTTCTCGCTGCGCCTGCTGTTCAACTGACCCATCCGGGGAGAACGTGAAAGGCGGCCGGCCCCTGAGGGGACCGGCCGCCCGGCGTTCGCGTGGGAGTCAGGCCCAGAGCTGGCCTTCGAGGCGTTCCTCCGCCTCGTCGAGCGTGCCTTCGTACGCGCCCGTCGACAGGTACTTCCACCCGCCGTCGGCCACCACGAACACGACGTCGGCCCGCTGCCCCGCCTTGACCGCCTTCTTCGCCACCCCCAGCGCCGCGTGCAGCGCCGCGCCGGTGGAGACGCCGGCGAAGATGCCCTCGGCGGCCAGCAGTTCGCGGGTGCGCCGCAGCGCGTCGGCCGAGCCGACCGAGAAGCGGGTGGTCAGCACGGACTCGTCGTAGAGCTCGGGGATGAACCCCTCGTCGACGTTGCGCAGCCCGTAGACCAGCTCGCCGTAGCGCGGCTCGGCGGCGACGATCTGCACGTCGGGCACGTGCTCGCGCAGATAGCGCCCGACGCCCATGAGCGTGCCGGTGGTGCCGAGCCCGGCCACGAAGTGGGTGACCGTGGGCAGGTCGGCGAGGATCTCGGGGCCGGTGGTCTCGTAGTGGGAGCGCCAGTTGGCCGGGTTGCCGTACTGGTAGAGCATCACCCACGACGGGTTCTTCGCCGCCAGCTCCTTCGCCACCCGCACGGCCTCGTTGGAGCCGCCCGCGGCGGGCGAGGAGATGATCTCCGCGCCCCACATGCGCAGCAGCTGGCGCCGCTCCTCCGAGGTGTTCTCCGGCATCACGCAGATCAGCTTGTAGCCCTTGAGCTTGGCCGACATGGCGAGCGAGATGCCGGTGTTGCCGCTGGTGGGCTCAAGGATCGTGCAGCCGGGGGTGAGCAGCCCGTCCTTCTCGGCCTCCTGGATCATCCAGAGCGCCGGTCTGTCCTTGATCGACCCGGTCGGGTTGCGGTCTTCGAGCTTGGCCCAGACGCGCACCTCGCCGGAGGGCGACAACCGGGGCAGCCCGACCAGCGGCGTGCGCCCGACCGAGTCGATCAGCGAGTCGAAACGCATGTCATCCGCCGGCGACGGCAGGCAGGACGGTCACCGTGTCGCCGTCGGACAACGGGGTGCCGAGGCCGCCGAGGAAGCGGACGTCCTCGTCGTTCAGGTAGACGTTGACGAACCGGCGCAGGCTGCCGTCGTCGACCAGGCGGTCCTTGATGCCGGGGTGTCGGGACTCGAGATTGCTGATCAGCTCTTCGAGCGTGGCGCCCTCGGCGTTCACGGCCTTCGCGCCGTCGGTGTAGTTGCGCAGGATCGTCGGAATGCGTACCTCGATGGCCATCGCGGTCAGTCTCCTCAAGGTGTCAGTCGTCGTCCCATCGGCAGCAACGCCGATGGAGGGGTGCGGATTCCATGGGCTCGTACGCCGATAGCGCCACGCGCGGACGGAGGTCCTACGGGCGGGAGACCGGCGGTTCGCCCGCCGGACAGTCGTAGACGACGACGGCAGGAGTGTGTGCGAACAGGAAGCTCTGCACAGGCCTGACCATCATGGGAGAAACCTTACCTCTTCCTCGGTGATCTGCCCGTCGAGGATCCGGTAGGAGCGGAACTCCACCTCGTTCTCGTCCCGCGTGGAGACCAGCACGTAGTGGGCGTCGGGCTCGGAGGCGTAGGAGACGTCGGTGCGCGACGGGTACGCCTCGGTGGCCGTGTGGGAGTGGTAGATGACGACGGGCTCTTCGTCGCGTTCGTCCATCTCCTTCCACACCCTGAACTGCTCCATCGAGTCGAAGCGGTAGAAGGTGGGCGAGCGCTCGGCGTTCTCCATCGGGATGAAACGCTCGGGCACGCCGTTACGGCCCGCGATGACGCCGCACGCCTCGTCGGGGTGATCGGCGCGGGCGTGGGCGACGATCTTGTCAGCCAGTTCCTGCGAGATCGACAGCATGCCCGGAAGCTACCAGAGGGCCCGGACCAGGCTGTCCTGGAGGTAGGTCAGCCAGTCGTAGGTGACGTAGGCCGGGTAGCGGGGATCGTCCTCGGACATGACCGCGATCTCGTCGTGGACCTCCTCGGTCACGTCGAGCTTGGTGCCGAGCGTCAGGCGCAGGTCGTTGAGCGAGCGCAGCCACGCCTGGGCCTCCTCGGCCGACAGCTCCGCCCGGCCCGCCCTGGCGGTGGCGTGCACGGTCTGGGCGTCGGCCCGCTTGCCGTCGCGCAGCGTCGCCTCGGTGTAGCGGCGGAACTCGGCGGAGTCCTTGTCGTCCTCGTACGCCGAGGGGAACAGCCTGGCCAGCACCGGATCGGACGGCGCCGCGCTGTCACCGATGCCGAGCGCCCGTTCGAGCGGGTCGTCGCTGGTCTGACCCGGCGAGACGATGCCCAGCATCATGGAGACCAGCGAGCGCAGCAGCGAGATCTCCGCCGCCTCGAACTCGGCGACGACGCCGCCGTCCTTGCCCCGCGAGAACCCCGAACTCACCTGTGCCTCTTCCCGGTAGGAGTGCCGCGACCCGTGGATCTCACTTGACCGAGTCCGGCTGGAGCGTCGCCCACAGGCCGTAGGAGTGGAGAATCTGCACATCCCTTTCCATCTCCTCGCGCGTGCCGCTGGACACGACGGCCTTGCCCTTGTGATGCACGTCGAGCATCAGTTTCTCGGCCTTCTCGCGGGTGTAGCCGAAGACCGTTTGGAAGACATAGGTCACGTAGGACATGAGGTTGACGGGGTCGTTCCAGACGATGGTCACCCATGGCAGATCGGGCCGGACGTCCGATGACGGACGCTCAACGGCGATTGGAGCGGTGCTACCCACATCCCCGAGTCTGCCCTATCTGGGCCGTAGTCTTCGAGTCGTGAGAATGACCATGAGCACTGCGTTGCTCACAGATCACTATGAGCTGACAATGTTGCAGGCCGCCCTGCGCAGCGGCGCGGCGCACCGGCGGGCGGTTTTCGAGGTGTTCGCCCGGCATCTCCCCGGTGGACGGCGTTACGGCGTCGTCGCAGGTACCGGGCGCGTCCTGGACGAGCTGGAACACTTCCGTTTCAGTGACAATGAACTCACCTTTCTGCGCGACCACCACGTCGTGGACGAGGCGACCCTGGCGTTTCTCGCCGATTACCGGTTTTCCGGCAACATCTACGGCTATCTGGAAGGCGATCTCTACTTCCCCGCCTCCCCGATCATGGTCGTGGAGGGCACGTTCGCCGAGGCCGTGCTGCTGGAGACGCTGACGCTGTCGATACTCAACCACGACTGCGCCATCGCCTCCGCCGCCTCCCGCATGACCAACGCGGCGGGCAAGCGGCCGATCATCGAGATGGGCTCGCGGCGTACGCACGAGCACGCCGCCGTGGCCGCCGCCAGAGCCGCCTACATCGCCGGGTTCGCCTCCACCTCCAACCTGATGGCCGGCCACCTGTACGGCGTGCCCACGGCCGGCACGGCGGCCCACGCGTTCACGCTGCTGCACGACAGCGAGCGCGACGCGTTCGAGGCCCAGATCGCCTCACTGGGGCCGGAGACGACGCTGCTGGTGGACACGTACGACGTGGCCGAGGCCGTGCGCACCGCCGTCGAGCTGGCAGGACCGAAGCTGGGCGCGGTCCGCATCGACTCGGGCGACCTGGCCGCCGCCGCCCAGGAGGTGCGCGAGCAGCTCGACTCCCTCGGCGCCTTCGACACCCGCATCCTCGTCACCTCCGACCTCGATGAGTACGCCATCGCCGCGCTGGCCGCCGCCCCCGTCGACGGCTACGGCGTCGGCACGTCCCTGGTGACCGGCTCGGGGGTGCCGACGGCCGCCCTGGTCTACAAGCTGGTGGCCCGTGAGACGGCCACCGGCAAGCTGGAGGCCGTGGCCAAGCGGTCGGTGGGCAAGCCGTCGCGCGGGGGGCGCAAGGACGCGTACCGGATGGTCGACGCGGCCGGCCACGCCGACACCGAGCTGATCACCACCGGCGGGCTCGTCCCCGAGGGCGGGGTGCCGCTGCTGCACGAGCTCGTCCGCGAGGGCGAGGTCGTCGGCCGCGAGCCGCTGTCGGCCGCCCGCGACCGCCACGCCGCCGCCGTCGCCACCCTCCCCCAGGAGGCGCTGCAGCTCGGCAGGGGGTACGCGGCGATTCCGACCGAGTTCGCCTGACGTATGGTGCTACCTATGGGCACCGCGTTGATCATCGTTGACGTGCAGAACGACTTCTGCGAGGGCGGCAGCCTGGCCGTCGCGGGTGGGTCGGAGGTGGCCGCGGCGATCAGCCGCCACGTCGCCGGCCACCCCTACGACCACGTCGTGGCCACCCGCGACTACCACATCTCCCCCGGCGACCACTTCGCCGAGACCCCCGACTACGCGGCCAGCTGGCCCGCCCACTGCGTGGCCGGCTCGTCCGGGGCCGAGTTCCACCCCGGCTTCGACGTCTCGAAGGTGGAGGAGGTCTTCAGCAAGGGGGCTTACGAGGCGGCCTACAGCGGCTTCGAGGGCGCCTCCGGCGACGAGGTGCCGCTGGATCGGTGGCTGCGCGAGCGCGGGGTCACGGAGGTCGACGTGGTGGGCATCGCGACCGACCACTGCGTCCGCGCCACCGCCCTCGACGCGGTCAAGCACGGCTTCGCGGTGCGGGTCCTGCTCGACCTGACGGCCGGCGTGGCGCCCGCGACGACGCAGGCGGCGCTGGCGGAGATGGAGGAGGCGGGCATCACCCTCCAGGGCGCCCCCGCCGTCGGCTGAGCCGATCACGATACGTACACAGTTTGCAACGCTGCGGTCATGTGATATCGAGGACAGCGGACCCCGCTCCGAAGCCGGAGTAACACGGAGAGTGATCACTCTTCCAAGCGGTGGGAGGTTCTCCATGCTGCCTCTGTCCCTCGGCGTGGCCTGGCTCGTCCTCGGGCCCCTCGCCCTGTGGTTGCTGGTCAGGGGCACCACGATCGACCGCGCCGCCGCCGTCGTGACGCTGGTCCTGCTGGAGGCGGGCACCGTCGCCATGAGCGCGCTGCGCCCGCCGCCCGCACCCGCCGCCGACCCCTCCCCGCAGGCCGTGGCCGTCGCCGCCACCCCGGCCGCGCCGGCCTGCCGTGGCCGCGCGCCCGTCCCCCGCACCGCCGACGTGAGCCGGCACCTGGTGCTGACGTGGCCCGCGGTCTCCGGCGAGTGCCGCACCGCCGAGGTCGTCGTGCTCCCCCGCGGCAAAAAGCTGCTCATCTGGCTGTACGCGGCCGGCCACCCCGGCCGGGCGACCTCGCGCCACACCTACACCCGGCCCGTCCACGTGAAGGACGGCACCGCCTCGCTGACGGTGCCGCTGCACGCGGAGACGGGCGTGGTGCCGGTCGACGGCCGCACCGGCCGTTCGATCCCCTCACGTGCCGCCTGAGCCGCGTCAGGCGTGGGTGACGGCCAGCCGCAGCGCGTCGTCGATCCTGGCGTACACCTCGAACGCGTGCCGCAGCCCCGTGATCGACAGCACCCGCGCCATGACCCCCTGCACCCCGCCGAGCACCAGCCTGGTGCCGCCCGCCTCGCAGCGCTGCATGAGGTGGACGAGCTCGTTCATGCCCATGGAGTCGCAGAACGAGACCTCGCTGAGGTCGAGGATCAGAAAGGGCTGGGGCAGCAGCTCCCAGATCTGCTGCAGGTGCTCCTGGAAGATCGGCAACGCGTTGACGTCGAGCTCGCCTTCGATCCTGACGATGATGGCGTTTCGAGAGAGGCCTGAAGTGACGGTGAGCGTCGGCTTTCCGGTGGCCTCAGACGACATGGGCAAAGTCCTTCTGCGTATCCCAAGACAGCCAAGAGTGGTTGTTGCCGGTTCCGTCGAGCTTCTAACAGAAGGCCAGTGCTCTGTGACCAAATGCGCATAGTCACGTACCGTGACGGCCATCCCCACCCTCGCTGACCTGCGCCTCGGCCGGCGGGCGCGCCCGCCGGCCGTGAGGGGTCAGCGGCGCTGGGTGGCCCAGCGGCGGATCATGGCGATGCGCTCCTGGATCTGCTCCACCGTCGCCTGCGCGATCGGCGGCCCGCCGCACGCCCGCCGCAGCTCGTTGTGGATCACCCCGTGGGGCTGGCCGGTGCGGTGGTTCCAGGCGCCGACGAGGCCGTTGAGCTCGCGCCGCAGCTCGGCGATCTGCTCGTGGGGCGCGAGCTCCTGCCGGGGCTCGGCGGTCTGCTGCTTGCGCCTGGCCGCCTGCTGGTCGGACTGCCGCTTACGCAGCAGCGTGGCCACCTGGTCGGGCTCGAGCAGGCCGGGCAGGCCGAGGAAGTCCTCCTCCTCGGCGGAGCCGATCTCGGCGCCCGTGCCGAACTCGCCGCCGTCGAACAGCACCCGGTCGAACGTCGCCGACGTCTCCATGGTCTCGAACGGCAGCTCGTCGCCGAGGACGTCGGGGTTGTCCTTCTGCCGGTTGGCCTGGTCGAGCAGGGTGTCGTCGAGGCCGTCCTCGGGTGGCCGCTTGTTGAGCACGTGGTCGCGCTCGGCCTCCATCTCGTTGGCCAGCCCCATGAGGGTCGGCACCGAGGGGAGGAAGACGGACGCGGTCTCGCCGCGCTTGCGGGCACGCACGAAGCGGCCCACGGCCTGGGCGAAGAAGAGCGGGGTCGAGGTGGAGGTGGCATAGACGCCCACGCACAGGCGCGGGATGTCGACCCCCTCGGACACCATGCGGACGGCGACCAGCCAGCGGTCCTCGGAGGCCGCGAACTGCTTGATCTTCTTCGACGCGCCGGGGTCGTCGGACAGCACGACCGTGGCGCCCTCGCCGGTGATGTTGCGCAGGTGGCGGGCGTAGGCGCGGGCCGTCTCGTGGTCGGTGGCGATGACCAGGCCGCCCGCGTCGGGCACGCCCCTGCGCACCTCGGTGAGCCGGCGGTCGGCGGCCTGCATGACCTGGCGGATCCAGTCGCCCTTGGGGTCGAGCGCGGCCCGCCACGCCTGGGAGAGCTGGTCTTTGGTGAGCGGGGTGCCGAGCGTCGCGGCGATCTCGTCGCCGGCGCGGGTGCGCCACTTCATCTCGCCGGAGTAGGCGAGGAAGATCACGGGACGGACGACGCCGTCGGCGAGCGCGGGGCCGTAGCCGTAGGAGTAGTCGGAGACGCTGCGCTTGACGCCCTCGCCGTCCTCCTCGTAGGCGACGAACGGGATGGGGTTGTCGTCGGACCTGAACGGCGTGCCGGTGAGCTGCAGCCGCCGGGTGGCGGGCTCGAACGCCTCGCGCACGCCGTCGCCCCACGACTTGGCGTCGCCGGCGTGGTGGATCTCATCGAAGATGATGAGCGTCCTGCGGGCCTCGGTGCGCGCCCTGTGGAGCGCGGGATGCATGGCGACCTGCGCGTAGGTCACCGCCACCCCGGTGTAGTCGCGCGAGGTGGTGCCCTGGCTGTTCTTGAACTCGGGATCGATGGCGATGCCCACCTTGCCCGCCGCGTCGGCCCACTGGCGCTTGAGGTGCTCGGTGGGCGTCACGATGGTGATGGCCTTGATCACCCCGTTGGCGAGCAGCTCGCTGGCGATGCGCAGGGCGTAGGTGGTCTTGCCGGCGCCCGGCGTCGCCACGGTGAGGAAGTCACGCGGCTCGCGCCTGAAGTAGAGGTCGAACGCCTCCTGCTGCCAGGCCCTGAGCTTGGGAGCGGTGCCCCATGCGGCGCGGTCTGGATAGGAAGGCGAAAGGTGGGACGCGGCGAAGGTGCTCACCGCATCACCTCTGAGGTTGGTGTGCTTCGCTCTCTCACAGTGACCCAAGGGTAATCGGGCCCACCGACAAGACGTGCCGTGAGCCGAGGATTCTGGCCAACGTTCTCCTCACGTGCTATGCGGCTTATCGGAGGCTCGTCAGCACCGTGTCGAGTGCCTGCCTGCGGCTTTCCTCCTCGGGCTGGAGCAGCCCGAGGAGCAGCACCGGCTTGCCCTGGCGAGTGACGAGCATCACGCGCAGGTACGCCGGCCGGTTGACCACGTCGCGGTATTCGGCGCGCAGTGCCCGGGTGTGGCCGTCCTGGGTGCGGCGGTCGTCCACGACCGTCACGCGGTCGCCCTTGAGCAGCAGCTTGGAGTAGAGCTCGGTGGCCTGGGCCGTGGCCTTCTTCGCGTCCTCGATCGGCCCCTCCATCGGCCGGGCCATCACGAGCCCGCCGGCGTCGTCGCGGGCGACCGAGGTGAAGCCCGTGACCGGGGGCACCGGGTCCGTCCGCCAGCCCTCGGGGAGTGTCGCCGTCACGCCGGCCCGCGGGTCGCTCAGGCGGCCTGGCTCGGGCTCCTCGGCGACGAAGCGCAGGGCGGTGACCGTGGCCGCCGCCACGAGCGCCGCCGCGGCCGCCAGGGCCGTCAGCACGGCGGCCACCTTCCGCGGCACCTTCCACGGCGCCCCCGTGCCGCTCCGGACGCCTCCCGCGCGCTGTCTGGGGGCGGTGGGAGCGCCGTAGAGGTGCGCCGACGGCGGCAGGTCGTCGGAGTCGTCGCGGGCGGCGTCACGGGCGGCGCCGCCCGCGGCGCCGCGGATGCGCGCGCTCCACGACGGCTCGTCCGCGTCGTCCGGGTCGTCCTCGTTCCAGAACGACTCGTCCGGCTCCAGGTCGAGTGGATGCCGCCGCTGCCGGTCTTCGGTGCGGGCCCACCCTGAGCCGTCGGAGCGGCCCCACTCCGCGTCGTCGGGCGGCTCGTCGCGGCGCCCCCAGGCGCCCGGCGGCTCGGACAGGGGCGCGGCGGGGCGGGCCTCCGCCCAGTGTTGCTCGGCGCGCCGGCCTTCGACCTGGCGCCGCTGGTCCTGGTGTTGCTCGGCGCGCTGTCGTTCGACCTGGCGCTGCTGGTCCTGGTACGGCGGCCGCGTCCGCTTGGGGCGCGGCGGCGGGACGTCGTCGGGCGGGGCCGGGTCGGGAGGAGGCGACGGCGGGCGGCGGTGCCTGGGCCCCGGCTGCGGGGGCCAGACCCGGCGATCATCGTCCATGTCACCTCCTCGCCCGCTGTCCTATCACTCCCAGCGACCGGTGACAGGCGAACTGTGACCGGTGTGACGGGAGGGACGGAATTTCAGCGCGTACGACCGGCGAGCAGCGTCCCGCTGAGCGCGATGGCCGCCATGAGGCCCGAGATGACGAGGAACCCGGTGGCGATCTCCTGCGGCGCGTGACCGATCACGTTCACCAGCGCGCCGCCGATCCCGACGGACAGCGCCGAGCCGAGCTGGTCGGAGACCGACAGCGAGGCCGAGTTCGCGCCCTGCTCGTTCACCGGCGACTGCTTGAGCGCGGTGACGTTGGTCGTGGTGATGCCGTAGCCCATGCCGAGCCCGGCCAGGATCCACGCCGGTACGGCGATCCACCCCGTGACGCCCGGCAGCACGGACAGCAGGCTGACCAGGATGCCCGCGGTGACGCAGCCCGCGCCCAGCCTGATCCGCCTGTGCGGGTCGGCCGACTGCCTGCTCTGCAGGTACGCCCCGGCCGACCAGCCCAGCGCGCCCGTGGTGAGCGCGATGCCGGCCGCGGTGGTATCGAACCCTTTCACCTCCTGCAGGGCCAGCGGGATGAAGGAGTTGACCCCGAAGAACGAGGCCGAGAAGAACCCGCGCATGAGGACGGTCGTCGGCAGCCCGCGCCGCAGCAGCAGCGAGCCAGGCGGCAGCAGCCGGTAGAGCCCGATGACGAGCAGCGCCAGCCCGGCCACGCTCGCCACCGCGGCGGGCAGGACGTCGCGGTGCAGCCCGTCCACGCCGTACAGCAGCAGCCCGGCGCCGCCGGCGGTCGAGGTGGCGGCCAGCGTCATCGCCACCGGCTTGGAGCGCGGCCCGGTGCCGAGCTGGGCCTCGTGGGCCGAGCCCAGCCGCAGCGCCGGCACGAGCATCACCAGCGCGGGGATGACCAGCGGGACGATGCCGTAGAAGACGTAACGCCAGCCCCACGTGTCGCCGACGAACCCGGCCACGGACGGCCCCACCATGGCGGGCACGACCCAGGCGGCCGACAGCGCGGCGAACGCCTTGGGCCGCACGTCCATGGGGTAGACGCGGGCGATCATCACGTACAGGGCGACGATCGCGGAGCCGCCGCCGAGCCCCTGCACGACCCGCGCCAGCAGGAACATCTCCGCGGACGACGCGGCGCCGGCCAGCCCCATGCCGGCCGCGAACAGCACCACCCCGGCCAGGAACGGCGCCGGGTAGCCGCGCTTGTCGGACCAGAGGCCGGAGACGACGTTCATGAACAGGCTGGCGATGAGGAAGGCGGAGAAGCTGATGCCGTAGAGGTCGAGGGCGTTCAGCTCCTTGGCGATCGACGGCATCACCACACCGACCGACATGCCCTCGAAGGCGATCAGCGTGACCACCAGGAGGATCCCTAACGTGGCCGCCCGGTACGCGGTGTCGAAGATGCCGGGCGGTTTTGTGGGAGTGTCGAGTGCTTTTGGTGCTGTCACCCGGACATCGTAGTTCGCCCCGTTCAGGCCGCGGACGAGGCCCGGAACGCGGCCCACATCTCGTGCATCCGGTGCGCCTGGCCTGCGGTGAACTCCCACATGCAGCGGTCGTGGGCGTAGTCCATGAAGTTGTGCGCCGGGTCCTTGCCCGGCCGGTCGGCGCAGGTGTCCTTGTCCTGCGGGCACGCCTCGGTGGGCCTGGCCTCGGCCGGCGTGTCGTCGATGCCGTCGCCGGGCTCGCGGCAGCCGTTCTCGAACGTGTGGAACAGGCCGAGCCAGTGGCCGATCTCGTGCACGCCGGTGAAGCCCTGGTTGTAGTTGGTCATCGCGCCGCCCGGCAGGCTGCGCCAGTCGATCACGACGCCGTCGAGCGCGGGGGCGCCGGCGTACCAGTAGGGGTAGCTGGCGAAGCCCAGCATGAGCTCGCTGAGCTGGGCGATGTAGAGGTTGAGCGTGTCGGCCCCGCCCTCGTGCAGGGCCTTCTTCATGACCTTCTCGTTGCCGACGGGGTCGGTGAACCAGGTCGCGCTGCGCCGGACCGAGATGTCGTCGAGGCGGAAGCGCACGCCGGTGTCGACGCCGCCGAACCTGCCGGCGTACGCGGCGTTGAGCACCTCGATCTGAGCCTTGACCGTCTCTTCTGAGACCTGGCGGTCAGGGCCAGAGGCGATCACGTGCACGCGCGTGGGCACGGTGAAGTGGGTCGGCGGGGTGACCCCGGCCAGGCGGCGGCCGAGCTCGCCGACGACCTTGGCGACGTCCTCAGGCTTGGGCGAGCGCGGCACGGGCGTACGGGCAGGACCGGGCACCGGATGTCGATCAGCTTGGTGCTGGGCGTGCTGCCTCGCGTGGTGCCTGGGGTGCTGCTCGGTGTGTTCTTGCCCCGCGCATCGATCCGCCGGCGCGGCTCCCGACCTCAGCGCGGCGCCGGCGCCCGGTGCCGATCCGTCAGGAAGCGGCGGGATGAGCCCGGCGGCGAGCAGGCATGCCAACGAGACGGCGGTCGCGCGCCGGACCATGCATATCCCCCACGGCTTGAGACGATCTGGCTACAGACCGTAACCCTCCGCGTGGGGATTAGCGCACAGCAACACTCACTGCTTGTCGTCGCCCTCGCCGCCGCCGGGAGGCAGACCTTCGTAGATCTCCTTGCACTCCGGGCAGACCGGATATTTCTTGGGGTCGCGGCTGGGCACCCAGATCTTGCCGCACAGGGCGCGAATGGGCGTGCCGGTCACCATGCTCTCGGTGATCTTGTGCTTGTCCGCGTAGTGGGCGAACCGCTCGTGATCGCCGTCGCCGTGCGACGTCCGCGGAGTGGTCTCCTGCTCTGGAAGGATCTTCGTGCTCACCCCATCGAGTTTATGCCCGCCCAGGACCCCGAACAGCGCGACGGCCCCCGCCCGTGAGGGACGGAGGCCGTACGTGAGAAGCGATCAGCCCATGTGGACGGGAGCGCCCTCGGTCTTCCTGCCGGCCCTGACGAACATCGTCAGCGCGGCGGTCAGCACCGCGATGCAGGTGCTCACCACGAAGGCGAGGTGCATGCCGTCCATGAAGGAGTTGTGCACGGCGCTGACGATGGGCTCGGGCAGCCCGGGCGGCGCCGCACCGAAGGCGGCGGCCTTCTCCAGCGCCGTCATCTGCTCCGGCGGGATCTGCTGGGCGATCGGGCCGAGGTAGCCGGGCATCCTGCTGGAGATCTCGGAGGCCATCACGGCGCCCAGGATCGCGGTGCCGAGCGCGCCGCCGACCTGCATGGCCGACTGCTGCACGCCACCGGCGACGCCGCTCAGCCCGACGGGAGCGTTGCCGACGATGATCTCGGTGGCGCCCACGAAGACCGGCGAGAGGCCGAAGGCCAGCAGCACGAACGGGATGCCGCTCTCGATGAACGAGGCGTCGATGCCGAGCCGCGACATGAGGAACATCGCGAACGCGGTGATCAGCAGGCCGCCCGCCATGGTGATCTTCGGGCCGAACCTGCTCAGCATCATGCCGGCCAGCGGCGATGCGACGATCATGCCCGCGCTCATCGGCAGCATGCGCAGGCCGGCGTCCAGCGGCTCGAGCCCGTGCACGCCCTGGAAGAAGAAGCCCAGGAAGAACATCGCGCCGAACATCGCGAAGGCGACCATCATCATCAGGAACGTGCCGATGGAGATGGACGGGTTGGCGAACAGCGACAGCGGCACCAGCGGCTGGCTCGCACGGCTCTGCCAGAAGATGAACAGGCCGATGAGCACGACGAACACGGCGAGGAAGGTCAGCGTCGTGCTGTCGCCCCAGCCCCAGTCGGGGGCCTTGATGATCATCCACACCAGCGAGAACATCGCGCCGGACAGCAGCACCACGCCGAGCCAGTCGATCCTGGCCAGGCTCTTGGCGCGGTTCTCCTTGATCAGAAGGATGCCCATGACCAGCGCGATGACGCCCACGGGGGCGTTGATGAAGAAGACCGACTCCCAGTTGCCACCGCCGACGAGCAGGCCGCCCACGATCGGGCCGGCCGCGCTGGACAGGCCGATGATGGCGCCCCAGGCACCCATCGCCTGGTTCAGCTTCGGCCCGGGGAACGCGCTGCGCAGCAGCGCCAGGGCGGCGGGCTGCAGCAGGGCGCCGAACAGGCCCTGCAACACGCGCAGGCCGATCAGCGCGCCGATGGGCGTGACGCCGGGAACGACGTCGGCGAGCTCGGCGCTGAAGCCGATGCCCACCGACGAGACGGCGAAGCCCCCCACACCGATGAGAAAGACGCGCTTGTGCCCGAACAGGTCACCGAGCTTGCCGGCGGTGATCAAGAAGACCGCGAGCGCCAGCAGATACCCGCTGGTCACCCACTGCAGGTCAGAGAGCGACGCCTTGAGGTCCGTCTGGATGACCGGGTTGGCGATGCCGACGACCGTGCCGTCGAGCATCACCATGATGACGCCCAGACTGACCGCCAGCAGAACGAGCCACGGGTTGCCCCCGGTCCCCGTGCCGGCCGGGCCGGGCGATGACGGTGCGTCGACCGCCTTCGCGTGAGCCATTAAGTCCCCCTATTTCCACAGATCGCCCCACACCGGGGCAGAAAAGTCCTAAGCCTCCGGTAATCTATGGCACAGGGTGACACTTCACAACTGACTTAAAGTCGGCGGACTATGACTTATGGCACACTATGACAGCTTTGTGTCGAGGAGATGACGACCGTGGGTCTGCGGGAACGCAAGAAGGAGAAGACGCGCCTGGCGATCCTCGACGCGGCGATCGATCTCTTCCTCGAACAAGGATACGAATCGACCACCGTGGAGCAGATCGCGGGGGCCGTCGAGATCTCCCCCCGCACCTTTTTCCGCTACTTCACCAGCAAGGATCACCTGGTGCTGTGGTTTCACGACCACGGCGAGGAGATCATGCTCGACGCCCTGGCCGAGCGCCCGCACGACGAGCCGCCGTTCGCCTCGCTCATGCAGGGCCTGCGCGCCTTGCTCGCCGACCTGGATGAGTCAACGCCCGAGGACGCGGAGAGGTTCCTCAAGCTTCGCAGATTGTTCGAGTCGCACCCGCACCTGGTCGGCCTCTCGGCGGCCAGAGGCGCCGAGACCGAGCGGCGGCTGGCCGGGAAGGTCGCCGCCCGCCGCGGCACCGACCCCGACGAGGACCAGCTCGCTCACCTGATCGTGGCGTTCGCGATGTCCACCATGCGGGTCGGGTTCGAGTGCCCGCGCCGCGACGCCCCGATGGCGGAGATCAAGGAGCGCGTGGCGCAGACGCTGGAGCTGACCGAGCGCTGCCTGCGTCCGGGGTGGGACCAGCAGCCCTGACCCGGCCTCGGTTCATCGTCGGGTCGTCAGTTCATCGTCGGGTCATCGGGGCAGGTCGCCACGAACGCCAGCTCCCCGCGCTGGCGGCGCAGCACCTGGCGCCACAGGGAGGACGGGTCGGCGTGGAAGGTGTCGCCGGCCTCGGAGTCGACGACGTACCAGGCTCCTTCGGCGATCTCGCTCTCCAGCTGTCCCGACGTCCAGCCCGCGTAACCGGCGAAGATGCGCATCTGCGCGATCTCGCCCTGGAGGATCTCGGGGGGCGCGTCGAGGTCGACCGTGCCCAGCCTGGCCACCGCGTCGGTGCCGGCGTGCAGCCGGCGCCAGCCCAGCGGCTCCTCGCCGCTCGGCACGGCGGCGAGCGCAAGCGCGCTGTCGGTCTGTACGGGCCCGCCCTCGAACAGCACCGGCGGCCCGGTCACCAGCGGATCCCAGACCGGCAGGACCTGGGTCACCGAGATGTCGCTCGGCCTGTTGAGCACGACGCCCAGTGTGCCGCCGTCGTGGTCGTGTTCGAGGATGAGCACGACGCTACGCCGGAAGTTGGGGTCGTCGAGAAGCGGCGTCGCCACCAACAAACCGCCGACGTAGATCGCTTCCGCCATACCTCCATCATGAAGGCTCCGGTGGGGTGCGCGCTCCCCCGAGCCCCCCATGTTACTTTTCGTACACGCTTGGGAACTTTAGGTAGCGAAGATCACATTCGGGGGGAGCACATGCGCATCGGTACTCGTCTCGTCCTGGTCTGCCTCCCTTTGGGGGCTTTCCTACTCTTCCTGACGCTGCCCGCCTACGCCTGGCCGGGGTCCGACACCGGTGACCCGTTCACGATGACGGTGGACGGCGTGGCCTGCCGCACCGGCCGCGCCACCGTACGCCTGCACAACCAGACCCGTCAGCTGGCCAGGTTCGACCTGAAGTCCGACGGGGTCAGCGTGGCCAGCGGCTCGATCCCGGCGCGCAAGACGATCGTCCGGCACGTACGGGTGACAAGGGGCAGCGGCGCCGAGATCGAGGCGTTCTCGGTGAGCGACAACACCCCCGAGACGCTGATCGACTCCACCCGGCTGGAGAACGACTGCCCGTGGGGTCACCACCGCAAGCAACTCCCGTTCACGGGCCCGCCCACCGATCTCCTGGCCAAGCTCGCGACGGCGGGCGGCATGGTGGTGATGGGCGGGATCCTGTGGTGGTACGGCTCGATCTGGCCGCGCTCGTCCTAGGAAGAACGGTCTCCTGCTAGGGAGAGCGGTCTCCTGCGGTCACGAAGGCCCCGGCCCTGGCGGCGGCCAGCGCGCGGGCCACGGACGCCTCCGCGACCTCCCGCGTGACCGGCTCGCGCGTGACGACCAGCCGGTAGTAGAGCGGCGCGGAGACGGCTCTGATGAGCTCCTCCGCATGGGTGCCCTGGGGCAGCTCGCCCCTGGCGACGGCGAGCTCCACGACGGTGGCCCACTCGTCGATGCGGCGCAGATAGAAGGTGCGCAGCGCGAGCGCCGCCTGCTCGTCGCTGGTGGCCGCGGCGATGACGGCCTGGAGCGTGACACCGAGCCGCGGGTCGTTGAGCGCCTCCATCACCATCAGCGCGTTGGCCCGCAGGTCGCCCTCGATGCTTCCGGTGTCGGCGTGCGGCGAGGACTGGTTGGCGAACTCGTTCATGAGATCGGTCACGAGGCCGGCGGGGCTTCCCCAGCGCCGGTAGACGGTGGTCTTGCCGACGCCCGCCCTGGCCGCGATCTGATCCATGGTCAACGCGTGGAAGCCGTGCTCGACCAGCGCGTCCTGTGTGGCCTCCAGGACGGCGGCGCGCACCCGCGCGGTACGGCCACCCGGCCGTACGGTTCCCGCGGAACGGGAGGGTTGGTCCATCGAGTCTCCTCGCCGTGTAGCCGACCATATTATCGAAACTCTTGTTTCATTAGCAGCTCGTTCGGCATTACCGAACGGAACTGCGCTAGTGTCGCTCCTGTGGGAGAGACGATTCAGTCCGTCGAACGAGCCGCCGCGATCCTGCGGCTGCTCGCCTCCGGCCCGAGACAGCTCGGGGTCGCCGAACTGGCCAGAGCCCTGGGCCTGCCGAAGGGGACGCTACACGGCATCCTGCGGACTCTGGTGCGCGTCGGGTTCGTCGAGCAGGACCAGGCGACGGGAAAGTACCGCCTCGGGGCCACGCTGCTCCACCTCGGCAGCAGCTACCTCGACGTCAACGAGCTGCGCGGCAGGTCGATCAACTGGGCCGACGCGCTGGCCGGCCGCAGCAGGGAGAGCGCCTGGATCGGCACCCTGCACGAGGACCACGTCCTGGTCATCCACCACGTCTTCAGGCCCGACGACAGCATGCAGACCCTCCAGGTGGGCACGTACCTGCCGGTGCACGCCAGCGCGCTCGGCAAGGTGCTGCTCGCCTACGACCCGTACGACGAGCCGCCCGCGGCCCCTCTGGAGCCCTACACCAAGCACACGCTGGCCGATCCCGCCGCGCTGGCGGCGGAGCTCGACGGGGTCAGGTCGCGCGGCTGGGCGTGCGAGATGGAGGAGCTGACCGAGGGCGAGGTGGCCATCGCCGCGCCCATCAAGGACCCGCGCGGCATCGTCGTGGGCGCGATCGGCATCCGCGGCGCCGTCGAGCGGCTGGCGCCCGGCGGCGAGCTGCACATGGAGTTCGTCTCCTACGTCCGCGACGCGGCCCGGGCGATAAGCCGTGACCTGGCCAGATGACACTTGAACAGCTACCAGCGACCACATAGCATTCGTTCCGCAGACCGTTCGACAATGTCGAACCAGCAGCACTAGCGAGGAACCCCGTGCCTGGATCCCAGTACATCGCAGCCATCGACCAGGGCACCACGTCCAGCCGGTGCATCGTCTTCGACCAGGGCGGCCACATCATCTCCGTCGCCCAGCGCGAGCACCGTCAGATCTTCCCCCGCCCCGGCTGGGTCGAGCACGACGCCGACGAGATCTGGCAGTCCGTACGCGGCGTGCTGACCGAGGCGGTGACCGGGGCCGGCATCGACGACGGGCAGATCGCCGCGCTCGGCATCACCAACCAGCGCGAGACCACCGTGCTGTGGGAGCGCGCCACCGGCCGCCCGGTCTGCCCCGCCGTGGTCTGGCAGGACACCCGCACCGACGCGCTCACCCGGTCGCTGGCCGAGCAGGAGCCGCTGTTCAGGGAGCGCGCCGGGCTGCCGCTGCACACCTACTTCTCCGGGCCCAAGATCCGCTGGCTGCTCGACGCGTACGATCTGCGCGAGCGCGCCGAGCGCGGCGAGGTGCTGTTCGGCACGATGGACAGCTGGCTGCTGTGGAACCTCACCGGCCGCCACATCACCGACGTGACCAACGCCAGCCGCACGATGCTGATGAACATCCACACCCTGTCCTGGGACGACGAGCTGCTGGCCGCGCTCGGCGTGCCGCGCGCGATGCTGCCGGAGATCCGGCCGTCGGCCGAGGTCTACGGGCACACGGAGGCGGGTGTGCCGGTGGCGTCGGCGCTGGGCGACCAGCAGGCGGCGCTGTTCGGCCAGACCTGCTTCTCCCCCGGCGAGGTGAAGAGCACCTACGGCTCGGGCAGCTTCCTGCTGATGAACACCGGCAACGAGCCGGTCGTCTCCAAGCACGGCCTGCTGACCACCGTGGGCTACCAGATCGGCGAAGGCCCGGCCACGTACGCGCTGGAGGGCGCCATCGCGGTCACCGGCTCGCTGGTGCAGTGGCTGCGCGACAACCTGGGCCTGATCTCCAGCGCGGCCGAGATCGAGACCCTCGCCAAGACCGTGGACGACAACGGCGGCTGCTACTTCGTCCCGGCCTTCTCGGGGCTGTTCGCGCCGCACTGGCGCTCCGACGCGCGCGGCGTGATCGCGGGGCTGACCGGGTTCGTGACGAAGGGGCACATCGCGCGGGCCGTGCTGGAGGCCACCGCGTGGCAGACCCGCGAGGTCGTGGACGCCATGAACGCCGACTCCGGGCTCGACCTGACGACGCTGCGCGCCGACGGCGGCATGACGGCCGACAACCTGCTCATGCAGACGCTGGCCGACGTGCTGACGGTGCCGGTGATCAGGCCGATGGTGTCGGAGACGACCGCGCTCGGCGCCGCGTACGCCGCCGGGCTGGCCACCGGCTACTGGCCCGACCTCGACAGCCTGCGCGCCAACTGGCACAAGGCGGCCGAGTGGCGGCCGGCCATCGACGAGGAGGTCCGCGAGCGCGAATACCGCAACTGGAAGAAGGCCGTGGCGAGGACCCTCGACTGGGTCGAGCAGGAGGAGACCGCATGACGACCACGATCGGCACCGACCGGGCGCAGGTCCGGCAGGAGCTCTCCACCACCACCTTCGACCTGCTGGTGATCGGCGGCGGCATCCTCGGCACCTCGGTGACCTGGATGGCCGCGCAGGCCGGGCTGCGGGTGGCGATGGTGGACGCGGGCGACTTCGCCGGCGCGACCTCCAGCGCCTCGTCCAAGCTCGTCCACGGCGGCCTGCGCTACCTGCAGACCGGCAACGTCAAGCTGGTGGCCGAGAACCACCGCGAGCGCCGGGCCCTGGCCGCCGACATCGCGCCGCACCTGGTCAAGCCGCTGACCTTCCTGGTGCCCATCTACAAGGGCGGGCCGCACGGCGCGGCCAAGCTGGGCGCGGGCGTGTTCCTGTACTCGGCGCTGTCGGTGTTCGGCGACGGCATGGGCAAGGTGATCACGCCGCACCAGGCCCTCGCCAAGGTGCCGGCGCTGCGCGGCGAGGGGCTGCGGGGCGCCGCCGTCTACGGCGACCACCAGATGAACGACTCCCGCGTGGCCGTCATGACCGTACGCGCGGCCGTCGACGCGGGCGCCACCGTGCTCAACCACGCCGAGGTCGTCGGCCTGCGCAAGACGGGCGGCACCGTGACGGGCGCCGAACTGCGCGACCGGCTCGACGGCGCCGAGTTCGGGGTGTCGGCCAGGCTCGTGCTCAACGCCACCGGGCCGTGGGTCGACCACCTGCGGCGCATGGAGGACCCGGGCGCCGCGCCGAGCATCCGGCTGTCCAAGGGCGCCCACCTGGTGCTGCGCCGGCACGAGCCGTGGAAGGCGGCGCTGACCACGCCGATCGACAAGTACCGGGTGTCGTTCGCCATCCCGTGGGAGGACCACCTGCTGCTCGGCACGACGGACGAGGCGTACGAGGGCGACCCCGCCGACGTGCGCCCGACCGAGGCCGACATCGCGCAGATCCTCGACGAGGCGGGCCATTCCGTACGCGACGCCCAGCTCAGGCGCGAGGACATCACCTACGCCTTCGCCGGCCTGCGGGTGCTGCCCGGCGGGCCGAAGGAGGTCACCGCCGCCAAGCGGGAGACCGTGCTGAGCAGGGGCTCCGGCGGCATGCTGTCGGTGGCGGGCGGCAAGTGGACGACGTACCGGCACATCGGCAAGCACGTGCTCGACACCCTCGCCCACCTCCCCGGCCGGCCGCTCGGCGACGACCTGGCCGACATCCTGCCCGCGGTGCCGCTGCCCGGCCTGGCCAGCCCCGACGCGGTGGCGCTGCGGCTGTGGACCGACCGCGACCGCGACGCCCGCATGGACCCGCTGGTGGCCAGGCACCTCGCCACCCACTACGGCTCGATCGCGTTCGACCTGGCCAGGCTCATCCGCGAGGACCCGGCGCTCGGCGAGCGCATCCACCCCGACGGGCCCGACATCTGGGCGCAGGCGGTCTACGCCCGTGACCACGAGTGGGCGGCCACGGTGGACGACGTCGTACGCCGCCGCACGACCCTGACCGTCCGCGGCCTCGACACGGCCGAGGTGCGCGAGCGGATCGCCGTCCTGCTGGGGTGAGGTCACGATCGGGGCCGGCCCACCACCATTTGCACCTGGGCAGAGGTGGCGCAGGGCTCGGACGGGGCAGGGGGTGGGCATGCGTACACCGATGAACGAAGCCCTGATCAGGCACTTCACGGACCTGCGCGACGGGGTGCACGGCCAGGCCGTCACGCGGGACGACAAGGAACGCCTCTTCGCCCGAGCCGTCGAGCTGCTCGACCCGGTGGCGCGCAGGGTGCTCGACGAGGCGAACGCCGATCTGCTGCTCGGCACCGGGGAGGTGGTCGCGAGCGGCGTCACCCGGTCGAGGGAGGGCGGGCTCAACGCGATGTGGTCGCTCACCTGGCCGGAACAGCGCGCCACGGGCGAGCAGCCGATCGCGGTCGTCGCCCACTTCGGCTGCGACTTCCACCACCCGCACCTGCGCGGCAACACGGTCGGCGACTGGCCGCTGAACGTCTTCGAAGAGTCCGACGCGGCGGGGCAGCTCGACCTGCTCCGCGCGATCGCCGCCGCCGACGCACACAACCTGGTCTTCCAGGAGAGCTACCGCCTGATGCCCGCCCTGACCACCGCCATCCCGACCTCCTGACCGCCATGGGACGGCCCTAGCCGGGACGGGCGGGCTTGGCGTCGCTCCAGCCCGAGTCCATGATCAGCCAGGAGTCCAGCGTCCTGCCGGGAACCTTCGATCGCCGCTGCGTCGTCGTGCGACGGTGAGGCGGTGTCCGGGGGGCCGGCCAGGTGCGGCTCATTCATTGCGCGGCCTCGTGGTCGGCGGGACGTCGGTCACCTGTTGTTGCCCGCAGGCCGCCGTCGCCTTCCCCTTGACCTCACCACAACGGTGCGGCAAGCCAACAGCCCGACCGGCCCAGGTTCGGTGGGCGGGTCGGGCTGGTGGAGAGAAACGCTCGCGGGGCGGTCACCTGAGCGCCCCGCCCCGGGAGGTCAGGCCTCGGTGAAGCCGCGGGCGCGGCCACCGGCCGACTCGCGGACGGCGGCCGCCACGGCGGTGGCGACGTCGGGGTGGAAGACGCTGGGGATGATGTAGTTGGGCCCCAGCTCCTCGGGGGTGACGACGGCGGCGAGCGCGCCTGCGGCGGCCAGCAGCATCTCCTGCGTCACCTCGGTGGCCTGCGCGTCGAGCAGCCCGCGGAACACCCCGGGGAAGGCCAGCACGTTGTTGATCTGGTTGGGGTAGTCGGAGCGGCCGGTGGCGACCACGGCGGCGTGTTCGCGGGCCTCGTCGGGCGAGACCTCGGGCTCGGGGTTGGCCAGCGCGAACACGACCGGGTCGTCGGCCATCGCGGCGATGTCGTCGCCGTTGAGGATGCCGGGCGCGGACACGCCCACGAACACGTCGGCGCCCTTGACCGCGCCGCGCAGGTCGCCGGCGTAGCCCTCGGCGTTGGTGTGGTCGGCGATCCAGCGCAGCGACTCGTCGAGGTCGTCGCGCCCCTTGTGGACGGCGCCGAGGTAGTCGCAGACGACGACGTTGCGGGCGCCGGCCGCCAGCAGCAGCCGCAGCACGGCGTTGCCCGCCGCGCCCGCGCCCGCCATGGTGATCTTGACGGTCTCGATGCTCTTGTCGACCACCCGCAGCGCGTTGGTGAGCGCCGCGAGCACGCAGATGGCGGTGCCGTGCTGGTCGTCGTGGAAGACCGGGATGTCGAGCAGCTCGCGCAGCCGGCGCTCCACCTCGAAGCAGCGCGGCGCCCCGATGTCCTCGAGGTTGATGCCGCCGAACCCGGGCGCGATGACCTGCACGGTGCGGACGATCTCGTCGACGTCCTGGGTGTCGAGGCAGATCGGCCAGGCGTCGATGCCGGCGAAGCGCTTGAACAGCGCCGCCTTGCCCTCCATGACCGGCAGCGCCGCCTCGGGCCCGATGTTGCCGAGGCCCAGCACGGCCGAGCCGTCGGTGACGACGGCCACGGTGTTGCGCTTGATGGTCAGGCGCCGCGCGTCCTCCTTGTTGCGCGCGATCGCCATCGACACGCGCGCCACCCCCGGCGTGTACGCCATGGACAGCTCGTCGCGGTTGCGCAGCGGCACCTTCGACTTCATCTCGATCTTGCCACCGAGATGCATGAGGAACGTGCGGTCGGACACCTTGTGGATGACGACGCCCTCGACGGCCTCGAGCTGGTCGACGATGGCCTGGGCGTGGTCGGTGTCCCTGGCCGCGCAGGTCACGTCGATGCGGAGCTTCTCGTGCCCCGCGTTGGTGACGTCGAGGGCGGTGACGACGCCCCCCGCCGACTCTACGGCGTGGGTGAGCAGGCTGACGGCCTTGCCGCCTGCGGGCACCTCGAGCCGCACGGTGATGGAGTACGACACACTCGGGACGGTCGCCACGTCAATCGCTCCTTCGGGACTGACCAAGAATGCCTCCCATGTTAGGGGGCTTTCGGTCAACCCAGTGCCTCGGCGGCCAGGACGATCAGCTCGACGCACGTTGTCACGGGAATGGTGGTGCTGTCGAGAACCAGGTGATATTGGCACGGATCGGCCGGGTCGACGCGGTAGAAGTGGCGTACGTACGCGGTCCTCGCCCGGTCGTTGTCCTCGATGACGCGCTGCGCCTCGCGCTCGCTCAGCTCGGCGAGCGTGGCCGTCTGCCTGACGCGTCGCTTGAGCGGCGCGTCGAGCCGGACGTGGAGGGCGCCGGGATGGTCGGCCAGCACCACCGCGCCCGCCCGGCCGAGGAACACGCCGCCCTGGTCGCCGGCCATCTCCTTGAGCAGCCGCTCGGTGTGGCGGACGAACTCCTCGGGCGCGAGCGGCATCGCGCCCGGGACGTACATGTCGACGCCGCCGAACGTCACCGTGGGCAGCCGCATGGCCCCGGAGAACAGCCGGCCGAGGCCGTGCTCGGCGCGGTCGTCGTGGGCCAGCGCCTCCTCCAGCGTGCAGCCGAGCTGCTGGGCCACCGCGCTGGGGATGGCCCGGTCGACGAAGGGCACGCCGAGCCGCTCGGCCACGGCCGGGCCGATCTGGTTGCCGGCCGTGCCGTATGTCGCCGATATGGTGACGACCCGCATATCCCCAGGTTAGAACAGGGCGCTCGCCAACGCCCTACGCGCCTTCGCCAAAGATGGGTCTTCGGCCGGCAAGGCGTCGAAAAGCCCCAGCAAATGCTTTCTCGCCCGGTCGCGGTCGTCGCCCGAGGTGCGCTTGACCACGGCGATGACGCGGTTGAACGCCTCGTCGACCGAGCCGGACAGCATCTCGAGGTCGGCGGCCATGAGCTGGGCGTCGAGGTCGTCGGGGTCCTGCAGGCGCCGCTGCACCTCGGCGGGGTCGGCCTCGGCGGTGCGCTTGATCAGGCTGACCCCCGCCAGCCCCATCTTCGCGTCCTCGTCGCCGGGCGCGCGGGCCAGCAGCCGCTCGTAGGCCGCGATCGCCGCGTCGTAGTCGGCCGCGTCGATGGCCTGCTCGGCCGCCACCAGGTCGGGGTCGGCCGGCGGGCCGGCCTGCGCCTCGGGCTCGCCGCCCTCGGCCTCCGGCGGCCTGGCGCCGGGGTTGGCCTGGTAGAACTGCTCGACCGCACCCATCAGCTCGTCCAGCCAGCGCCGCACCTCCTGCTCGGGCAGCACCTGCTGGAAGCCGGTCACGGCCTGGCCCTGGAAGATCGCCAGCACGGTCGGCACGGCCTGCACGCGCAGCGCCTGGGCGATCTGCGGGCTGGCATCGACGTTGACCTTCGCCAGGACGGCCTTGCCGCCCAGGTCGCCGACGACCTTCTCCAGCACCGGGCTGAGCTGGGCACTGCCAGGAGCCCGCGGCGACCAGAGGTCGAGGACGACCGGCACGGTCATCGAGCGCTCGATGACATCGGCCGTGAACGTCTCCTCGGTCACATCGACGACTGAGGCCGACGCCGCCTGGGGACCTGCCGCCTCCCGCCGGGCCTGCGCCTCAAGAGCCTGCTTGCGCGCGCCCAGGTCTATCGCTCCGTAGAGTGACCCGGGCTTAGAGAAGTCCGCCATGCCCTTCATCTTGCCGCATGGACGAAGCCGGGAAGTCACCCGCCGCCACCCGTAGCGTGCGCAACTGGTCGAACATCCGGTGGAGTTCGTCCTCGGCGTACATCGACAGGCCGAACTCGGCGGCCATGAGGTCGGCGGTGGCGCGGCGCACGACGTCGCGGCCGGCCTCGGTGATCTCGGCGAGCACGCCGCGCCCGTCGCGGGGGTTGGGGCGGCGCGTCACGAACCCGGACTTCTCCAGCCTGTCCACCGTGTTCGTCACGCTCGTGGGATGAACCATGAGACGTTCGCCGATCCTGGACAGCGGGAGCGCGCCCGTCCTGCTGAAGGTCAACAGCACCAGCGCCTCGTATCTGGCGAAGGTCAAGTCGTATGGCTTCAGGAGCGAGTCAAGTTGCGACAGCAGGATCTGATGCGCTCTCATGATCGAGGTAACGGCGGCCATGGCGGAGGAAGGTCCGAAGTGAGCGCGCCAGCTCTCCGCGGCGCGGTCGATGGGGTCGAACGGCAGGTTGAGCGGCTTCGGCTGCGACACAGCGATACGGTAGCGCGCCGGTCATCCCGGTTCGTCTGATTACGCTCAGCGACAGCTCTCTTTGCTTGACCAAGAATCCGGACGTCAATCATCACGCTCAGTTATGGTTCTCGTACGTATGGTGACGCGGACGCCAAGTCCACGGCCTGTGGGGACGGGCCAGGACCGCGCGGCGGCCGCATCGCCTAGGGGCACGGGGGGTGCTTGATGAACGTCAACGGGGACAAGGGTGCGTGAGCACGCGGGCGTTTCACGGGAGGAGCTGAAGCACAGCGCGGCCGTCACGGTTGCCGTCCTGCTTGCTGTCGGCCTGATCGCGGCGTGGAACGTCCTGATCCCGGGTGTGGACGCGTGGGAGAACATCGTGGCCGCGGTCATCGGCTCGCTCCGGCTGACCGGGCCCGTCGCCGCGGCCTTCGCCGCCTGGGTGGCGCTGCGCAAGCGCCGCGCGCTGCGCGGGCGCTCGCTCACGACGTGGCGGGCGCTCAAGGCGCCGCTGGCGATCGTGATGGTGGTGCTGGGCTCGTTCGGGGCCACGGTGCTGGTGCTCGCCGTCAAGACGGTGCTCACCGACCAGGCCGGCCGGCTCAGCCTGTCGGGGCTCGGCATGGGCATGGCGGGGCTGGCGCTCTACTCGGTGATCGGGTGGGTGGCCGGATGGGTGGTGCCGAAGCCGTACACGCCGCCGATCGCGGGGCTGGCCTGCTACGGGGTGTTCTCGTGGCTGGCCGACGACCGCGGGTGGGCCGACAAGCTCGCGCCGGGCACCGGCGAGCCGTACGACCTGTTCCAGGGGCTCAGCGGGGCGCCGTTCTTCGACCAGACGATCTGGCTGCTCGGCCTCACCGCCGCGCTGCTGCTCGGCTGGGCTGCGCTGGTGACCAGGCAGGCCATGGTGCTGGCGTGCGCGCTGCTCGCCGTGCTCGCGGCCGGCATGGGCGTCTCACGGGTGCTGACCCAGGCGAAGCCGGCCGCGGCGGTGGACATCGCCTACAGCTGCCAGGAGTGGCCCATCACCGTGTGCGTGCATCCCGGCATGCGGGCGGGGCTGACCGAGCTGGGGGCGGCGTTCACGCAGATCGCCTCACGGCTCGCGGGCACGCCCGCCGCGTTCACGCGGGTGGAGCAGCGCCCGCTGGACGACGCGCTCAAGCCGGCCAACGGGCTGGCCCCCGTGCACGTGCCCGACCTGTCGGCGGGGTTCGCCGAGGAGGCGGCGTACGAGTACGTCGAGTCGCTGGCGCCCCGCTGCCCCACCACGGTCGCCGAGGGCTACCGCCAGATCGTCACGGCCTGGCTGCGCGGCGAGCCGCTGCCGGGCACCCCGCTGCCCGAGCACCAATATGCGACCCAGTGGTTCTCCTCGCTGAGCGAGCCGCAGCGCCGCGAGTGGCTGCGCATGTTCTACACCGACTTCCAGGGCTGCCGGCTGTCGAGCACCCACTTCGGCGGCGGCCCCGCGCAAGCGGGCATGACCCCGTCGGTGCGCCCGACCCCGGAGTCGAGCCACGTCTACCCCGTCTACCCGACGCCCGGCGGTTCCGCCAGGTCAGCGCCGCAGACGCCCGGCGCGGGCGGGGTGAGCGCGGTGGCCAACACCGGGGACGTCTCCTAAAAGGAGCCAAGTTGTCACCATAGGGCGGGCACTGATGATCGCCCAGCGGGTAGTCATGCTCGCATGACGACTTCCCAGACGACGCCGCCCGCGGTGGCCACGGGTCGGCGCCGGTGGTGGCGGCTCGCGGCGGGCCTGCTGGTCGTGGCCGTGCTGCTGGTGGTGGCCGGGCGGTTGGCCTGGTCGTGGCTCGACCCGCTGGGCGAGCGGACCATCGACCGCAGCCAGCCGGTGCTGCTGCAGTCCATCAAGGACCTGAGCAGGTTCGAGGCCGCGACGGGGAACTTCCAGGTGGTCGTCGACCTGGAGAAGGACGCCGCGTTCCTGCCGGACGCCATCAAGGGCACGCGCACGTTGTTCGTCGGCGCGGGCGGCGTGGACGCGTACGTGGACTTCTCGACGCTCGCCACCAACGGCGTGACGGTGTCGCAGGACCGCACCGAGGCCACCGTACGCGTGCCGCGCGCGCAGCTCGAGAAACCGAACCTGGACAACAACCGCTCCTACGTCTTCGCCCACCAGCGCGGCCTGTTCGACCGGGTGAGCGACTTCCTGTCCGGCTCCCCCGCCGACCAGCGCGAGCTCTATCTCCTGGCGGAGAAGAAGATCACCGAGGCCGCCGTGGCGAGCGACCTGCGGGCCAGGGCCGACGCCAACACCAAGGCGATGCTGTCCGGCATGCTCAGGTCGCTGGGCTTCACGAAGGTCACGGTGAAGTTCACCGACGAGCCCTAGAGGCGCCTTAGGCGTTCCTCGCACCCGTCTAAGTACTTCCCGTCGGCGCCGATGCCGAGAGATAGGACATCCGCCCGATGTGCGGATGGGGGCCTTAGGCGGAGTCTTAAGAGTGCAGGGAACGAACCGAAGGAGCACTCGATGCACGCCGAACTCGAATACACCGTCATGCAGCACCACGCCTCCGAACTGCGCCGCGCGGCCGCCGAGCACCGCCGCGCACGCGAGGCGGGGCAGGAGCGGCCGGCCGAGCGCCGGCACCGCTCGGTGTTCGCCCGCCTGCTGTCCTCATGACCGCCCACAAGCAGCCCGGCCGCACCCTCCCTCGCGGCCGGGCTGAAGCGCCTCCTTAACGGAGGCGGCCGCGTTCCCGGCCCGAATCCTGGTCGGGCTCGGGGAGACGGCATCACGAGGCCCCGGTCCCGTTCCTGGCGGACCGGGGCTTCGCGTCCGCCCACACGTCGTCACACTGTGCAATCGTCCGCGCACGGAGGATGATGTCGGTATGAGCAGGCGCGCACTGGTGTGGAGCGGCTCCGCGGTCGCGGTCGTCGCCTTGGCGGGGCTGGTCGTCTACGTCGCGCGGGCGGGACTGGACGAGGCCGACAAACTGGCCGGGGTGATCGGCGCGTTCGTCGGCCTGGCCGGGCTGGGAGTCTCGGTGTACGGCATGATCCGCGGCGACCCGCCCGCAGGCCCAGGACCGGGTTCCGTGGTCGTCAAGGGCGACAACTCAGGCGTCATCGCCACCGGCGACGCCGCCGACGTCCGCATGACGACGGAGCCCGACCCCTGACCTCGGACCCAGGACTCGGGAACGCTGATCAGCAGCGCGTCTGACCTCGGGCTCAGGACTCGGGGACGCTGATCAGCAGCGCGTCTGACCTCGGGCTCAGGACTCGGGGACGCTGATCAGCAGCGCGTCTGACCTCGGGCTCAGGACCTGGGGACGCTGATCAGCAGCGCGTCGCCCTGGCCGCCGCCGCCGCACAGACCGGCCGCGCCCAGCCCGCCGCCCCTGCGGCGCAGCTCGTGGGCCAGCGTGAGCACGATGCGGGCGCCCGACGCGCCGATGGGGTGGCCGAGCGCGATGCCGCCGCCGTTGACGTTGACCTTGTCGAGCGGCACGCCCAGCTCCTTGACCGACTGGAGCACCACGCTGGCGAACGCCTCGTTGATCTCCACCAGGTCGAGGTCGTCGGCCGTGACGCCCTGTTTGGCCATGGCGTGCTTGATGGCGTTGGCGGGCTGCGACTGCAGGGACGCGTCGGGGCCCGCGACGTTGCCGTGGCGGCCGATCTCGGCCAGCCAGGGCAGCCCCAGCTCCTCGGCCTTCGACTTCGACATGACGACGACCGCGCAGGCGCCGTCGGAGATCTGGGAGGCGGAGCCCGCGGTGATCGTGCCGTCCGCGGCGAAGGCGGGGCGGAGCTTGGCGAGCGTCTCGGCGGTGGTGTCACCGCGTACGCCCTCGTCCTCCTTGACGACGACCGGCTCGCCCCTGCGCTGCGGGATCTCGACGGGGACGATCTCGTCCTCGAAGACGCCGTTCTTGATCGCGGCGGCGGCGAGCTGGTGTGAACGGGCCGACAGGTCGTCCTGCTCCTCGCGGCCGATGCCGAGCCTGGCGTTGTAGCGCTCGGTGGACTCGCCCATCGCGCACTGGTCGAACACGCAGAACAGGCCGTCGTGCGCCATCGAGTCGACGACCTCCGAGCCGCCGTACTTGACGCCCCTGCGCAGCCCCGGAAGCAGGTGGGGCGCGTTGGTCATGGACTCCATGCCGCCGGCCACCACGATGTCGAACTCGCCCGCCCTGATGAGCTGGTCGGCCAGCGCGATGGCGTCGAGGCCCGACAGGCACACCTTGTTGATCGTGATGGAGGGGACGGTCATCGGGATGCCGGCCTTGACGGCGGCCTGGCGTGAGGGGATCTGCCCGGCACCGGCCTGGAGGACCTGGCCCATGATGACGTACTCGACCGCGTCGGGCGCGACCCCGGCCCGCTCCAGCGCCGCCTTGATGGCGATGCCGCCGAGCTCGACGGCCTGCAGCCCGGACAGCGAACCGAGCAGCCTGCCGATGGGGGTGCGAGCTCCGGCGACGATGACGGAACCTGACATGACAACGGCCTCCTGTGCTCGCGCGTCGGGTCTTTGACACCATACCCACGGGTACGACACCGCTCGCCATGGAGGTGGACCACACATGTTCCTGCGTATCGACCACATAGGGATCGCCTGCCGCGACCTCGAGGAGAAGATCGAGCTGTTCTCCCGCCTGTTCGACCTGGAGGTCGTCGCCAGAGAGGTCAACGAGGAGCAAGGGGTGAAGGAGGCCATGCTGCACATCGCCGACGGCGAAGGCGGGGGCTCCTACATTCAGCTCCTCGAGCCGCTCTCCGACGACTCGCCTGTGGGAAAATTCCTGGCTAAGCGGGGCGAGGGCGTCCATCACGTGGCATTCGGGGTGCCCGACGTCGCCGAGGCCATGTCCCAGATCAGCGAGAAAGGTGTGAGACTCCTGGACGAGCGTCCCAGGCACGGGTCGATGGGCTCGGAAATCGCGTTCCTGCATCCCAAGGACGTGGGCGGAATGCTTACAGAGCTGGTCCAAGCCGCCAAGCGATAGCAAACCACCACAAAACGTAAAAACCGTTCATATGTAACTAGTCACGCAGAAAGTTGGACGGGGCTTCGCACGCGGCACCAGCGGAGTACGCTTGACCTTCCACCGGACATGGGGCCTGCCGAGAGGCACAGGCTCCTGGTACGGATGCCCCGAACCCCCCGTCCGGCCCGTGTAGCCGTCTCGACAACCCAGGATCGAGCCTCCATGCAGTCCGACATCGACGCCCAGCTCAACAACTTCTTCGAGGACGCCCCAGCACGCGAGTTCGACGTGGTGCTGCGCGGCTACGACCGGCACCAGGTCCACGACCATCTCAAGCAGCTCGACGGGGAGCTCCGCCAGGCCCGCGAGCAGGTCACCGCCCTCCAGCGCGACCTGTCCGACTCCCAGCGCCAGCTGCAGGAGCAGGAGCGCCCCACCTACTCCGGTCTCGGCGCCCGCATCGAGCAGCTGCTCCGCCTGGCCGAGGAGCAGGCCACCGAGCTCGTCCAGGCCGCCAGGTCCGAGGCCAACGAGATCAAGGCCGCCGCCAAGGTCGAGGCCGCCGACCTGCGCGCCGCCGCGGAGGCCGAGGCCGCCGACAAGCGCGCCCAGGCCGCCCGCGAGAGCGACGAGATGCGCACGTCCGCCGAGCGCGACGCCGAGGACATCCGCTCCACCGCCCGCCGCGAGGCCGACGAGCTGACCAACACCACCGAGCGCGAGGCCGCCAAGCTGCGCGCCACCGCCGACCACGAGGTGGCGGAGAAGCGCGCCGACGCCGAGCGGGAGATCGCCAAGCTCCGCACCACGACCGAGCGCGAGGTCGCCCAGCTGCGGGCCTCGACCAAGCGCGAGCGCGACGAGGTGCTGACCACCGCCAAGCGGCAGGCCGACGAGATGCGCGCGCAGGCGCAGCGGGTGCTGGAGGAGTCCGAGGCCAAGCGGGCCCAGGACGAGGCCGAGTTCGAGATCCAGCTCGCCGCCCGCCGCGAGGAGGCCGAGCGCCAGGAGGCCGAGCGCCACGCCACCGCCCAGGCCGCCACGCAGAAGCTGGTCGCCGAGGCCGAGCAGCGCGCCGCCACCGCCGAGTCGCGGGCCACGAAGGCCACGCAGCAGGCCGAGCAGACCCGCCGCGAGGCCGATCTGCACGCCAAGCAGCTGGTCGCCAACGCCCGCAAGAGCGCCGAGACCATCGTGGCCGAGGCCAAGACGAGCGCCGACACCATCGTCACCGAGGCGAAGAACGAGGCCGAGCGCACCCGCACCGCCATGCAGCGCCAGGTCGACGAGCTGACCCGCCAGCGTGACAGCATCACCAGCCACCTGGCCCAGCTCCGCCAGCTCCTCGGCGGCGCCGCGCTGCCGGGCATGGAGTCCTCCGAGGCCGCGGTCACCGCGGCTCCGCCGAAGCCCGCTCTCGCCGCCGCCGCGGCGCCGGCCGCCGAGCCGGCCGCTCCGGCGACGACGCCCGCTCCCAAGGCTGAGGCCAAGGCCGAGGACGACGCGGAGTGGTGGCAGGAGTAACGACCGCACACGGGGGCTGAACGACGGCTGGGGAGAGCCTGGCGATCACACGGTCGCTAGGCTCTCTCTTTGCCGTCGGGCGTGTACGAACCGGTACGAGCCCGTCATGCTGCGTTGTCACCGAGCCTTTCTGGAGTTCCCCGTTGTCGGCAGACGCCGGACCCGCGACCGAGCGGGACGAAGCCCGCACCCCTTCGGCCGATCCCGTGCCCGACGCGGACGGGGGCTCCCGCGAGGGCGGTTCCGGAGGCTCCCGGCACGAGGACTCCGAGCGCTCCCCAGCGCGCTCCCCAGCGCAGGAGCAGGTGCGGGAGCAGGGCGCCGACGGCGGCGAGACGCCGTACGGGCTGCCGGGGAAGCCGCTGGCGCGCGGCCCGTTCCTGTTCGGGCTGGTCGGCGGGCTCGGCGTGCTGACGGCGCTCGCGCTCGCCCAGATGATCATGGCCTCGCTGAGCACGATCATCCTGGTCGTCGTCGCGATGTTCCTGGCCGTCGGGCTCAACCCCGCGGTCGAGGCGCTCCAGCGCAGGGGCCTGGCCAGGCGGGGCGCGATCGCCATCGTGTTCATCGGCGTCATCGTGGCGTTCGTGCTGTTCGGGCTGGCGATCGTGCCGCCCGTCAGCAAGCAGCTCAGCGAGTTCGTCGACGCCGTGCCCGGTTACCTCACCGAGCTGAGCAACCATCCGACGTTGCGGCAGCTCGACGCCGACTACCAGATACTCCCCCAGATCCGCACGTTCGTGACGACCACGCTGGGGCCGGCGCTGGCCAGCGGCATCATGGGCGCGGGGCTGGTGGTGCTCAACGGCGTCTTCACCACGGTGACGCTTCTGGTGCTCATGCTGTACTTCCTCGGCTCGCTGCATACGATCAAGGAGTATCTGCTCAAGCTCGTCCCTGCCTCGCGGCGGGCGCGTACGCGGGCGATGAGCGAGGAGATCCTCGGCGGCATCGGCGGTTACGTCGCGGGCAACGTGCTCATCTCCTTGATCGCCGGCGTGCTGGCCTGGATCTTTTTGTCGATCATCGGCGTCCAGTACGCGCTCGCGCTCGCCCTCGTCGTGGCGCTGACGGACCTGATCCCGCTGGTCGGCGCCACGATCGGCGCGGTGATCGTGACCGGCGTCGCGCTGCTCGACTCGCTGCCCGCCGGCATCGCCTGCGCCATCTTCTTCGTGGTCTACCAGCAGATCGAGAACTACTTCGTCTATCCCCGGGTGATGAAGCGCTCGGTCGATGTCACGCCCGCGGTGACCGTGATCGCCGCGCTGTTCGGCGGCGCGCTGCTCGGCATCGTCGGCGCGCTGCTGGCCATCCCGGTGGCGGCGGCCATCGCGCTGGTCATCAGGGAGGTCGTGGTGCCCCGCCAGGACCGCGCCTGAGCGGGCGCGCTACCTGGCCGCCTGGTTGATGCGCAACAGGTTGCCCGCCGGGTCGCGGACGGCGAAGTCGCGCACGCCGTACGGCTGGTCCATCGGCTCCTGCAGCACGTCGCCGCCGGCGTCCCTGATGCGCTCGTACGTGGCGTCGCAGTCGCCGACCTCGAAGATGACCGCCCGCAGCAGGCCCTTGGCCAGCAGCTCCGCCATGGCCTGACGGTCGGCGGGCGAGGCGTCGGGGTCGGCCAGCGGTGGCTCAAGGACGATGTTGACGTCGGGCTGTGACGGCGAGCCGAGGGTGATCCAGCGCATGCCCTCGAAGCCGACGTCGTTGCGTACCTCCAGGCCGAGGATGTCGTGGTAGAAGGCGAGCGCTTTGTCGTGGTCGTCGACCGCGATGAAGCAGGTGTTGAGTCGGATGTCCATGCCCGTCACGTTACGTGGCGGTCGGCGGTCTTGCCCGGATGATGGCGGACCGGCCGCAGGTAGATCTTCGCGTAGCAGGACGGGACGGCGGCCAGCTCGTGGTGATCGCGGGCGCGGTAGGCGCTCGGGCTCTCGCCGACCAACTCGGTGAAGCGCGAGCTGAACGAGCCCAGCGACGTACAGCCGACCGCGAAGCACACCTCGGTCACCGAGATGTCGCCGCGCCGCAGCAGCGCCTTGGCCCGCTCGATGCGGCGCGTCATGAGATAGCTGTAGGGGGTCTCCCCGAAGGCCGCGCGGAAACTGCGCGAGAAGTGGCCCGGCGACATGAGGGCGACGCGCGCCAGCGCGGGCACGTCGAGCGGCTCGGCGTAGTCGCGGTTGATCACATCCCGCGCCCGCCGCAACCGAACCAGGTCCTCAAGCGTCACGCCGTCAGCATGCCACACCCCACCGACAACCCCCGACGTGCCGGGAGCAGCCCCGCCGCACAACTGCACATCCTTCTTGTGGGGGGTGGGTGGGTGGGTGCACAGCTCCGCGCCCGGCCGAAGCCACCCACCCCACACCATCCCCCACCCAAGGGCGGTGGGCCAGGTCCCCACCCGGGCAAGAGCCACCACCCGCCCCCACAAGCGCACGTCCCGGTCGGGGGTGGGCATAGCTCCGTGCGCAGGCCAGATCGCGCAGACCCGTACGCAGGCCAGGCCGCGCACTTCCGCGCGCACGTCGAGGGCGGGCGGAGCGCGGACCCGCATGTGGCGGGGCGGGCGGAGTGTGGACCCGCATGTGGCGGAGATGGGCCGTGCGTGGGGCCTGGGGTCAGGGGCGGGGGGTGGGGAGGTCTGTGCGGAGGAATTCCGTGATCGCGGCGTTGAAGGGTTCTGGTTGTTCGACGGCGGTCAGGTGGCCGGCCTTGGGGATGATCTCCAAGCGGCCGTCAGGGACTGCCTTGGCCATGGCGGCGGCGTCGGACGGCGGTGAGAGCTCGTCTTCCTCGCCCACGATGACCAGCAACGGCACCTTCAGCGCGGTCAGGGTGTCGGAGGAGTCGGGGCGGGCGGCCATCGCGCGCTGGGCCCAGGCCACCGCGCCGGGAGGCGCCGACTGGACGAGGCCCTTGACGCGGCCGAACACCATGGCACGGCGTTCCTTGGTCGTCGGCCCGATGAGCGCGGGCAGGACCTCGCTGACCAGCACCTCGCTGCCGGACTCGAGCACGGCCTGCGCGATGCGTTCGCGGTTCTCCCTGGCCGGGGGCGGGTCGGGGCTGGCCTTGGTGTGGGCGAGGATGACGCCGAGCACCCGGTCGGGATGCCGCCGGCAGAACGCCATGGTCACGTAGCCGCCCATCGACAGTCCGCCGATCACGGCCTTGTCGATGCCCTCCGCGTCGAGCAGGGCGGCGACGTCGTCGGCCATCAGGTCGAGTGACGGCTCGTCGTCGCCCAGCCGCGACCCGCCGAAGCCGCGCAGGTCAGGCGTGATGACGCGGCAGACCTTGGCCAGCCCTTCGCGCTGGGCCAGCCACATGGCGGACGAGAGCGGGAACGCGTGAAGCAGCACAAGCGGGATTCCGGTCCCGGCCGATCTCGTGTAGAGCTGCACGGACCTCACGGTAACGCGGTTCACGGCGACATTCACTCAATGGCCCATGCCAAATATTCCGCTAAATGCCGCACACAGCTAATGTCCGCCCTAAAAGTGACATTGCCCGCCGCATAAAACACCCGCACAATCCAGGCACGACCGTCCCGCGCCCGAGGTGAACCATGGCAGGAAAGCGTCCCGCCCTTCCCGACGCCGCCGACGCCGTCGCCTCCTGGTCGGACGACCGGCTCGGCAGCGCGGCGACGACGGCGATGGGCGCCGCCAGGGCGGCAGGCCAGGGGCCCGGCGGCGTACGAGACGTACATCGTCTTCGTCTTCGAGCCGCCGGGCCCTTGGATCAGCCGATCACTGGGCGGCGAGCGCGGCGATCTGCTCCGCGCTCAGCGCCCCGTCGTACGTACGGACGTCGTCCACGGCCCCCGGCCAGTAGCCGGTGAAGACGCCCGCCAGCTTCGTCCGCCCGAGCTGCACGGGCCCGGTGGCGTTCCACGTGCTCAGGTGGCTGGTGACGGTGGTGGAGGCCAGCCGCCCGTTGACGTAGACGCGCAGCTGACCGGCGAGCGCGTCGTACACGCCGGCCACGTGCGTCCACTCCATGGGGTTGGGGATGGCGTCGGAGCGCGTCCGTACGAGGGCGGCGGCGTCGGTGTCGGCGGCCGCCATACCGAGTGTCCATCTGCCCTGCTCCTTGTCGAAGCCGAGCTGGAACCCGGCGGCCCTGCTGCCCGGCTGGGCCACGGCCGCGCTGTCGCGGGCAGGAAGGTAGTCGAGCTGGGTCCAGGCGGTGACGGTGAAGCTCGACCTGGTGTCGACCACGGGACCGCCGGTCTGGGCGTACCCGTTGGCGCCGTCGAGCGCGAGTGCCCCGTCCAGCCAGCCCGACGTCCACGAGGCGGCTCCGGACAGCGACGCGGCGGTCGCCCGGCCCGAGGAGTCGGCCGCCGACGAGCCGGACTCCTCGTCCAGCTTCCAGTGGCCGACCAGCGTGGCAGCGCTGTTGACCAGATCGGCGACCTCGTCGGCGAACAGCGCGCGGTCATAGACGCGCACCTCGTCGACGTCCCCGGGCCAGTGGCCCGAAGCCGCCCCGGCGACCTTTCCGCGGCCGATCGTCAGGGAGCCTGTGGCGTTCCATGCGGTGGTGACGGCGGCGGTGCCCTCCAGCCTGCCGTTCACGTAGAGCGAGATCCGGCCCGCCGCCGAGTCGTGGACGCCGGTCAGGTGGACCCACTCGTTGAGGCGTGGCGCGGCGGCCGACAGGGCGCGGGCGGCGGGTGCGCCGTCCGCGTCGGCGCCGGGCGCGACCAGCGCCCAGCGGTTGTCGGCCTTGGCGTACTGCAGCGCGAACGCGCCCGTCCTCGCGCCCTCCTGGGTGAGGACGGTGGCGTCGGCGGCGGTGCCGGTCAGGCGGGCCCACGCGGCGACCGTGTAGTTGCGGGTGGTGTCGACGACCGGCCCTGACGCCTGGGCGTAGGCGCCGGCCAGCCGGAGCGCGCCGCCGGTGCGGCCCGAGGTCCAGGTGGCGCCGTACAGCGTGGCGGGGTGCGCCCCTGTGGCGTCGGCGGCGGTGTCGCCCTGGCCGTCGTCCATCGGCCAGTGCGCGGCGGGCGGACGGCCCGGGTTGACGTTGAAGACGTAGATGCGGATGGGGCCGAGCTGGCCCGCGCGGTCCTTGCTGCGGACGGACAGCACGTTCGGGCCGTCGTGCGACGGGGTGAGCCGGATCGTGGCCCGGCCGTCGGCGCCCGCCGCCACCTCGGTCTTCGGCGTGGTGTCCAGTCCGTAGACGTAGCCGACCACGTCGGTGACGCCGTCGGGGTCGAAGGTGAACGCGCCCGCCAGGCCGGCGCCGTCGCTCCAGCCGTTCTCCGTGTAGTCCGTGGAGGTGACGACCGGCTCCCTGCCGGGGGCGGTGGCGTCCACGGTGGCCTCGCACCACGGGCTCCACGCGCTGTTGGCCTTGCCGTCCTCGGCCCGCACCCGCCAGCGGACGAGCGCGCCGTCGGCGAAGAGCGCCTGCGGGATCGTGGCGGAGAAGGCGGTGCCCGACGAGCCGGAGGGGGTGACGTACTCGCCGGTCTTGGTGCCGGCCTCGTCGTACCACTCGAAGCGGCCCTTGACCGAGTTGTCGGCGTCCTTCAGCCTGGCCCAGAGCTTGGGCGTGGCGGTGCTGATGACCGGCCGGTCGTCACCGGAGACGCAGGGGCCGCCCGGGTCCGACCACACGTCGGCGGCCGCGGGGACGCCGGGGTAGGAGTTGTACTCGATGTTCAGGCTCGGGTTGTTCCTGAACTTCTTCCACGCGTAGACGTCGGTCTCGCTGGTGGCGCGCAGGCCGATCGTGACGTTCGCCCAGTTGTTCGCGGCGGCGTTGACGACCTGCGGCGTGACGTTGAACTCCACGCCGCCGGGCTTGCAGCTCGTGCCCCAGCCCTTGGCGACGTTCTTGGTGTCCAGCTTGGTCACCCAGGAGGGCTGCTTGTTCCAGGTGGTGGACTTGCTGATCGTGTTGGTGGCCCACGCCTCGACCTTGCGGGCGCTGCAGGAGTACGACCACGTCTCGTACGTGCGCAGCGTCGCCGAGATGATCTGCTTGCCGTGGATGGTCGAGCCGGTGTTCATCTGGAAGAACGAGCGGTTCTTCTGCGACTCGACGTGCCCCACGCGGGCGATGTCGCTGGAGTTGAGGTAGTTGGAGTTGGGCCAGTTGCTCCACACGGCCGTCCAGGCGTTGCGCGCGGCCGAGAAGTACGGGTCGAGGTAGATGGGGAACTTCGTGCCTGGATCGGTCATCATCCTGCGATCCGGCCGCAGCCGCAGCTTCTTGCCCTTCAGCTCCACGTCCATGACGGCCTCGCGGGCCTCGGGCGAGCGGCCCTCCTTGAACGCCTTCTGGTCGGGCAGGCCCTTCGAGTCCCACATCTTGGGGGTCGGCGCGATGAACAGCGTGCCGCCGTTGTCGTCGGTCGCCTCCAGGTTGCCGGCCGCGTCGGTCTCCAGCTCCAGCCCTTGTGCGGCGAGCGGGTACGCCAGCTCGGTCAGGCTCTCGGCCGCGGCCCGCGACTTGACGACCAGCACGTGGGAGAAGCCGTCCACGTCGGCGGTGACCTGGAGGTCCACGCCGGGCCTGACCTCGGCGTAGGTGGCGGTGTCGCCGCTCAGCGTGGGGGTGGGCAGCGGGCCGGTCCAGCCCAGCTCCATCGACTTGCCGCCGCGCGAGAGTCGGGCGAGCGCGCTGTCGCCGCCGCCGGAGAACGTCAGCCCGACCGCCGCGGCGACCGGCTCGACCGCGCCGTCGGGGCGCAGACGCAAGGTGGTGTCCACGGGCACCCAGCGGTCGTCCTTGCGGACGCGGACCGGGCGCACGTTCAGCTCCATCTTCATGGTGCCGTCGGGCTGGGCGAAGACCGTACGGGTCTCGCTGCGCAGGGCCTCCACCTCGACCGGCCGCCCGTCACGGCGGGCCCGCGCGGCCGCGGCCCGCTCGGGGTCGGCCGGTTGCGGTGGAGCAGCCCGCCCAGCGACGGGGCTGGGACGTGGCGCCTTTTCCGCCGCCGAAGGCGGTGCCACCGCCAAAGTCGTGATCGATAACGCCGCCGCCACCAGCCCGTGCACTAATCGCATACGTGCCTCGCCCATGCTGAGCAGGGATGACGCGCGGACATGCGAACGTCCGGCGTCTCCACGATCTTCACGTGATGATCGGATTTTCACCCGCGTCGATCGCGAACACCAGAGTTCTGCTCATAATGCTCAAAATTCTCTTCAGCGCGGGCGGGCACGATGGAGAGAACCGTCATACCTCCGTGGGCAGCGGCGACGCGGCCGGATTGACCCGCCTGACGATCTCGTCGAGCACGATCCGTACGTACGGCTCCCCCACCCACAGGTGCTTGGCCCCGTCGACGCCGATCACCTCGGCCTGCGGCACCCGCGCGAAGCGCGCCTTGGCCTCGTCGGGCCGCAGGTAGTCGTCGAACTCCGGCACCAGCGCCACCAGCGGCCGCCCGAACTCCGCCCACTTGTCGAGGTCGGCATCGGTGGCCCTGTGCAGCGGCGGCGACAGCAGGATCGCCCCCTCGACCAGCGGGTCGTGCGCCCACTTCAGCGTCAGCTCGGTGCCGAACGACCAGCCGACCACCCAGACGTGGGGCAGGTCGTGGAACTCGGCGTATTCGAGGGCCGCCGCCACGTCGAACCGCTCGCCCTCGCCTCCGTCGAACGTGCCTTCCGAGGTGCCGCGCTCGGAGGAGGTGCCGCGCGTGTTGAAGCGCAGCACGGCCAGGTCGGCCAGCGCGGGCAGCCGGTTGGCCGCCTTCTTGTAGACGTGGCTGTCCATGAACCCGCCGTGGGTGGGCAGCGGGTGCAGGGTGACCAGCGTCGCCACCGGCGGCCGGTCGAGGGGCTGGGCCAGCTCGCCGACCAGGGTCAGGCCGTCGGCCGTGTGCAGCTCGATCGGCTCGCGCCGGGCGGGCAGCACGGTCGCCGCGCGAATCTCCACATCGATCCCTTCAGTAGCGGGTGCGGCCCGGGCCGCGGTCGAGTCTCTTACGCCAGCAGGCCTGGTGCCAGTGGCGGCGCTCCTCGTCGCCGCCCGGCCAGTTGGGCCAGGCCACCAGGTGCGGCTGCCCGCTGCGGATCTCCTGATCGCAGCCGGGACAGCGGTAGTTCTTCGTCGAGGAGGCGCCGGTGAGCACGCGGACCTTCCACTCGCCGTCGGGCCACTCCTCCACCTTGTCCAGCCCGGTCGGGAAGGCGAAGGGGCGGGTGGACTCCCTGCGGCGGGCGCGGCGGGGGCTCATGAGCGGGGGAACGTGCTCGCGCCGGCGACGACGAGCTGGTCGAGCAGGGGGGCGGGGGCGAAGGCGGGCTCGCGGTATTCGGCGTAGAGGGCGCGCAGCCCGTCGCGTACGCGGGCCAGGCCCATGGCCTCCATGGTCGCGAAGGGCCCGGCGGGGTAGCCGCAGCCCAGGCGCATGGCGGTGTCGATGTCGGCGATGGAGGCGTAGCCGGCGTCGTACATGCGGACGGCGTCGTTGAGATAGGGCAGCAGCAGCGCGTCGGCGACGAACCCGGCGCGGTCCTTGCACGGCACGGCCGCGAGGCCCAGCACCTTCATCAGGTCGCTCGCGGCGGCCACGGCGGCTGGCGAGGTGAGCGCGGTGACGGCCAGCTCGGCCGCCCGGTCGCCGTGCAGCCGCACGCCGACCAGCTTGGCAGGGTCGCGCAGGCGTACGGCGTGCTCGACCACCGGCCGGTCGGCCAGCCGCAGCACGACGTCGGGATCGTCGCCCGAGCGCCTGAACCCGGCCGCGCCGAGCCGCTCGGCCAGATCGTCAGCCCCAGGCCCGGCCACCTCGAACGCCGTCACCCCCGGCCGCGACCCGCCGTCAGGGGCACGTGGCGGCTCGCTGGAGTAGAACCCGCCTCCCGACTTGCGGCCCAGCCGCCCGGCGGTGACCAGCTCGCGCAGCAGCGGCGACGGCGCGTGCCGCCGGTCGCGGGTCTCGTCGTAGAGCACTTCCATGATCTCGTACGCGGTGTCGAGCCCGATCAGGTCGAGCAGCGTGAACGGCCCCATGGGCAGCCCCGCGCCCAGCCGCATGACGGCGTCGATGTCGTCGCGGGTGGCCACGCCCAGCTCCAGCAGCACGGCGGCGTGGTTGAGACAAGGCAGCAGCAGCCGGTTGACCACGAACCCGGCCCGGTCGCCCACGGTCACGGCGGTCTTGCCGAGCCGGCCCGCCAGCCCGGCGACCTCGTCGACGACGGCGGGCTCGCTCAGCACGGTGCGCACCACCTCGGCCAGCCGCATGACCGGCGCGGGATTGAAGAAGTGCAGGCCGACGACCCGGCCCGGCCGCCCGGTGGCGGCGGCGATCGCCGTCACCGACAGGGACGAGGTGTTGGTGGCGAGCACGGTCTCGGGCTTGCAGATGCGGTCGAGGTCGGCGAACAGCGCGAGCTTGAGGTCGAGGTGCTCGGGGATGGCCTCGATGACGAGATCGGCCTCGCGCAGGTCCTCCCTGGAGGTGGTCAGCGTGACCCGGTCCAGGATCGCGGCGCGTTCCTCCTCGGTGAGCCTGCCCTTGTCGAGCGCCCGCGCCGTGGAACCCTCCAGCAGCGAGCGGCCGCGCGCGAGCGCCTCGGCGTCGGCCTCGACGCCGAGCACGCGCAGCCCCGCCCGTGCGAACACCTCCGCGATGCCGGCACCCATCGTGCCCAGGCCGACCACACCCACCCGTTCGAACGCCATGCCTTCAGTTTTCCAGAGGCACTAAGGTGGACGGTCATGCGGCTGGTCATCGCGCGCTGCAGCGTGGATTACATCGGACGGCTCACGGCTCATCTGCCGATGGCCCCAAGACTCGTGCTCATCAAGGCCGACGGCAGCGTGAGCATCCACGCCGACGACCGCGCCTTCAAGCCGCTCAACTGGATGAACCCGCCGTGCAAGCTCAAAGAGGACGGCGAGACCTGGACGGTCACCCACGGCAAGACCGGCGAGAAGCTGGTGCTGACGATGGCCGAGATCCTCCACGACTCCAGTCACGAGCTGGGCGTCGACCCGGGCCTGATCAAGGACGGCGTCGAGGCCCACCTGCAGGAGCTGCTCGCCGAGCACATCACGACGCTCGGCCCCGGCTACTCCCTCATCCGCCGCGAATACATGACGGCCATCGGTCCCGTCGACATCCTGTGCCGCGACGCCTCGGGCGCGACGGTGGCGGTGGAGATCAAGCGCCGGGGCGAGATCGACGGGGTCGAGCAGCTCACCCGCTATCTGGAGCTGCTCAACCGCGATCCGATCCTGGCGCCCGTACGCGGGGTGTTCGCGGCCCAGGAGATCAAGCCGCAGGCCCGCGTCCTCGCCAGCGACCGCGGCATCGACTGCGTCACCCTCGACTACGACGCCCTGCGCGGCATCGAGCCGGAGAACCCCACGCTGTTCTGAGCGCCCGTGCACGGCGCTGCACGCGCCCCTGCGGGCCGAACGCCCACCTGCCAGACCCCTGACGGCGGCCCCGCCTTCAGCGGCCGCCATGGACGTCCCCGGACATTCTGGTAAGCGGTGGCTTACCGGATTATCGTGACGCCATGACGACCCTGACGTTCGACTCACTCAACCCGGCGACCGGCGCGGTCGTCGGGAGCCACCCGAAGGCCACTCCCGAGGCCGTGCACGAGGCCGTGGGCCGGGCGGAGACGGCCGCCGCGTGGTGGGCCGCGCTGGGCCACGCCGAGCGCAGGCGCCGGCTGCTCGACTACAAGGCGGTGCTCACCCAGCACATCAGGGAGCTGGCCGCGCTGATGCACGAGGAGAACGGCAAGCCCGTCGGCGACGCCACGCTGGAGCTGGTGCTGGCCGTCACCCACCTCGACTGGGCGGCCCGCAACGCCGCCAAGGTGCTCGGCCGCCGCCGGGTCAACACCGGCATGATCGGCCTCAACCTGGCCGCCACCCTCGAATACCTGCCGCTCGGCGTCGTCGGCGTCATCGGCCCGTGGAACTACCCGGTCTTCACCCCCATGGGCTCCATCGCGTACGCGCTCGCGGCCGGCAACGCCGTCGTGTTCAAGCCCAGCGAGCTGACCCCCGGCATCGGGGTGCGCCTGGCCGAGCTGTTCAGGGAGTCGGTGCCGGAGCACGAGGTCTTCCAGACCGTCACGGGTCTCGGCGAGACGGGCGCGGCGCTGGCCGGCGACCCGAGGGTGAAGAAGGTGGCCTTCACCGGCTCCACCGCCACGGCCAAGCGGGTGATGGCGGCCTGCGCCGAGAACCTCACCCCGATCGTCGCCGAGTGCGGCGGCAAGGACGCCTTCATCGTGGACGCCGACGCCGACCTCGCCGCCGCTGCCGACGCCTGCCTGTGGGGCGCCATGTCGAACGCCGGCCAGACCTGCGTGGGCGTCGAGCGGGTCTACGTGGTGGACGCGGCCTACGACGGCTTCATGCGCGAGCTGACCGGCCGGGCGGCCCGGCTGAAGGCGGGCGAGGACTACGGCCCGATCACCATGCCGGGCCAGGTGGACGTCATCAAGCGGCACATCGACGAGGCGGTCAAGGCGGGCAGGACGGTCACCGGCGGCTCCGACGCGGTCAGGGCGCCGTACGTGGATCCGGTGATCGTCGAGGACGTGCCCGAGGACTCCCCCGCCGTCCGCGAGGAGACCTTCGGCCCGACCATCACCGTCCGCCGCACCCGCGACGCGCAGGAGGCGCTGGAGCTGGCCAACACCTCGGCGTACGGGCTGGGCGGCACGATCTTCAGCCGCAACGCCCGCCGCGCCACCGAACTGGCCCGGTTGATGCGCAGCGGCATGACGGCGATCAACTCGGTCATCTCGTTCGCGGGAGTGCCCTCGCTGCCGTTCGGCGGGGTCGGCGACTCGGGGTTCGGCCGCATCCACGGCGCCGACGGATTGCGGGAATTCGCCAGGCCCAAGGCCATCTCGCGGCAGCGCTTCGCGATGCCGGGGATGAACATCACCTCGTTCACCAGGGCCCCCGCCGAACTTGAGCGACTGGTCAGGCTTGTCACGTTCTTGCATGGAAGACGTAAAAGGTAATCTTCTTACCCTTTCCCAGATCCGATCATCCGTCCATAATTGTGTGCTCTGGGGGCCACGATCATGTTGGACGGGTGGAATGTGAACCGGTCTTACCGGGGAATGTCGGCTGAGCAAAGGCTGGCAGACAGACGAGAGCGGCTGATGACGGCCGCGTACACGCTATACGCGAAGCCGGGTTTCGCGGCGACGACCATCGAAAGGCTCTGCTCGGAGGCGCGGATCTCCAACCGGGCCTTCTACGAATGTTTCGGCGGCCGCGAAGAGTTGCTGCAGGCGTTGCACGAGCGCTGCGTGGACGAAAGCCTGGCCGTCGTCGCGAAGGCCGTTCAGGACGCGCCTGCCACGCTCGACGGCCGGGTGAAGGCCGGCATTCGCGCGTATATCGAGTTCGCCACCGCCGACTGGCGGCGAGCGCGCATCATGCACGTCGAAGTACGCCGATCAGGCGACGTCCTGGCCCTGTCCCGCCAGCGCGCGATCGGCTCCTTCGCCAAGCTCGTCGAGGAGGCGTCCGCCGATTTCCCGCTCGCCGGCGGCCTCAATCGGCGGCTGGTCGCGCTGGGCGCCATAGGGGCCTTACAAGAGCTGCTCATCGAATGGCTGCTGGCCGACGATCAACCGGAGATCGACGAACTCGTCGAGGTCGCGGTGCACATCTTCGGCCGCGCACTGGGCCCCACCTGATCGTCCGTTCAATGCCATTGCACATTTGCAGCCGGAGCGACCCGGCCGAAATCGTCATTTAGTCAATGCAGAAAAAGAGCGGGCGACGGCTGATCGTCGCCCGCTCCGATATGTCACATCAGGCCACCGCGGCCTCGGGAACCTCCACGTTCAGCACCCGATTCAGCCGGGTCACCGCGAGGATCCGCATGATCCGCGGTGGCACCCCCCGAAGGACGAGGCGGCGTCGCACGCCGATCGCGCGCCGATGAGCGCCCACGAGCACACCGAGCCCGGTCGCGTCGATCATCTCCAGCTTGGAGAGATCGAGGATCAGGTCTCCTTCGCCGGAGTCGAGCGCCTTGTGCAGCCGCTCGCGCACCCCCGCCGACGTGCCGGCGTCGAGCCGGGCACCGATCCTCACCACCTGGGCCCGCGGATTGCCCCGGACGCGCATGCCACCTCCTCAGTCACGCACACGGCGTGGTCACAGCGCTGCGGACAGCGCTTGACGAGGTAAAACCTCACCATGTCCCTACCCAGCCATCGGGAGTGACACGACTGCTCGTAGCAGGAATTGTCCCTCTCCTGTCGGCTGGGCGGTCATCGCGCCTCCCACGGCCGCCAGCCGCTCGCTCAGCCCCGCCAGGCCACTGCCCAGGTCGGCCGCCTTCCTGCGGGCAACCCCGTCGTTGCGCACGGTCAGCTCCGCCTCGTCCGCAGTGAAGCGGAAGGAGATGTCGCAGAAGGTCGCCGTGCTGTGCTTCAGCACGTTCGTCACCGCCTCGCGCACCGCGAACGCGAACACCGGCGCCACTCCGTCCGGTGACTCGCGGTGGGGCAGTGCCACCTCGCAGCGGACCCCCGCCGCTTCGAGCACACTTTTCACGCTATTCAGCTCAGCGGTCAAGTCAAGCTCGCGGTAGCCGCGCACGGCCTGCCGCAGCTCCTTCAGCGCCTTCCTGGTCAGCGCGTTCACCTCGGCCATCTCGGCCTTGGCCGCGCCGGTGTCCACGTCCGACAGGCGTACCGCGAGCTCGGTCTTGACCGCGATGGCGGAGAGCTGGTGTCCCACGAGGTCGTGCAGATCCCGGGAGAAGCGCAGCCGCTCCTCGGCCAGCGCCAGCCGGGTGTGCGCCTCCTTGCCCCGGTGCGCCTCCACGGCCAGCCTCCAGATCCACATCCACACCCTGTTGGAGGGCGGGATGATCACGCACAGCAGGCCGTACGCCATCGCGTCCAGCAACAACCGCTGGGTCATCGTCATGCCGGAGACGATCCCCGACAGCATGGTCCCGCCGCTGAGCGCCGACAGGCCCACACCGGTCACCCACGTGCCGGCCGCCACCACGTACGACCAGCGCTTGGGGATCTCCAGCACGGCGATCGACAACCAGCACAGGAGCAGGAAGCCCCACCCGACCGGCTCGGCCCCGCCCAGGGCCGCCGCGAGCACGGCGAGGACCGCCGCCATCCCCACCTTCCTGGTGGGGTAGCGGCGGTCCAGGAGCTCGTCCACCACCTGCCAGGAGACCCAGGTGAAGCCGGCCGCGGCGACCGCGGCCGGCACCACCCGCCACCAGATGAACCGACCGTCGGCGAGTGCGTTGAAGACGGCCAGGCCGATCAGGATCCAGGAGGCGAGGAAGGCGAACCCGAGCACCCTCTTGGTGATCGCACGCGCCTGTTCGATCGTGTCCATCTACCGCGTACGGAGGACTTCGGTGAGCTTGAGCCGCGCCCCCGTCCGCAGCACGGCCCGGCGGTACACCGTCGCCCCGAAGGCCAGCACGCCCGCCACGCCCAGCATCATGAGCCCCATGGACGCGGCCACCTGCCACACCGGCACCTCGGTCGCGGCCATCCGCACCGGCATGATCATGGAGGAGAAGGGCGGGATGAACGACCCGACCGTGGCCAGCGTGCTCGTGGGCTCGTTGCCCGCGTAGAAGGCCACGAAGTACGTGCCCATGATGACCATGGTGAGCGGCGTCATCACGGTGTTGACCTCCTCCTGCCGCGAGACCAGCGAGCCGGAGGCCGCCGCCAGCGTGGCGAAGAAGGCGTAACCGAGCACGAACCAGAGGACGACCGCCACCACGAGCCCGGTCATGCCGGGCGGGAAGTCGGCCGCGAGGCCCGAGGCCGAGGCCGCGACCAGGCCGACGACCAGGATCGTCACCAGGTTGATCAGACCGACCACGCCCAGGCCGAGGATCTTGCCGCCGAGCAGCTGCCACGGCCGCACCGAGGCCAGCAGGATCTCGACGATGCGGCTGCCCTTCTCCTCGACCACGCCCATGGCCACCATCACGACCTGACCGATGATCATGAAGAAGAGCACGAAGACGAGGACCGTCGCGATGCCCGTCCTGGCCGCTTCGTAGCGCGTGTCCGCGCCGACCGACTGGACCTGCAGCGGCGGGATGTCGACGCCCGCGGCGCCGAGCTTGACCTCCCGGTTCACGCTCTGCATGAGCACGCCGAGCTCCTGGTCGATCTCGCCGTCCGTGAGCACCCTGGTGCCGTCGACCAGCACCGCGTCCACGTCGCCCGCCAGCACGGCGGTCTTGGCCGCCGCCTCGTCGGCGAACTGGCGCCACTCGAACGTGATGTCCGGCGCCGCCCGGTCCAGCGGCAGCTGCTCGGAGTTGACGGTGCCCACCGTGTACGAGTCCCCGCCGTCGAACAGCTTGGGCGCGTACGACAGCAGCCCCACCAGCACCGCCGTGATGACCAGGCCGATCACGAACCCCTTGGTTCTGACCTGCGTGGTGATCTCACGCCCGGCGACCAGCATCAGTCCGTTCACGCCACGGCCTCCTTGAAGATCTCGGTGAGCGACGGGTGCTCGGCGCCGAAGCGCTCGACCACGCCCGCCTTCATGGCGCGGCGCAGCAGTTCCTGGCCGTCGCCCGCGTTCGTGCGCAGGGTGTGCAGGTCGCCGTGGACGGTGACCGTGCCGGGCAGGCCGTCGGCCCAGCCGGGCGCCGGGTCGCGGACGGCCACCACCGTCGTGCCGCCCTCGGCCGCGCGCAGCTCCTCCACCGTGCCGGTGGCCACCATGCGGCCGGACGAGACGATGCCCACGGAGTCGCACAGCCGCTCCACCAGCTCCAGCTGGTGGCTGGAGAAGATCACCGGCACGCCGCTCCTGCACCGCTCCTGCAGCGCCGCGGCGAGCGCGTCCACCGCGATCGGGTCGAGTCCGGAGAACGGCTCGTCGAGGATCAGCACCTCGGGGTCGTGCACCAGCGCCACCGCGAGCTGGACCCGCTGCTGGTTGCCCAGCGAGAGCGCCTGCACGGCGTCGTTCCTGCGCTCGGTCAGCCCGAGCCGCTGCAGCAGCTCGTCGGTGGCCTTCTTGGCGGCCGTGGTGCTCAGGCCGTGCAGCCGGCCGAAGTACTCGATCTGCTGGCCCACCCGCATCTTCTGGTACAGCCCGCGCTCTTCCGGCATGTAGCCGAAGCGCTGGCGGGCGTCGTAGCCGAGCGGCCTGCCCTGCCAGCCCACCGAGCCGGAGTCGGCCTGGAGCACGCCCATCACGATGCGCATCGTCGTGGTCTTGCCGGCGCCGTTCGCGCCGACGAAGCCGTACATCTCGCCCGGCCGTACGCTGAAGCTGACGCCGTCCAGGGCGAGCTTGCCGCCCGGGGCGCCGGGACCACCCGCGAAAGTCTTGCGCAGCTCGCTGATCTCGAGCATCAGGTCATCTCCTTCGTCATGCGTCCATGGTGGCGTTTGCCCCATTGGCCCGGCCAGTCGGAGAAATCACCGGCCCGAGGTGCATCCCGCGTCCGATCCCGATGACATTTGTCATTACGCTGTGCCCATGACGCGCGCCGACAAGGACAAACCGGTCGTACTCTCCCGCATCTACACCCGTACCGGTGACGACGGCACCACTTCGCTGGTCGATGGCAGCCGCACCCACAAGACCGACCCCCGGCTGGTCGCCTACGCCGACGTCGAGGAGGCCAACGCCCACCTGGGCGTCGCGCTGTCACACGGCACGCTGCCGCCCGAGCTGGCGGAGGTGCTGGTGAGGGTGCAGAACGAGCTGTTCGACGTGGGGGCAGACCTCGCCACGCCGGTGGTGGCCGAGCCCGAGTTCCCGCCGCTGCGGGTCGAGGCGTCGTACATCGCGTGGCTGGAGGAGCAGTGTGACCGCTTCAACGCCGGCCTCAAGCCGCTGCGGAGCTTCATCCTGCCCGGCGGCGACCCCGCCACGGCCGCCCTGCACGTGGCCCGCGTCACCGTACGCCGTGCGGAGCGCTCGGCGTGGGCGGCCATGCGGGCGCACGACGACACCAACCCGCTGACCGCGAAATACCTCAACCGCCTGTCGGACCTGCTGTTCATCGCCTGCCGGGTCGCCCACGACGGCGGCGAGATCCTCTGGAAGCCAGGCGGCACCCGCTAGGCGACGTCGAGATAGGCGCTCGGCGGCGCCGACTCCAGCCAGGCCAGGAACCCGGTCATCGCGTCGGCGCTCATCGCCAGCGAGATGCCCCGGGTGCTGCCCGAGCAGTCGACGGCGAACAGGCCGCCGTCGATCTCCCTGCGGGCGGAGACGACAAGGCCGCGCCTCGCGATAGCGTGACGCGGCCTGAGTCGGACGCCCAGCAGCGGGATCCAGTGGAGCTCCCCGTCGGCGTAGCGGGCCACCCCGCTCTGCCATCCGCGCTCCCCCACGCGCAGCCGACAGGGTACGCTCCCGCGCGCGCGGGACAGCATGGCCCCCCGCACGACGATGAGGGCGGCAAGTAGCACTACGAGAATCACAACCGTCGCCACCATGCCGCCCCCCTGAGCCCGCTTGCTAGGTGCTATTAAACCTCTTCGCCCGCCGCGCGCAGGCGGGCCCTGGCACGCTTGGCCTCCACGGCCGCGTCGGCGTCCTCCTGGTTGGCCTCGATCGAGGCCTGGGCCCGGTCGAGAGCGTCACGAGCCGCCGCGATATCGACCTCGGAGCCGAGCTCGGCCACCTCGGCCAGCACGGAGACCTCGTCGTCGGCGACGGAGATGAAGCCCCCGTGCACCGCCGCCACCAGCTCCGGCTCGCCTTCCCGCTTCACGCGCAGCACCCCGCCCTCGACGAGGACGCCGAGCACAGGTGCGTGTTGCGGCATAATACCGATCTCGCCGTCCACGGTCTTGGCAATCACCATGTCGGCCTCGCCCGACCAGATCTCACGCTCGGGTGAGACAACCCCTACGCGTAGCTTCGCCACTTGTGTAGGTTCCTTTCCGATCAGGTGGTGGCACGGCGCTCCTGCCATACCACCACCGTGGGGCGATTAGCGACGCTCGAGTTCCTTGGCCTTGGCGATGGCCTGCTCGATGCCACCGACCATGAAGAACGCCTGCTCGGGCAGGTGGTCGTACTCGCCGGCGCACAGGCCCTTGAACGAGGCGATGGTCTCGTCCAGCGGCACCGTCTCGCCCGGCTGGCCGGTGAAGGCCTCGGCCGCGTACATCGGGTGCGACAGGAAGCGCTCGATGCGGCGGGCCCGCTGGACGGTGACCTTGTCCTCTTCGGACAGCTCGTCGATACCGAGGATCGCGATGATGTCCTGGAGCTCGCGGTACTTCTGCAGGATCCGCTTGGTCTCCTGGGCCACCGCGTAGTGCTCCTCGCCCACGATCTGCGGGTCGAGGATGCGGGAGGAGGAGTCGAGCGGGTCCACCGCGGGGTAGATGCCCTTCTCGGAGATGGGCCGCGAGAGCACGGTCTGCGCGTCGAGGTGCGCGAACGCGTTGTGCGGCGCCGGGTCGGTGATGTCGTCCGCGGGGACGTAGATCGCCTGCATGGAGGTGATCGAGTGACCACGCGTCGAGGTGATGCGCTCTTGGAGCACACCCATCTCGTCGGCCAGCGTGGGCTGGTAACCCACGGCGGACGGCATACGGCCGAGCAGCGTCGAGACCTCGGAACCGGCCTGCGTGAAGCGGAAGATGTTGTCGATGAACAGCAGCACGTCCTGCTTCTGCACATCGCGGAAGTACTCCGCCATCGTCAGCGCCGACAGGGCGACCCGCAGACGGGTGCCCGGCGGCTCGTCCATCTGGCCGAAGACGAGCGCGGTGTCCTTGAGGACGTCCGCCTCCTCCATCTCCAGCCAGAGGTCGTTGCCCTCACGGGTGCGCTCGCCGACACCGGCGAAGCACGACGTGCCGCCGAAGTTACGGGCGACACGGCGGATCATCTCCTGGATGAGCACCGTCTTGCCCACGCCGGCGCCGCCGAACAGGCCGATCTTCCCACCCTGCACGTAGGGGGTGAGCAGGTCGATGACCTTGATGCCGGTGACCAGCAGCTCGGTGCGGGACTCCAGCTGGTCGAAGGCGGGCGACGGCCGGTGGATCGGCCAGCGCTCCTCGACCTTCAGCGAGGAGGTCGGCACGTCGAGCGTCTCGCCCAGCGCGTTCCACACGTGGCCCTTGACGACGTCGCCGACCGGCACCGAGATCGGGGCGCCGGAGTCGACCACGGCCTGACCGCGGACCAGGCCGTCGGTGGGCTGCATGGAGATGGCGCGCACGAGGTTGTCACCCAGGTGCTGGGCGACCTCGAGCGTCAGGGTCTTGGTCTCGCCACCGAGGGTCACCTCGACGTTGAGCGCGTTGTAGATGTCGGGCATCGCATCGACGGGGAACTCCACGTCGACGACGGCGCCGGTGACACGTGCCACGCGGCCAGTGCCGGCCGCGGGGGCTTCCACAGTTTCTACAGCCTCTGCAGTCATTTCACTCTTTCCCCGCTGCGGCGTCAGCGAGCGCGTTGGCGCCACCGACGATCTCGCTGATTTCCTGGGTGATCTCGGCCTGGCGAGCCTGGTTCATCTGCTGGGTGAGCACCCGCATCAGCTCGTTGGCGTTGTCGGTCGCCGACTTCATCGCGCGCCGCCGCGCGGCCTCCTCGGAGGCCGCGGACTGCAGCAGCGCCGTGAAGATGCGCGACTCCACGTAGCGCGGCAGCAGCGCCTCCAGCACGTCGCCGGCGGTCGGCTCGAACTCGAAGTACGGCGGGATCACGGTGGACTCCGTCGCCTCGGTCTCCTCGACCTCCAGCGGAAGGACGCGCTTGACCACGACGTTCTGCGCCAGCATCGAGACGAACTCGGTCGAGACGATGTGGATCTCGTCGATGCCGTTGTCGTCCTTGAACGACTCGATCAGCGTGCTCGCGATCTCCTTGGCGTCGGCGTAGGCCGGCCGGCGGGTGAAGCCGGTCCAGCTGCCACCCATCTCCCTGTTACGGAAGGTGTGCCAGGTGACGCCCTTGGTGCCGGTCACGAACGGCACGACGTCGAGGCCGCGGCCCTCCAGCAGGCCGCGCAGGGCCTCGGCCTCGCGCAGCACGTTGGCGTTGAAGCCGCCGCAGAACCCGCTGTCGCTGGTGACGATGAGCACGCCCGCCTTGGCGGGGTTCTCCTTCGCCACGGTCAGCGGATGGTCGACGCTGGCCGCGTTGCTGACGACGCCGGTGACGGCGCGAGTGATCTCACGCTCGTACGGCAGCGCCGCCTGCATCCGCTGCTGCGCCTTCACGATCCGTGAAGAGGCGATGAGCTCCTGCGCGCGCGTGATCTTCGCGGTGGACTTCACCGAGGTGATCCGCCGGCGCAGCTGCCTTAGCTGGGCACCCATCTGCTACTTCTTCTCCGCCGGACGGACGACCTTCTTGATCTTCTCCTGGCCGACCTCGTCGGCACCCAGCGGAGCGATCGGCTCGTCCTTGACCAGCAGCTCACCCGAGGAGGTGGTGAAGCCCTTCTTGAACTCCGTGATGGCGTCCTTGAGAGCGGTCACCGTGTCGTCGGACATCTCGCGGGTCTCGCGGATGGTGTCGAGGATGCCCTTGTGCGAGGACTGCAGGTAGTCGAGGAACTCGCCCTCGAACCGGCGGATGTCCTCGACCGGCACCTCGTCGAGCTCGCCGCTCGTGCCGGACCACACCGACACGACCTGACGCTCGACGGGGAACGGCGCGTACTGCGGCTGCTTGAGCAGCTCGACCAGCCGCTGGCCGCGCTCCAGCTGAGCGAGCGAGGCGGCGTCGAGGTCGGACGCGAACGCGGCGAACGCCTCGAGGTCGCGGTACTGCGACAGCGACAGCTTCAGCGTGCCGGAGACCTTGCGCATGGCCTTGACCTGCGCGGAGCCACCGACTCGGGACACCGAGATACCGACGTTGATGGCCGGGCGGACACCGGCGTTGAACAGGTCGGTCTCCAGGAAGCACTGACCGTCGGTGATGGAGATGACGTTGGTCGGGATGAACGCCGACACGTCGTTGCCCTTGGTCTCGATGACCGGCAGACCCGTCATCGAGCCACCGCCCATGTCGGCGGAGAGCTTCGCGCAGCGCTCCAGCAGCCGGGAGTGGAGGTAGAAGACGTCGCCGGGGAAGGCCTCACGGCCCGGCGGGCGACGCAGCAGCAGGGACACGGCGCGGTAGGCGTCGGCCTGCTTGGTCAGGTCGTCGAAGACGATCAGAACGTGCTTGCCCTGGTACATCCAGTGCTGGCCGATGGCCGAGCCGGTGTAGGGGGCAAGGTACTTGTAACCGGCCGGGTCGGAGGCCGGGGCGGCGACGATGGTGGTGTACTCCATCGCGCCCGCCTCCTCCAGGCGGGCCTTGACCTGCGCGATCGTCGAGCCCTTCTGGCCGACGGCGACGTAGACGCAGCGGACCTGCTGCTCGGGGTCGCCCGACAGCCAGCCCTCGCGCTGGTTGAGGATGGTGTCCACGGCGATCGCGGTCTTGCCGGTGCCACGGTCACCGATGATCAGCTGGCGCTGGCCGCGGCCGATCGGCGTCATGGCGTCGATCGCCTTGATGCCGGTCTGCAGCGGCTGCTTCACCGGCTGCCTCTGGACGACCGAGGGGGCCTGCAGCTCAAGGGCGCGGATGCCCTCGGCCTCGATGGCTCCCTTGCCGTCGAGCGGGTTGCCCAGGGGGTCGACCACGCGGCCGAGGAAGTTATCGCCGACGGGCACGGACAGGACCTCGCCCGTCCTGCGGACCGTCTGGCCCTCCTCGATGCCGGCGAACTCGCCGAGGACCACGGCACCGATCTCACGGGTGTCGAGGTTGAGTGCCAGGCCGCGCGTACCGTTCTCGAACTCGAGCAGCTCGTTCGCCATCGCCGAGGGAAGGCCGGAGACATGGGCAATGCCGTCGCCGGCGTCGACGACGGTCCCGATCTCCTCGCGCGCGGCGCCTTCCGGTTCGTACGCCTGGACGAAGCGCTCAAGCGCGTCCCGGATCTCGTCCGGCCGGATCGTAAGCTCCGCCATCTCTACTCTGTCTCCCTATTCGCCTAGCCGGCCAACCGGCGGCGGACTTCTTCGATTCGTCCCACAATGGTGGTGTCGATGATCTCGTCGCCGATGCGGACCGAGAACCCACCGAGCACTCGCTTGTCCACCTCGACGTTCAGGTGCACATCACGCCCGTACGAGGAGCGCAGCCACGTGGCCAGGCGCTCCTTCTGCGCGTCCGACAGCTCGACCGCGCTGCGCACCACCGCCACGAGGCGCTGGCGCTGCTGGGCCACGAGCTGGCCGACTTCTTCGAGACCGGCTTCCAGACTACGTCCTCGCGGATGCACGACGAGCTGCGTGACCAGGCGCAGGCTGGTCGGCGCCACCTTGCCGTCGAGCAGGTCGCGCAGCAGCGCGCGCTTGCCGTCCTCGGAGGCGCCCGCGTCGGTGAGCGCCCTGCGCAGGTCGGGGTTGGCGGCGACGATGCGGCCGAAGCGGAAGAGCTCGTCCTCCACGTCGTCGAGCCTGGACTGGCCCTCCGCCTCCGCCGCCGCGGCCACGACACCGAGCCGCTCCAGCACGTCGGCCAGGTCGCCCGTGCGCGACCAGCGGGCCGCGACCGCGGCCTCGGCCGTGGCCAGGGCGGCCTCGCCGACCTTGCCCTGCAGCAGCGAGCGCAGCACGCCCGACTTCTGCTCGGCCGGCCTCGCCGGGTCGGACAGGGCGCGGCGCAGGCCGTGCTCGCGGTCGAGCAGATCCGCGACCGCGAACAGCTCGTCGGAGAGCGCGCCGAGGTCGGCGCTGCCCGCGACCGCATTGAACCGCTCTTCGACCTCGGCCAGCGAGGTCCTGCTCAAACCCCTCATCGCGCGCTCACCCGCTCCTCGTTCGCCGCGCGGACGCGCACGCTCGCGTGTCCGCTCCGCTCACCGCGGGGGGTTCGCTCCAGCATCAGCGCACCGCCTGCGCGTTGCTGTTCTCCAGCTCGTCGAGGAACCGGTCCACGATGCGGCTCTGACGCGCCTCGTCCTCCAGCGACTCGCCGACGATGCGGCCGGCCAGCTCGGTCGACAGGCGGCCGATCTCGGTGCGGAGCTGGGCGAACGCCGCCTGGCGGTCGGCCTCGATCTGGGCGTGCGCGGCCTCGACGAGACGGCGGGCCTCGGCCTGCGCCTCCTCGCGAAGCTCGGCCTTGATCTGCGCGGCCTGCTCACGGGCCTCCTCGCGCAGCCTGGCGGCGTCGCGACGGGCCTCTTCGAGCTGCTCGGAGAAGCGCTTCTGCAGGGCCTGCGCCTCGGCCTGCGCCTCCTCTGCCCGCTTGATGCCACCCTCGATGGCGTCGGTGCGCTCGGCCAGCGTCTTCTGGATGCGCGGGACGAGGATCTTGCCGACGACGAGGAAGACGACGAGGAACGCGAAGATACCGACGACGAGCTCGTACGTGTGCGGAATGAGCGGACTCGACTCCGCCGCAAGGAGCGTAGCTGCCTTGATGATCATATTGCAGCCTTCCGTCAGCTAGGGGCGATCAGATGCCCGAGAAGATGAACGGCGCCACCAGGCCGATCAGGGCGAGGGCCTCGGTGAGGACGAAGCCGAGGAGCATGTTCTGGCGGATCAGGCCGTAAGCCTCCGGCTGGCGCGCGATGGCCTGCACGCCCTGACCGAAGATGATGCCGACGCCGATGCCGGGGCCGATGGCGGCGAGACCGTAACCGATGGCGGTGACGTTGCCGGAGACCTCAGCGAGAACGCTCATTGTTCGTATTCCTTTACTTAACGGCCGGTGGACTGGGTATCACCGGTCATGGACATTCCGTGAGTCGTGCGGTGGTTCTCAGTGCTCCGCGTGGAGCGAGTTGCCGATGTACATCGCCGCCAGCATCGCGAACAGGAAGGCCTGCAGGAACTGGATGAACATCTCGAAGCCGGTCAGGATGATCGTCATCACCACGCCGATCACGCCGACGGGCGCGCCCAGCGGGGTCAGCTTCTCGAACAGGAACCAGAAGCCGACCATGCTGAAGAAGGCCAGCAGCATGTGGCCCGCGAACATGTTCGCGAAGAGTCGGACCGCGTGGGTGAAGGGGGCGATGATCAGGTTCGACAGGAACTCGATCGGGGCCAGCAGAACGTAGATGAACTTGGGCAGGCCCGGGGGGAACATCATGTTCTTGAAGTAGCCGACCGCGCCCTGGTGCTTCATGCCGAGGTAGACCTTGAGGACGTAGATGATCAGGGCGAGCACGGCGGGGAAGGCGATGTGGGAGGCCACCGGGAACTGCAGCACGGGGATGACGCCCATGAAGTTCCACAGCAGGACCACGAAGAAGATCGAGACCAGCAGGCCCATCCACTGGTCGGCGTCCTTGCCCAGGAAGGGCCGGGCGACCTGGTCGCGGACGAACATGTAGCCGTATTCGACGACGTTCTGCAGGCCCCTGGGCACGATCTTCGGGTTACCGAAGGCGCCCCAGCACAGAGCGATCACCACGAGCGAGGTGAGGATCGCGAGCAGGACCGGCTTGGTGAACCAGGCGACCCCCTCGATGATGGGGGGGAGATTGAACAGCTCGTCTGGCGTAGGCGCCCCGAACTGTTCGCCAGGAGGAGCGAGGACCGTCAGCGCACTCACGCGGCGTTCCCTTCAACGTCGTAGTGGATCACAAGAGTTACCTCGGCGAAGTGATCGCTGCGCCGGGTTAGCGACTGAACTTCCGGTAGGCCAGGTAGCCGGCGAGCACAACCCCCAGAACCACGCCTATGGGGAAGAACGCGGACATGTCCAGCCACCGGTCCAGCAACCACCCGAGACCGCCGTAGACGGCCATCCCCGCGAGCAGATAGCTGGGGACTGACCACATGGCGTCGGCGAAGTCGCGACCGTCTTCTTCCGGTCGGCGTTCCTGTGCGCTCATCGCGGCCCCGACGATAGCAGGCGGACAGAGGGCTAGTCATATCGGGCCCCGCCCGGCCATCGGCATCATGAGTCACCCTTACCGGGGACCCGGGCCTCGGGGTCGACGTACAGCATCTTGGTCTTCATGAAGGCGCGGACCTCGAAACCGGTCCACACGATGGTGCCGATCACCACCGACCAAGCGAAAGCGAGCGTGTTCCACGCCGTGGTGTCGCGGAACGCGTTGAGCACGAGCATGATGACGACGACCTTGACGAGGTAGCTCAGCATCGCCGCGATGGCCATCACCTGAGGGGAGACCCGGGCGGCGTAGGACACCGCCACCACGCTGATGCTGAAGAAGACCCCGACGAGCAAGGTGCCGAGCGCGGCTCCGAGCGCTCCCTTGCCACCTGCCAGCAGGAGGGACACGAGCACGGCGACCAGCCCGACCGCGAGGGTCGGAATCGCGGCGCTCTTGAGTACGCGCACGTCGTTGGCCTGCATCAATGCTCCATCGGCAAGTTATCAAGCGAGCGTTTGCTACCTCCAGAACCGGTACATCTGGAGGCCCCTGCTCGTGAAAGATATCACAAGCTCACGGAAGACCGCTTTTACCTGCCGTTTCTAGTTCACTGTCACGGACGGTGCGGAAATGCGGTGATGACCGGATTGCCCTCTGTGCTCGCGCGCTCGTGCGCGGCGCCGCCCGGCGGCGGCATCTGCCGCCTGACCTGCGGGTCCGGCAGGATCGGGGGCATCGGGCCGGTCGGCGGGCCGTCGTCGTCGGGCTCGTCACGCCGTGACGCCGGGCGCGAGCCGCCCCTGCCGCGCCAGCGCGGAGCCGCCATCAGCACCAGCACGGCCAGCGCCAGCACGATGAAGACCGGGAACAGCAGCACCGGCACACCCTGGCGGGACATCAGCACCACGACGAAGGCGAACAGGAACGCCCACGCATACATGATCAGGACCGAGCGGCGCTGCGAGTGGCCGATGTCGAGCAGCCGGTGGTGCAGGTGACCGCGGTCGGGGGCGAACGGCGACAGGCCCTGCGACGTGCGCCGCACCACCGCGGTGATCAGGTCGACCAGCGGCAGCACCAGCACGGCGGCCGGCAGCATCAGCGGCAGCAGCACGCCGAACTTGTTCATGTCCTCGATGGCCGCCGGGTCGAGCGGGGTCACGGTGACGATCGAGGAGGCCAGCACCAGGCCGATCAGCATGGCTCCGGTGTCGCCCATGAAGATCTTCGCCGGATGGAAGTTGTGCGGCAGGAAGCCCACGCAGGTGCCGATGAGCACGGCCGCGATGGCGGCGGTCGTGGTGATGTTGCCGACGCTCATGCTCTGGGCGAGGAAGATCGAGTAGGCCCAGGTGGCCATGGCCGCGATGCCGACGATGCCGGCCGCGAGCCCGTCGAGGCCGTCGACGAAGTTGACCGCGTTGATGGTGACGACCACGACCATGATGGTGATGATCGTGCTGAGGGTGTAGTCGAGGCTGGTCGAGCCGCCCCAGTCCTTCGGCAGCGGGATGTAGAGCAGCCGCAGGTCGTAGGCGACCAGCACGCCCGCCGCCGCGATCTGCCCGCCGAGCTTGATGAAGGCGTCCATGCCCCACCAGTCGTCGAGGAAGCCCGTCACCGTGATGAGGCCGCCGGCCACGATGAGCGCCGTGACCGCGTTGGCGTCGGACTCCGACAGCGCCGCGCCGCTGTGGGGCAATCGGCTCGCGCACAGCAGGCCCACCACCAGGCCGCCGTACATCGCCAGGCCGCCGAGCCTCGGCGTCGGCGTGGTGTGCACGTCGCGCTCGCGAACCTCGGGCATGGCGCCGATGCGGATGGCGAAGCGGCGCACCAACGGCACCAGCAGATAGGTCACCGCCGCTGAGATGAGCGCCATGAACAGGTATTCGCGCACGACCCTAGTTTCCCGGATACGCCGGCCAGCTGTGACCGGAAAACGACACAGACCAGCTTAATATTCGCTGAGATATGGGCGATGGATGGCCAGAAGGGCCGCAACTCTTTCCCTGACCTCGGCCGATGCCTCCGGCCCGCGCACCGCCCTGGCCACCAGTTCTCCCACTTCCGCCAGGTCGTCCTCGCCCATCCCCTGGGTCGTCACGCACGGCGTGCCCACCCTGATGCCCGACGTCACCGCCGGAGGTTCCGGATCGTACGGGACGGCGTTGCGGTTCAGCGTGATGCCCGCCGCCGCGCACCTGCGCTCCGCCTCGGCGCCCGACACCCCCACCTCGCGCAGGTCGATGAGCGCCAGATGCGTGTCCGTGCCGCCCGACACGGGCCGCATCCCCTCCGCCGCCAGCGCCGCCGCCAGCGACCGCGCGTTCGCCACCACCCGGCGCGCGTAACCGGCGAACCCCGGCCGCATCGCCTCGCCGAACGCCACCGCCTTCGCCGCCACCACATGCATCAGCGGGCCGCCCTGCACGAACGGGAACACCGCGCGGTCGATCCGCTTCGCCAGCTCCGACGTGCACAGGATGGCGCCGCCGCGCGGTCCCCTCAGCGCCTTGTGCGTGGTGAACGTCACGACGTCCGCGTACGGCACCGCCGACGGGATCGCGCCGCCCGCCATCAGCCCGATCGGATGCGCCACGTCCGCCATCAGCCACGCGCCCACCTCGTCCGCGATGCCGCGGAAGACCCCGTAGTCGATCAGCCTCGGGTACGCCGTCGCCCCGCACACGATCAGCTTCGGCCGCCGGCGCAGGGCCAGGTCGCGCACCTCGTCGTAGTCGATCAGCTCGGTGTCGCGGCGCACGCCGTACGAGACGACGTCGAACCACCGGCCGGAGAAGTTGACCTTCGAGCCGTGCGTCAGGTGACCGCCGTGCGGCAGCGCCATCGCCAGCATCGTGTCGCCCGGCTGGAGCAGGGCGGCGTAGGCGGCCAGGTTCGCCGACGCGCCGGAATGCGGCTGCACGTTGGCGTGGTCCGCCCCGAACAGCCTCCTGGCCCGCTCCACCGCCAGCCGCTCCGCCCGGTCCACGACCTCGCAGCCGCCGTAGTAGCGCCGGCCGGGGTAGCCCTCGGCGTACTTGTTGGTCAGCGTGGAGCCCAGGGCGGCCATGACGGCGGGCGAGGTGAAGTTCTCGCTGGCGATGAGCTGGATGCCGCCGCGTACCCGGTCCAGCTCGTCGAGCAGCACCTGCGCGATCTCGGGGTCACGCTCACGCAGCTGCCCGAAGTCAGGGCCGTAGTAGGGCTCTGCACCCATTTCCCCACTGTACGACCGGATGTCCGTTTCTCCCATACACGATGGCTGCCCCGAAATCCGCCCTCATGACCTCACGACGGGTAGGCGTGCGGGGCGTTCGCCGTCGTCTGGACCCAGCGCGGGGTGTCGGCGGCCTCGTCGCTGATCGACGTCAGGACGGCGTGCCGGTAAAGGGCCAGCCTGTTGCGCCACTCCCTGATGTCCTCCAGGTACCGCTCGCCCACCGGGGCGTCCCACGTCTGAGGGCTCTTCGCCAGCGCGAACGCCTTGTCCAGCACCGTTCTCAGGTCGTCGAGCTGCGGCTTGACCGTCTCCCATGCCGTGACCAGGCGTTCGTAGTCGGGATTGAAGCGCCAGGCCCGCTGCGGGTCCTCCAGCGGGCCCGTGGAGGTGATCGGGGGCGCCTCCGAACGGCCCTTCGCCCTGGGGGCCGGCGGGTCGACGTACATCACGCTCTCCTCTCCGGGTCCACCTCACCGGGCGGGCCGTCCGGCCTGATGTCCTCGGGCGCCCACTCCCCCTTGCCGTACTCGCCCGGCGGCACCTGCACGGACGGCATCTCCTGGGGACGGATGTCGCGGTGGTGCTCGATCACGGTCCTCATGGCCTCCAGGCTCGGCGGCCGCACCCCGGCCGACACGACGTCGTCACCGTCATTCGCCCACCTCCCGCTGTCGGAGCCGGGCGTCATCTCGTAGCCCGGCTCGACGTCGTACGCGATCAACACCTCGTACGCACCGGCCGCACCAACCTGCCGCTCCCCGGCCACCGCCCCAGGCGTGCTACCGCCCGAGCCCTCGCGCCGCTCCCCGGCGACCGCCCCAAGCCCCCCACCGCCCGAGCCCTCGTGGCGCTCCCCGGCGACCGCCCCAGGCCCGCCACCGCCCGAGCCCTCGTTTCGATCTCCGGCCACCGTGCCGGGCCCGCCTGCTCCGGGCTGAGCTCCACGGTCGGAGCTCCCGCCGTCGCCGCCTTCGCCCAGAGCGCCGTACGCCGCCTCCGCTCCGTAACCGACCTCCTGCCCTGCGCCGAACCCGTAACCGGCCTCCTGAGCCATCACGGCGCCATCCCCGGCCCCTGGCGGGTTCCCGGCCCCCGAGCCCTGTGACGCCCCGGCAGGACCGGCACCTTGAGCTCCACCACCGGCGCCACGGTCAGGCGCTGTGGTCGCAGGGTCGGTGGCGGCGCCGTTGGGGGGTTCGACGGACGGACTGGTCGGCGGAATCGTGACGGGCCTGCCCCGGCCATCCGCACTTTGGCCGTCGCTCCCGCCACCGGCACCTTGACCACCCGTACCGCCCTGTCCCCCGCCCCCACCGGCACCTTGACCCCCGCCACCACCCGTACCCCGATCCCCATTCCCACCACCAACGCCACGCTCCCCGCCACCGCCCGCACCTTGTTCCCCGGCCCCGCCACCACCGGAGCCTTGACCGCCCACGCCACGCTCCCCGGCACCACCACTACCGGAGCCCTGGTCCCCGGCCCCGCCACCGGAGCCCTGACCACCCGTGCCCCGCTCACCGGAACCGCTTCCGTCGGCACCTTGGTCACCAGACCCGGTACCGCCTGTACCCCGTTCCCCCGTGTCCTGGGGTGCGTCCTTGGAGGGTGGGCAGGATCCGTCGGGTTGGTTGCCGGCACCTGGGTCTGACGGTGTGGTGCCTGTGCCGGGTGCGTCCGGGGTGTGGCCTCCCGCGATCGTGCCCGCGCCGCCTGCTGCGGCGCCGCTCGTCGAGGTGACGTGGCCGTCCGTCGTCAGGCCGCCTGAGGTCGCGTCGATCGGTGGGAGGGTCTGGGTGATGCCCGTGATCGGGGCGCCGGGGGCGATCGAGCCGGTGGGGCCGTCCGGGCGGATGTCGCGTTCGGCCCACTGGCTCTGACCGTATTCGCCGCGCGGGACCTCCACACCGGGCATCTCCTGGGGAGCTATGTCCCGGTGGTTCTCGATGACCGTCTTGAGGGCGTCCAGGTCCGGTGGGCGGGCCTCGGCCGAGACGACGTCGCTGCCGTCGTTCGCGTAGCCGTTGACGTTCGCGGTGCCGGTCGCGTCGGACGAGCCGGTGCCGTTCGTTGAGCCGGTGTCGTTGGTGTCCGGCGGGAGTGTGGCGTTGTCGGCGGGGAGTTTCGGCATGTCCGCCGGTTGGACCTTGTCGGGGTTCCGCAGCATCTCCTCGATGGCTGCGGCGGACGGCGGGTCCAGCGGCACCTGCAGCACCTTCACGCCATCGACCACCACGACCTGTGGCTTGGACGCGTCCTGACCGTCGCCCACAGGGGTGCCGGCCGTCCCGTTGTCCGAGGCTCCGGTGTCCGCGGCTCCGGTGTCCGCGGTCCCGTTGTCCGTAGCGCCGGTGTCCGTGCCTCTGGCGTCGGCGTCGTTGCCGCGGTCACGGCGGCTGTCCAGGTCGTCGTCCTTGGGCTGGCTCACAGGCTGGTCGCCGGCTCGATCGCCGGTCCTGCCGTCGCCCCCGGTCCCATTGTCCCGACCGGTCTCGTTCCCCTGGCCGGTCCCGCTGTCCCGACCGGTCCCGTTCCCCTGGCCGGTTCCCCCGTCACGAGCGTTCTCGTTGTCCTGGTCGGGGCGGGGGTTCTTGTCGTCGCAGTTCTGGCCGCCCACATCCGGCTTGTCGCCGGTGCCGGTCTTTCCCGATGAGTCGAGCCGCTCGTTCGCGTCGGGCCGCCCGCCGCCGGGCTTGTCACCCACGTCGGGCTTGCCGTCGGAGCCGGGGTTCCCGCCGGTGCCGGTCTTTCCGCCGGTCTCGGCGCGCCCGTTCGACCCGGCTCTGTCGTCGGAACCAGAAGGGGAGCCGGGGTTGCGGGGGTTCTCGTACCGGTCCCGGTCCCCCCGGGACTCCTTCGGGGTGGAGTTCGCGTCCTCCCCGGCCGAACCCGAGCCCGCCTTCGGCGGCGGATCCACCCGCTTCTCCAGGGTGGCGAGCCGCTTGTCGACGTCGCGCACCATGACGTCCACCGCGTCGGCGACCTGCACGGGACGGTGGGTGCTCTGCAGGGGCAGCCCGGCCTGGTGCATGGCGAGGCGGACGCGCTCCTCCGTCGTACGCATCTGCGCAGCCGCCCGCTTGACCTCGGCCAGCAGGTCACGGACCAGCTTGGGGTCCATGCCGTCGTATTTGCCCATGCGCCACTCCCCGACGTCTAGCCGCTCCGCGCCCACGTAACCACGACGGGAGCGGCTTGGCAGCCGGAATAAGCAGCGGGTATACGACTAGTCGTCAGTCAGTCGTCTGTGGCGACGTAACCGATGATGCCGCGCAGCTTCTCCACGGGGATCGCCCCGCGCCGCAGCAGCCGTGGCACGGCGGTGGTGAGGTCGAGGATGGTGGACGGGGTGTTGTCGGTGGTCTTGCCCCCGTCGAGATAGACCTCGACGGCGTCGCCGAGCTGCTCTTCGGCCTCGTCCACGGTGGTGGCGGCGGGCGCACCGGACCGGTTGGCGCTGGAGACGGCCATGGGCCCGGTCTCCTTGAGCAGGTCGAGCGCGACGGGGTGGAGCGGCATGCGTACGGCGACCGTCCCCTTCGTGTCGCCCAGGTCCCACGACAGAGCCCTGTTGGCCTTGCAGATGAGCGTCAGCGGCCCGGGCCAGAAGGCGTCGATGAGGTCCTGCCCGTACGGCCCCAGGTCGTCCACCAGCGCGCTCGCCGCGCGTACGGTGCCCACCAGCACGGGCGGCGGCATGTCACGCCCGCGCCCCTTGGCCTCGAGCAGTCTGGTGACGGCTTCCGGTGTGAAGGCGTCGGCGCCGATGCCGTAGACCGTGTCGGTCGGCAGCACCAGGAGATCGCCCCGGCGAGCGGCGGCCGCGGCCTCCATGAGCCCGATGGTCCGCTGGTCGGGATCGGAGCAGTCGAAACGTCGTCCCACGATAGGTTGCCTCGCTCCGCTCAGCGGGTGAACGGCGCTGTCGAGGCCTCCTCCTTCCTCCAAGTACGGTCGCCGTGGCCCCCGGCGGTCAGGAGCAGGTAGCGCCGCTTCGCGTGCATCCTAGTCCTGGCCCAGCCTGGCCGTGACGAAGCGGTCTCGTCTGGTGAGGTCTTGCCGCAGGCGTACGTCGCGCCAGCCGTTGTCCTCGGGGAAGGTGAGGTAGACGGCCCTGCCCTGCTCGTCGGCGTGCTCGACGGCCACCCACCCGCCGGGCCGCAGCAGCCGGCGCGCGGTGCGCTCGACGGCGCGCACCTCGCCGAGCCCGTCGTCGCCCGAGCCGTAAAGGGCCCTGGTGGGGTCGTAGTCGCGCACCTCGGGGTCGCGCGGGATGGCGCCGGGCGGGATGTAGGGCGGGTTGGAGATGACGAGGTCGACCTTGCCGTTGAGCTCGGGCAGCGCCTCGGCGAGGTCTTCCGGGTGCAGGTGGGTGCGCCCCTGGCCGAGCTCGGAGATGTTGCGCTTGGCCCACGTGTACGCCGCGGGGTCGACCTCGACGGCGTGCACCTCGGCCAGCGCCACCTCCTGCGCAATGGACAGCGCGATGGCGCCGGAGCCGGTGCCGAGGTCGACGACGAGCGGCGCGGTGACGTCCATCTCGCGCAGGGTCTCGATGGCCCAGCCGGCCATCACCTCGGTCTCGGGCCGCGGCACGAACACGCCGGGCCCGACGGCCAGCTCGAGGTAGCGGAAGTAGGCGTGGCCGGTGATGTGCTGCAGCGGCTCGCGGGCCTCACGCCTGGCCACGCCCTCCCAGAAGAGCGCGTCGAAGTCGGAGTCCTTGACGGTGTGCAGCTCGCTTCTGCGCACGCCGTGGACGAAGGCCGCGATCTCCTCGGCGTCGGTGCGCGGCGAAGGAACGCCTGCCTCGGCCAGCCGGGCAGTGGCGAGCGCGATCTCGTCCAGCAGAAATGTCATGAGTGTTGTGCGAGCTTCTCCGCCATCTCGGCGTCGATGAGGGCCTGGGTGACGGCGTTGAGCTCGCCGTCGAGCACCTGGTCGAGGTTATACGCCTTGAAGCCGACGCGGTGGTCGGAGATGCGGTTTTCCGGAAAGTTGTAGGTGCGGACGCGCTCGGAGCGGTCGACGGTGCGGACCTGCGACTTGCGCTCCGCCTGGGCGGCGGCCTCGGCCTCCTCCTGCGCCATGGCCAGCAGCCGGGCGCGCAGGATGCGCAGGGCCGACTCCTTGTTCTGGAGCTGGCTCTTCTCGTTCTGGCACGAGACGACGACGCCGGTGGGCAGGTGGGTGATGCGCACCGCGGAGTCGGTGGTGTTGACGCTCTGGCCGCCGGGGCCGCTGGAGCGGTAGACGTCGATGCGCAGGTCGTTGGGGTCGATCTGGACGTCGACCTCCTCCGCCTCCGGGTAGACGAGCACGCCCGCGGCGCTGGTGTGGATGCGGCCCTGCGACTCGGTGACGGGCACCCGCTGCACGCGGTGGACGCCGCCCTCGAACTTCAGCCGCGACCACACGCCCTCGTCGCCCTTGGCCCTGATGCCGACCGTGACGTCTTTGTAGCCGCCGAGGTCGGAGGGCTGGCTGTCGATGATCTCGGTCTTCCAGCCGAGCCGCTCGGCGTAGCGGAGGTACATCCGCAGCAGGTCGCCCGCGAACAGCGCGGACTCCTCGCCGCCCTCGCCCGCCTTGATCTCCATGATGATGTCCTTGTCATCGTTGGGATCGCGCGGGATGAGCAGGTGGTGCAGCCGCTCTTCGAGCTGCGGGATGCGGGCCTCCAGCTCGATGGCCTCGGCCGCGAACGTCTCGTCCTCACCGGCCAGCTCCTTGGCGGCCGTGAGGTCCTCGCGGACCGACTCCAGCTCGCGGTAGGTGCCGATGACGGGCGTGAGCTGGGAGTAGCGCTTGCCGAGCGTGCGGGCCTTGTTCTGGTCGGCGTGCACGGCGGGGTCGGCGAGCTGCGACTCCAGCTCGGAATACTCCTTGAGCAACTCGTCGAGATTCACCGTGGATCCTTTGTATCGAGAAGTACGGGCCGTTCACCAACAACGCCGACCCGGCGCACGCGTGTGCGTCCGGGCCGGCGTACGTGGAGCTACTTGCCCGAGGCCTTCTTGCCGAAGCGCTTCTCGAAGCGGGCCACCCGGCCGCCGGTGTCGAGGATCTTCTGCTTGCCCGTGTAGAACGGGTGGCAGGCCGAGCACACGTCGGCGTGAATCACGCCGTTCTTCGCGGTGCTGCGGGTGGTGAACGTGTTGCCGCAGGAGCAGGTCACCTGCGTCACGTGGTAGTCAGGGTGGATGTCGCGCTTCATCGCTGTCCTTTCGGGGTGCGGCCGCCGGGTCGCCTTCACGCATGGCGTGAACCGGAACCGCAAAATGGTCAGCTACCAGTGTGCCAGATCGTGAAACCATCCCAGGCCATCGCTCATTCCTCATGAGCCCGGCACGGGAACGCGTGAGGGGTGGCGGGCGACCCCGCCACCCCTCACGACGCAGCCGCTAGCCGCGGTCGTTGCTCACCGTGGTCGTCTGGACCTGCATGAGGAACTCCGCGTTGGACTTGGTCTCCTTCATCTTCTCCAGGAGCAGCTCCAGCGCCTGCTGCATGTCGAGCGCGTGCAGCACCCTGCGCAGCTTCCAGACGATCTGCAGCTCCTCCTTGGCCATGAGGATCTCTTCCTTACGCGTGCTGGACGCGTCGACGTCGACCGCCGGGAAGATCCGCTTGTCGGCCAGGGAGCGGTTGAGCTTGAGCTCCATGTTGCCGGTGCCCTTGAACTCTTCGAAGATGACCTCGTCCATCTTGGACCCGGTCTCGACCAAGGCAGTGGCGAGGATCGTCAGCGAGCCGCCGTTCTCGATGTTGCGGGCGGCGCCGAAGAAGCGCTTGGGCGGGTAGAGCGCCGTGGAGTCGACACCACCCGACAGGATGCGCCCGGACGCGGGGGCCGCGAGGTTGTACGCGCGGCCGAGCCGGGTGATCGAGTCGAGCAGGACGACGACGTCGTGGCCCAGCTCCACCAGGCGCTTGGCCCGCTCGATGGCGAGCTCGGCGACCGTGGTGTGGTCTTCGGCGGGACGGTCGAAGGTCGAGTGGATGACCTCGCCCTTGACCGACCGCTGCATGTCGGTGACCTCTTCGGGCCGCTCGTCCACGAGCACGACCATGAGGTGGCACTCGGGGTTGTTGCGGGTGAGCGCGTTGGCGATGGCCTGCAGCACCATCGTCTTACCCGCCTTCGGCGGCGAGACGATGAGACCGCGCTGGCCCTTGCCGATCGGCGAGACGAGATCGATGATCCGCGTGGTGAGGATGTTGGGCTCGGTCTCGAGGCGCAGGCGCTCCTGCGGGTAGAGCGGCGTCAGCTTGTTGAAGTCGGGCCTGTTGCGGGCCTGCTCCGGGTCCATGCCGTTGACGGTGTCGAGGCGGACCAGCGCGTTGAACTTCTCGCGCCGCTCACCCTCGCGCGGCTGCCGCACGGCGCCGGTGATGACGTCGCCCTTGCGCAGGCCGTTGCGGCGGATCTGGGCGAGCGAGACGTAGACGTCGTTGCTGCCGGGCAGGTAGCCGCTGGTCCTGACGAACGCGTAGTTGTCGAGGATGTCGAGGATGCCGGCGATCGGGATGAGCACGTCGTCGTCGCCGATGACGGGCTCGCCGCTGTCGAAGCGGTCGCGGCCGCGGCCACGGTTGCGCTCCCTGAAGCGGCCCCTGCGGCTGCGTCCGCCGCGCTCGTCGTCGTCGCCGCCGCGCTGGTCGCCCCGCTGGTCGCCGCGCTGGTCGGAACGGCCGCCCGCGTCGGCTGCGACGCGTTCGCGCTGGTCGCCGCGACCCCCATCGCGGCCACCGTCACGACCACTGTCACGGCCGCCATCACGACCGCCGTCACGGCCACCGTCGCTGGTGCGGTCACCGCGATCGCCGCGGTCACCGCGGTCACCACGGTCGCTGTTACGGTCGCTGCCCCGCTCGCGGCGCTCGCCACGGCTGCGGCGCTCACGCCTGCTCTCGCCGCGCTCGGAGCGCGACTCGCCCTGTCCGGCGTCCCCGGGCTGCGACTGCTGCTCCACGACCGGCTCCGCCACGGCGGCGGCGACCGGCTCAGGCGCTGCGGCCACGGGCTCGGGCGCGGCGGCGGCGGGCTGCTGCGCGGGCTCTTCCACGGTCTTGGCGCGGGAACGTTCCCTGCGTGTACGGGTGGGTCGCTCCGCCGCGGGCGCCGCCTCTGCGGGGGCGGCCGCGGGGGCCTCGGCCACCGGCGCGGCCGTCGCTGCGCCGTCTCCGGAACCGCCACCCTGCTTCTCCTGGATGGCCGCGATGAGCTGGCTCTTCCGCATGCGCCCGGTCCCGCTGATGCCCAGCTCCGCTGCCATCTTCTGCAGCTCGGGCAGCACCTTGGCGGACAGGCCGGTGCCGGAGCGACGCGCACGCGGCTTGGCCGCTGCGCGGGTGGGGGTGTCGCCGGACGCCGGCTCAGCGCCTGATGCGTCGGAGAGGAGTTCGGTGGTGTCGCTCAACTAAAAGGTCCTTCCCAGGGGTCGGGCGCCGGATTTGTTCTTCCGGGCGTCCCGGAGGTGCTTGCGATCCGGCGGGACAGACCGGGTCGGGGTGCACTTTGCGATCTTCGGCTGTCGCTTGAGACGGCCGCCACTCTTGGGGAGGGGTTCGTCCACGCCGCCGATGGCCCTTGGCGCGTGGCCGACACCCCCCAGATTGCTGTCGCCAACCAGATGTCGAGATGATTCGAACGCGCAGATCCCCGTCGTCGCCACCTCGCGTTGCGCCAACCGGGTGTGGGCCAACCGGAGGCAACGGATTCCGGGGAGACAGCCGCGCTGCTCACGCCTCGCGACGTGAGAAACATGATGCAGCGATGTATGGCTGACAAGCACGCACCCACCAAGGGGGCATCTGGTGCGGCTATCAGCCTAACATCACCAGCGCACACGGCTATTCCCTGAAGGTCTAAAGAGGTATCAGCGTGTCTCGGGGAACTGAACGTTCGCACCAACCGGGTCGACGTCCATTTGCTGGATGTGCCAGTCATTACCCACTTCTGGCGCGATCAAATCCTGCGAATCCGATGTCGAAAACGCAAGAACCGTGGGACCCGCTCCCGAAACGACCGCGGGCACGCCCACTGCACGGAGACGTTCTACCAGATCCGCACTCTGCCGCATGGCAGGCGCGCGGTATTGCTGGTGGAGCCGATCTTCTGTGGCGGCGAGCAGGAGCCCTGGCTCTGGCCGCTGGGTCAGCGCCGCGATCAGCAGCGCGGCCCGGCCGGCGTTGAAGGAGGCGTCCTCGTGGGGCACGTCCTTCGGCAGCAGCCCCCGGGCGGCCTCCGTCGACAGCCGCGTCGAAGGGACGCAGACGACCGGACGGATGCGCTGGTCGGGAACTAGTTTCAGCCTACGCGGCAGCCCGGTGTGGTCGGACCACGAGACCGTCAGCCCGCCGGAAAGACAGGGTGCGACGTTGTCGGGATGGCCCTCCATCTCGGTGGCCAGCGCGTAGACGTCGTCGTCGCTCAGCGCGTTCTCCCCCGAGTCCGCGAGTGCGCGCGCGGCGAGGATGCCCGCGCACACCGCGGCCGACGACGATCCGAGCCCCCGTGCGTGCGGGATGCGGTTGCGGCAGTGCAGGTGTATGCCCTCCGGCTGGGGCACGCCCATGCGGTCGTACGCCATCCGCATGGCTTTGACGACCAGATGCCCCTCGCCGGGATCGACCTCCCCCGCCCCCTCGCCCTCCACGACGACGTGCACGCCGCTCTCCCCGGTGAGCGTGGCCGTGACCTCGTCGTAGAGGCTCAGCGCGAGCCCGAGCGCGTCGTAACCCGGCCCCAGGTTGGCCGACGTCGCGGGCACGCGAATGTCAACGGTCCTCATTCGTTCACTTTTCCCTCGTCACTCCCCGTCAGGCGAGGTTGAGCGCCGCCGCGGCGGCGTGGACGTCGATGGGGATGACCACCGGCGCGGGCGCCCCCGAGATCGCCCAGTCAGGGTCCTTCAGCCCGTTGCCCGTCACCGTGCACACGATGCGCTGCCCCGGATCAACCATGCCCTGCGCGTGGGCCTGCAGCAACCCCGCTACGCTGGCGGCGGAAGCGAGCTCGACGAACACGCCCTCCTCCTGCGCCAGCAACTTGTACGCCGCCGCGATCTGCCGGTCGGTCACCGCCTGGATCACGCCGCCCGACTCGTCGCGGGCCGCGGTGGCCAGCGCCCATGACGCCGGGTTGCCGATGCGGATGGCCGTGGCGATCGTGTGCGGGTGGGTGACGGGCGCGCCCTGCACGATGGGCGCCGCGCCGCTGGCCTGGAAGCCGAACATGCGCGGCCGCTTCGTCGCCACCCCGTCGTCGGCGTACTCGCCGTAGCCCATCCAGTAGGCCGAGATGTTGCCGGCGTTGCCGACGGGGATGCAGTGGATGTCGGGGGCGTCGCCGAGCGCGTCGACGATCTCGAACGCGGCGGTCTTCTGGCCCTGCAACCTGTACGGGTTGACGGAGTTGACCAGCGCGATCGGATAGTTGGACGACAGCTTGCGCGTCATCTCCAGGCAGTCGTCGAACGACCCCTCGACCTGCAGCAGCGTGGCACCGTGCACGAGCGCCTGGGCCAGCTTGCCCATCGCGATCTTCCCCCGTGGCACCAGCACGGCGCAGGTCAGCCCGGCGCGTACGGCGTAGGCGGCGGCCGAGGCGGAGGTGTTGCCCGTGGAGGCGCAGATGACCGCTTTGGCGCCCTCTTCGACGGCCTTGCTGATGGCCATCGTCATGCCGCGGTCCTTGAAGCTGCCCGTCGGGTTGGCCCCCTCGACCTTCAGGTAGACCTCGCACCCGGTGAGCGCCGAGACGCGGTGCGCGGGCACCAGCGGCGTGCCGCCTTCGAGCAGCGTGATGACGGGCGTCTTCGCGGTGACCGGAAGACGCTCGCGGTACTCCTCGATGAGGCCACGCCACGACCTGCTCATGATGACTCCCTACCTGCGCTGTTGGGCACAGAGTGTACGGGGTGCCGGGGACCGTCGCGGAGCGGCGTCCACGGGTCGGACACCCGTCGAACTCCTGCATTGGACAGGAGCACTATTCAGGAAATTCTCAGCATCTCCCGATAAGGTCTCGCCCAGGGGGTCACGACCATGAACGCGCGTCCTGCTCTGAGGCAGAACGACTATTCACCGGTGACGGCACCGCTGCTCGGCGCCTGGTCACCCGCCCTTTCCGTCAGCGTGGTGATACCCGCGCGCGGCGGGCAGGACAAGCTTGACCTGACGCTCGCGGCGCTGGCCGCGCAGACGTACCCGGAGCACCTCATGGAGGTGCTGGTCGTCGACGACGGCAGCGACCCGCCGATCCGCCTGCCCGAGATCCGGCCGTTCAACACCCGTCTCGTACGCGTGCGCGACGGCTGGGGCATCTCCAACGCGGTCAACACCGGGGCGAAGGCCGCCGACGGCGAGATCATCCAGCGGCTCGACTCCGACATGGTGGCCTGCAGGGAGCACATCGAGGCGCTGGCGCGCTGGCACCACGAGACCGACTACCTGGTCACGATCGGCATGAAGAAGTTCGTCGACGCGCCGCCCGTCACCCCCGAGCAGGTCTTCCTGGCGGGACACCTGGGAGAGCTGTTCGACCTGGAGACGGCGGTGGCCAGCTCGACGGAGGCGACGATCGCCAAGACCGACGGGCTGCGCAAGAGCCGCAATCCGTACCACGTGTGCACGGGGCCGACCTTCGCCCTTCCCAGGGAGGTCTTCCACGCCGTGGGCGGGCTCGACCCCACGGTCGCGCGTGGCGAGGACACCGAGTTCTCCTACCGGCTGGCCATGCACGGCGTGGTCTTCGTGCCCGACATGGACGCCCAGGCGGTCCACTTGGGGCTGCCTTCGCAGCATCGCGACAGGGAGCGGGCGGTGCGTGCCGTGGAGCCTTTCCTGGCCCATCGCATCCCGCTCCGCCGTGACCTGCGCAAGGACCGGGGGCGGCGGTGGCTGGTGCCGTACGTGGAGGTCGTCCTCGACGTCTCCGGCGCCTCCGGGACCGCCGTGCGGCAGGCGGTGGCGGCGGCGCTGGACGGCAAGGTGCAGGACGTCGTGGTGACGCTGGTCGGGCCGTGGTCGCGGCTGGCCGACGGGCGCCGCTACTCGCTGTCCGACCCGGACTTCGAGCTGCGGCTGCTGCGTGACCTGTTCGCGCACGACGAACGCGTCCGCCTCATCGACGAGCCCGCGCCCACGCCGGCCCCGATCCCGTTCCGCTACCGGGGGCCGGTGGACGTGCCACTGCACCGGGTGACGCTGGAGCGGATGATCGAGTCGGTGCAGAAGGATCTGACGGGTGTGCTGGTGGTGAACCTCCCGGACGGACGGACGGCCCGCCTCGAACGCACCTCCGCCCTGGGCCGGGCGGTGCTGCTCACCGGCGCGGGCGATGACGTGGACGAGGTCATCGCGGCCACGCACGGCGTACGTCACGAGCCGCCCGACCGCTTCTGGCCCAAGCCCGCGCAGCCGGACCCGGTCACGATCCCGGCCCCGAAGGCAGCCGTGCAGGTGCCGTCGGACCCACCAGAGAAAACCCTGCTACGCCGCCTCAAATCAGCCCTCCGCCCCAACTGACCCACCGCCATCGGCTGAGGTCCTTTTGAGGAGGAGGGGGAACTCACGCTGGCTGAGGTCCTTCGAGAAGAAGGGGGAACCCACGCTGGCTGAGTCCTTTGAGGAGGAGGGGAACCGGCTACGCCCGCCCCCCACCTCTCATACTGTGAGGCCGGCGGTTGCGGAGGAGGGTGGCTCAGCGGTTCCGACCGCGAAGAGCGCGTCCGCTGCGCGCGCTGGAGGGCCGGCTGAGCGTTCGACCGCTGTCGCCCCCACCCGTGGGGCGTGAAACCATGCCCCCACCCCGTGGGCCTGGCTATGCCCCCAGCCCATGGGGTCGGCTGTGCCCCACCCGCCCCAAGGGATTAGCGGGTGCGGCGGAAGGCGCGTTTTACGGTTGTTGACACCAGTGAGCGGAGGTCCTGCTGGGGGCGGTTGGCGGCGGCTATGCGGCGGCGCAGCGAGCCCACCTCGCGGCGGAGTTCCACTGCTGACTTGCGCCAGGTGCCTGCTTCCTCGCGCCACTTCGCCACCTGGGCGCGCAGGCGTTCGGCCTCCTTGGCCAGCCGGGCCGCCTCCGCCTGCGCGGCCAGTTTCTCCTTGTACGCGCTGCGCCGCCCCTGCGGCGGCTCGGCCTCGGTGGTGAAGCCGTAGGTGGCGCCGTCGGCCCACAGCACGCCGGCGACCTCGTCCACCACGTCGTCGAGGTTCTCGCCCGCGGCAGCCACGATGCGGGCCCTGGCGAAGGCGGAGGCGCGTTCCAGCCGGGCCGCCACGACGCCGCCCGAGCTCTCGTCCAGGAGCACGTTCAGCAACCCGAGGCCCTCGTCGCGGGCCAGGTCGAGCAGGCGGGCGAGCGTGTCGTGGCCGGGGATCCAGCCGGCGGGCAGGTGCAGCGTGTACGGCACCGCCGGGTCGACCGAGGCGAAGGCGAAAGCGGAAGCGGAACCCGAGGCGGAAGCGGAGGCCGAGGCGGAAGCGGAGGCCGAACCCGAGCCCGAGGTGACCAGGTGTACCCGGCCCTCGTGCCGGTAGTGTCCCTCGATCAGCACCAGGTCGAGCGACGGGTCCTTCAGGGGCGCACGGCGATCGTGGTCGAGGGTGTCCCAGGGGCCGACGAGCAGCACGGACACGTCGGGCACGGTGCCGGCCAGCAGCGCGTCGACGGTGGCCCGCACCTCGTCGTAGCCGGTGGTCGTCGCGGAGACGACGGCGGTGACGTACGGCACCTTCCACTGCCGCCCGGGATGCCCGCGCAGCCACCGGTAGGCCGGGATGCGGTCGGCGACGAACGCGTGGCTGACCCGGTCGATGGGCGCCTTGTCGCGCATGCGCATGGTCGGCCCGAGGTGGTAGCCGCGCGCGGCGGGCTCGGGGACGAAGACCGCGCCCGCCTGCCACAGCCGGTAGCCGAGCTCGGTGTCCTGCCCGAGCACCAGGTCGTCGTCCATGGGCCCGGCGGCCTTGATCAGGGCGGCGTTGACGGAGGTGGCGCCGCCCACGTGCAGGCTGAAGGGCCGCTGGGGGTTGTCGGTGAGCCCGTCGGTGCGCTCGACCAAGTCGACGAGCCAGGCGTGCGGCTCGGCGGGCTCGAAGGCGGCCTCCAGGTCGGACGGCAGCTGGGCTGGCACGGGCGCCTCGGTGAAGCGCAGGTAGCCGGTGACGACGAGGTAGGGGGCGGCGTGGTGCCAGCGCATGTGCGCCTCGACCGCGCCGGGGGTGAGCAGCACGTCGGAGTCGAGCCAGTGGATCACCTCGCCGGTGGCGGCCCCCAGCCCGGCGTTGCGGGCGGCGGCGCGTCCTGGACGCTCGCAGCGCACGATCCGGGTCAGCTCGGGCCGCTCGGCGGGCAGGCGCAGCGGCGGCTCACTGCCGTTGTCGACGACGATGACCTCGATGAGCTCGGCCGGGTACGTCTGCCTGGCCAGCGCGGCGAGCACCAGGTCGAGCTTGTCCTGTCCACCGTAAGCGGGCACGACGACGCTGACCGTCAGCCGGGGTTCGAGCGGCTCGTCGCGGGCGAGGACGCGGTAGTCGTTGCCGCGTACGCGGGCGGTCACGCGGCTTCCATCAGCAGGCTCGGGCGGAAGCCCCGCCACTGGTTGGCGGCCACCTTGAGGAAGTGGGCGAGCGGGAGCTGCCAGGTGTGCTCACCGCTGAGCCCGCGGCGCAGGACGTAGCCGAGGCCGTGGGTGCGGTAGATGCGGGCCTCGGCGCTCTTGGCCGCCTTGAGGAACTCGAGGTCGACGGCCCGTGGCAGCGCGGGATATCCGCCTATGTCGTGGAATTTCGACCGGGACACCATGATCGTGCCGCCCGCCACGTGATCGGCGTGGACCTCGCTCGGATAGCTCGCCCCGCTGGCGAACGTCGTGCGCCTGATCGTCGCCTCCAGCGGCTCCAGGTAGAAGAACTCGGCCGTGGTGCCCACCACGTCGGCTCCCGCGTACGTCATCGCCATGAACAGGTCGGCCAGATGGCGGGGACCGTACCAGTCGTCGTCGTCCCACTTCGCCAGATGGTCGCCCTCCGCCAGGGCGGCGGCCCGGTTGAGCACCTCGCCGAACGGCACCGAGGCGTCGGCCTCCACGTGGCGCACGGGCAGCGCACAGGAGCCGACGGCCTCGCGTACCTCGTCGAAGGCCACCCCGTGCAGGCCGAGCAGCACCTCGGCGACGACGTCGCGCTGCCGCTCCATCTGCGCCAGCGCGGCGGGCACCATGGCGGGCCGCTTGGTGGCCATGACGATGCTGACGTGCGGGATGGACGTGGGATGGGCCAGGCGGCGCAGGCGTACGCTGTGCTCCTCGCGCCGCAGGTCGGCCAGCGAGCGCGCGCTGCCGTCGGCCGGGTGGGCGAGCCAGTCGCGGTCCGTGAGCAGCGCCGCGAGGTCGGCGGGCACCCACGCGGGCGCGTCGGCGGCGGTCAGCGGCACGCCGGCCGCGGCCAGCCGCATGAGCCCGTCGAGGGGCACCTCGCGCTCGGGCCACTCGACCTCCAGGCCGCGCAGCGGGCGCAGCTCGGGCACCTCGGGCGGCCCGCCCTCGACCGCCCATGCGCCGGTGTTCCAGTGGAGGCGGGCCAGCCCCTTCTCCGGCGTACGCGCGAAGCCACAGGGGGTCTCGGACATCGCAGGCTGCTCCTCGGGCGCAGGGACGGAATCGGCGGCGCCTACCTTACGCCCGTTTCGGGAGCGATCTGGCGATTACCGCCCCTTCAGCCGACCTCGTCGCCCTCCACGCGCATCACGCTGGCCACCGCGCGGACGATGTCGAGCTCGCGCAGCCCCTCCATGGTGGCCGAGAGCGCCGCGTCGGTGGCGCGGTGGGTGACGATGACGAGCTGGGCGTCGTCGCCCCTGCCCTCCTGCCGGACGGTCTGGATGGACACGTCGTGCTTGGAGAACAGCTCGGCCACCCGGGCCAGCACGCCCGGCTTGTCGGCGACGTCGAGCGCCACGTGGCAGCGCGTGACGGTCTCGCCCATGGGGTGGACGGTCAGCTCGGCGTAGGTGGACTCCTCGGGGCCGCGGGTGCCGGCCAGGCGGTTGCGCCCGACGGCCACCAGGTCGCCGAGCACGGCGGACGCGGTGGGCGCGCCGCCCGCGCCCTTGCCGTAGAACATGAGCTGCCCCGCCGACTCGGCCTCCACGAAGACCGCGTTGTACGCCTCGCGCACCCCGGCCAGCGGATGGCTGCGCGGGATCATCGCCGGGTGCACCCGCACGCCGAAGGAGCGGCCGTCGTCGGAGCGCGCGCAGATGGCGAGCAGCTTGATGACGTAGCCCATGGCCTTGGCGGAGGCGACGTCGGTGGCGGTGATCTCGGTGATGCCCTCGCGGTGCACCTCTTCGGCCCGCACCCGGCTGTGGAAGGCGAGCCCGGCGAGGATGGCGGCCTTGGCGGCGGCGTCGAAACCCTCGACGTCGGCGGTCGGGTCGGCCTCGGCGTAGCCCAGCGTCTGGGCCTCCTCGAGCGCGTCGGTGAAGGAGGCACCGGTGGAGTCCATCTTGTCGAGGATGTAGTTGGTGGTGCCGTTGACGATGCCGAGCACCCGCTTGACGTGGTCGCCGGCCAGCGACTCGCGCAGGGGGCGCAGCAGCGGGATGGCGCCGGCGACGCTGGCCTCGAAGTAGAGGTCGCCGTTGCCGGCCCTGGCCGCCTCGTGGAGGGTGGCGCCGTCTTCGGCCAGCAGCGCCTTGTTGGCGGTGACCACGGACTTGCCCCTCGACAGGGCGGCCGTGATCAGCGAGCGGGCCGGCTCGATGCCGCCGATGACCTCGATGACGATGTCGATGTCGTCGCGGGTGACGAGCGACTCGGCGTCGGTGGTGAGCAGCGCGGGATCGACCTCGACGTCGCGCTTGCGGCCGAGCCTGCGCACGGCGACGCCGGCCAGTTCGAGCGGCGCGCCGACGCGGGCGGCGAGGTCGGGGGCCTGCTCGTGCATGAGCCTGATGACCTGGGAGCCGACCACGCCGCAGCCCAGCAGCGCCACTTTCAGCGGTTTCACAGCTGCCCCCTCAACAGGTCGTCCTCGGTCTCGCCCTGCACGATCACGCGGGAGGCGCCGCCCGAGACGGCGACCACGGCGGGTCTCGGCAGGTAGTTGTAGTTGTTGGCCAGCGAGCGGCAGTAGGCGCCGGTGGCGGCGACGGCGATGAGGTCGCCTGGGGCGAGGTCGCTCGGCAGGTGGAAGTCGCGCACGATGATGTCGCCGCTCTCGCAGTGCTTGCCGACCAGGCGGCTGAGCATGGGCTCCGCCTCGCTCGCGCGGCTGGCCAGCACGGCGGTGTATTCGGCGCCGTAGAGGGCGGTGCGGACGTTGTCGCTCATGCCGCCGTCGATGCTGACGTAGGTGCGCAGGCCCTCGACGTCCTTGATGGTGCCGACCTCGTAGAGGGTGATGCCGCCCGGGCCGACGATGGTGCGGCCGGGCTCGATGGTGAGGCGGGGCACCGGCAGGCCGGCGTCGGTGCAGACCTTGGTGACGATCTCGCGCAGCCCGTCGGCCAGCTCCTTGATGTCGGGGGCGTCGTCGCCCTCGACGTAGGCGATGCCGTAGCCGCCGCCGAGGTCGAGCTCGGGCAGCACGACGCCGTGCTCCTCCTTGATCTCGACGAGCAGCCCGGCCAGGCGCCGCGCGGCGACCTCGAACCCGGCCGTGTCGACGATCTGGGAGCCGATGTGGGAGTGCAGGCCGACGAGCTGGAGCTGGGGCAGGGCCAGGATGCGGCGTACGGCCTCGGCCGCCGCCCCCGAGTTGAGCGACAGCCCGAACTTCTGGTCGTCGTGGGCCGTGGCGATGAACTCGTGGGTGTGGGCCTCGACGCCCGTGGTCACCCTGATCATCACCTTGGGCCGCTTGCCGTGCTCCTGGGCGAGGTAGCCGAGTCGGGCGATCTCGTCGAAGGAGTCGACCACGATGTGGCCGACGCCGGCCTCCAGCGCCCTGCGCAGCTCGGCGCCGGACTTGTTGTTGCCGTGCATGGTGATGCGCTCGGCGGGGAAGCCGACGCTGAGCGCGACGGCCAGCTCGCCGCTGCTCGCGACGTCGAGGCCGAGGCCCTCGTCGAGCAGCCAGCGCACGATCTCCTTGCACAGGAACGCCTTGCCGGCGTAGTGGACCTCGGAGCCGGCGAAGGCCGTGGCGTAGTCGCGCATGCGCGAGCGCACGTCGTCCTCGTCGATGACGTAGAGCGGGGTGCCGTGCTCGCGGGCCAGGTCGCGTACGTCCACCCCGCCCACGGTCAGCGCCCCGTCGGCCCGGCTCGACGTTCGGGGCCAGATCGCGGGGTTGATCCGGTTGAGGTCGGCGGGCGCCTGCGGCGGGCGCTCGTGGGGCAGCATCTCGGCGTGCCGGTCCCCGGCGGGATGGGCGAATCGACTCACCCGATCGAGGCTATCGGAAGCGCAAGTAAGCCATGACCCTGTGACCACGTATCGAGACGCGATCAAGGTCTGGCAGGGTAATTTTTACTCTTTTTCGCCGTTTCACCGGATATTTTCTGCTCACAGCCGGTCTGGGCCGGGAAGCACCGTACGTACCACATCGGCCACCCGTACGCGGGCCGCGTGCGCCGGCGACGGCTCCTCGTCGCCCACCGGGACGGCGGGCGCGCGCTCGTGCGCGTCGTGGTAGGCCAGCGCCAGCCGCACCAGGTACGCCTCCCACCCGGGGTCCCTGCTCGCACGGCGTCCCGGCAGCTCGGCCAGGACCCTGAGCACGTGCCGGTGCGCCGCGTCCTCGGGCAGGCCCGCCGGGCCTGGCACCCCGAGGTCCGCCGCCCACCTCAGCACGGCGCAGGCGCGCGCGTGCGCGTAGCGCACGACGAAGCCGGGGTTGTCCCAGGTGCGCGGAGAGTCGGGCCAGGACGGCTCGTACGGCACCGGCCCCGCCTCGATCAGCCAGAAGGGGTCGTCCACGACGATCCGCACGAACCCGGCCCCCGCCACCTCGGCGGAGACGACGCCCCCGAGCGCGCGCACCCGCTCGGCCAGCCCGGCGGGCGGGATCCGGCGCCGCAGGGCCGCCGCGGAGACGAAGCGGATCTCGTGCTCCCACGTGCCGTCGGGCACGGGCGGCCCCCCCAGCACGGCGACCAGCTCATCGGACGTCACTTCGAAGACCCTATGCGCATGGAGCCCGGCTCGTTCCTCCGCGTCGAGCGGACGGGGGCGGCTCAGATGAGCGCGTGGGGCTCGGCGGAGCCGTACTCGACGAGCTGGGCCGCGCCGAGCAGCCAGCGGTCCTCGTCGCGCACCCGTACGTAGCCGAACCGGTCGGCGGAGAAGACCTTGACGCCGTCGGTACGGCACTGCCGCATGAGCACCTCGTCCCAGCCCTCGGTGAGGTCGGCGAAGCCCAGCTCGCGCAGCGCGTTGCGGCGGGCGAGCAGGGTGCCGCCGGCGATCTCGGGCAGGTGGTCGTACTCGGCCTCCGGCTGCTTGAGCAGCGTGGCCTGCGGCTTGCGCAGGTGGGCGTAGAAGGCGGCCTTGCCGACGATGTCGGCGGTGCTGAACAGGAACGCCCTGCGCAGGTCCGACAGGTAGTGGGGGCCGTAGACGTCGCGCGGGTCCATGACCGCGACCAGGTCGGCCTCGCACAGGTCGATGCCGGCGTTGAGCATCGCGCCCACGGTCATGGACGGCGCCGGCCGCCGGTGGATGACCTCGACGTCGGGCAGCACGTCGCGGGCCCGCAACTCGGCCTCCGGCGGCCCGATGAGGATGAGCTGGTCGACGCCCGACTGCCGGGCGACCTGCGCCAGCGCGTGCTCCATCGTGTAGGGGTCGACGATGGGCAGCAGCACGGAGGTGTTGAGCGTGGGCCGCGCGCTGGGCAGGCCGATCGCGTCGAGCATCTCGTCGATGCGCTCGCTCATCGTGCCCATCGCGTACGCCCGCCGCAGCGCCACGTGCGCCCGCCGCGAGTCGGCCTCGGTGCCGATGGGCGTGCCGCAGGCGGCGATCTCGGCGAGGCGCCACTGCGGGGTGCCAGGCGGGCAGTCGGCGGCGGCCGGCCAGCGGTAGGAGGTCAGCACGTCGGGGTAGGCCAGGTGATCGGGCAGGAGCTGGTCGAGGGTGAGCACGCGGTCGATGCGGCCACCGGACAGCGGCAGCGGGTTGTGCACCCGGGGCTGCACCCCGAACTGCAGGCGCGGCCACGCCACGGTCAGGTCGGCGGTGAAGCGGTGCTCGAACAGGTCGGCGGCCTGCGCGTACGCGGAGACGTCGCCCTTGGTGTGCCAGAAGACCGTGCGGATGCCGCGCTCTGCGCACCAGGCGAGCAGCGACCTCAGCCCCTCGCCCGGCTCGCCGATGATCTCCTCGGCCCACGGGCCCTGCGTGACAGACTCCACGACCAGCAGGTGGGGCACCTCCAGCGGGAGCACCCTGGCGAAGTCGCGGGGCGTGAAGCCGGTGGTCTGCCGCCACTCGTAGCGCAGCAGCGCCTCGGCGTGCGGGTCGGCGATGACGGCGGCGGTCAGGTGCGGCCTGGTGTTGGGGCCGGTGGGCACCCGGAAGGGCTTGAGCTTGAACTGGGCGCCGCCGAGCGTCCTGGTGCTGGTGGTGGCCTGGAAGGCGGCGCCGGGGCGCTCGTCCTTGGGCTTGTTCGCGGTGGCGACGGGCTTGCGCTTGGGCGCCGAGGGGCGCTTGACCGGCTTGGCGGCGCCCTTGAGGCCCTTGGCCAGGCGTACCGGGTTGCTCTTGCCGCTCTTGATGGCGTCGCCCAGCCGGTTCCAGCGGGCGACCTTGATCGACGAGAGCTTCCAGTTGGCCACCTCGGCCTGGAAGCGCTGCTCGGCCAGCTCCTTGCGCAGCTTGTCTGCGGCGGCCTGCTCGGCGGCCAGCCGTTCCTCGGTCTCGCTGAGCTGCTCCGCGAGCGCCTTCGCCTCCTCGGCGCGCTGCTCGGCCTCGGCCAGCCTGGCCTGGGCGGCGTCCAGCAGCCTGGCCAGCTCGGCGGCACGCTCGGCCTGCGCGACGGCGTCACGCAGCGCTCTCCGCGTACTCTCTAGCTCAGTCGACAAACCGGACCTCCACTCTCTCAGCCCGGCAAAGGATACTCTTTTGCGGAAGCGTCTCGAAGGGATGAGATCCGGTGCAGTTCAACGTAAGGCCCTACGTCTGCGGCGCTCTCGGCCGGATCGATACCGCACTGCTCGGCAAGCTGACCGCCGCGGGACCCAAGGTCTGGCCCGCGCTGCAGTCGGCCGAGGCGGCGCTGTTCAGCTCCATGCCGCTGCCGCCCTACCACCGCTCCGGTGACGCGTACGCGTTCGCCTGGGGCGAGCGCCGGCCGAAGGCGGCCGAGGACGAGTGGATCACGGTCGCGGAGACGTACGAGTCCCCCGGGCTGATCGGCGACGGCGGGCGGGTGGCGCTGCACACGGGCGCGCTCGGCCTGGTGGACGTCTACTACGTGCAGGTGGACGACGCGGTCTACTTCTCGTCGCTGATCCAGCCGCTGCTCAACCTGGTGCCCGTCGCGATCGACTGGTCGGCGTGGGCCTCGATCCTGCAGGTGACGTTCCCGCTGGGCGAGGCGACGCCGTACACGGAGGTGAAACGGCTGCCGGGGGCGAGCGCGCTGGTGTGGGAGCACGGCAGGCTCACCACCGAGCGGCGGTTGCCGCGCTGGCTGCGTACGGAGCCGTACGAGGCGTGGATCAGCCCCCAGGAGATCGTCGAGCTGCTCGACCACGTCTACGCCGACTACGAGGGCCGCCCGCTGCTGGTGCCGGTCAGCGGCGGCTACGACTCCCGGCTGCTGGCCGGCGTGGCCAAGGCCAGGGGCGCGGACGTCGAGTCGTGGACGACCAGCCCCGACGACGGCACCGACACCGACATCGCGTTCGCCAGGGCGATCACCAGGGAGCTGGGCATCCCGCACCGGGTGGTCCCGCAGGACGCCGCCTCCTACCCGGCCGACGCCATGGAGGTGGCGCGCAGGCTGGAGTACCTGACGCCGCACCACGCCTGGTACGCCCCCTTCGCCAAGGAGGTGCACGGCGCGGGCCGGATCCTGGTGGACGGCCTGGCGGGCGGGCCGCTGCTGAAGAACTTCATGGTCAGCGGGGCCGCGCTGGAGGCCAGGACGCAGGCCGAGCGCTCGGCGGCGGTGCTGGGCTCGCTGTCGCTGGGGCAGCCGTCGCAACCGTTCCTGTCGAAGGCGGCCGCGCAGTGGATGGAGGAGACCGTACGCGAGCAGTTCCTCGCGGCCACCTCCATGTTCCACGGCCACCGGGCCGAGCTGCCGCTGTCGGTGCTGCACACCAGGACCGTGCGGGGCATCGCGCGCTCGGCGGTGAACCTGGTGGGCCCCGAGGCGTCGTTCCTGGCGCCGTTCATCCATCCGGAGTTCTTCGACGCGGCGCTGTCGGTCGGGGTGGCCCGCAAGCACCAGGGCCGCTTCTACCGCGAGGTGCTGCACGCGGCCAATCCGCGGGTGGCCGCTCTGCCCTCGACGAACGTGGTCAAGCAGCCGCTCATGAGGGTCCCGCTGCGCTCGACGGCGGCTCCTGCCCGAAATTATGCGCACCGGATGCTGGAGGTCGTGGTGAGCCGGGTGCCGGGGCTGCTGTCGGACGAGCTGCACGAGGTGGTGGCCGGCGGTCCCGACGCTCTGACCAGGTTCAACGGCTGGAACGACCGCTTCTGGGTGCGCGGTCTCGTGCTGTTCGGCCTGTGGCTGAACGACTTCGAGAACGACCTCTCGGACGTCGCTCCACCTTTTTAGTGAACTCTGGGTAACAGGGCGATTACATACGGATCTCTCGGGTATTAACCGTCGCACAGCAGAAGCGGGTTCCGGAAAGCCAACGGGCTGGTAGTGTTCGGCCCGTAAGCGCCGCACAAACGGGCACCAGATCACAAATCCGGTCTCGTTCGAGGGCAGTGGAGTTCGCAGGGATGACGACTCCACGCGGCGCGGTCACCAGATAGTAACGCCGGGGCAACCGGTGACTTCGTCCTGCCCACATCTCTTCCTGTGAGCGACATCATGATCAACGCATCCCCAACGCCGGAGCCGATCTCCGAGGCCTTCGTCTCGGAAGACCCAGCCTGGTACAAGCGGGCGGTGTTTTACGAGGTTCTCGTCCGGGGGTTCAAGGACTCCAACGGCGACGGCACCGGCGACCTACGTGGTTTCATCGAGAAGCTCGGCTACCTCGAGTGGCTCGGTGTCGACTGCCTGTGGTTGCTGCCGTTGTACGAGTCGCCGCTGCGCGACGGCGGGTATGACATCTCGGACTATATGAAGATCCTTCCCGACTTCGGGGACTTGGGGGACTTCGTCCAGCTGATCGAGGCCGCCCACGAACGCGGCCTGCGGATCATCACCGACCTCGTGATGAACCACACCAGCGATCGGCACCCCTGGTTCCAGGCGTCCCGGCACGACCCCGAGGGGCCGTACGGCGACTTCTACGTGTGGTCAGACCATCCCGGCGGCTACCCCGACGCACCGATCATCTTCATCGGCGCCGAGGAGTCCAACTGGACGTACGACCCGGTGCGCAAGCAGTACTACTGGCACCGTTTCTTCCACCACCAGCCGGACCTGAACTATGACAACCCGGCGGTGCAGGAGGCCATGCTGGAGGTGCTGCGGTTCTGGCTGGACCTCGGCATCGACGGTTTCCGTCTTGACGCGGTGCCCTACCTGTTCGAGCGCGAGGGCACGGCCTGCGCCGGACTGCCCGAGACGCACTCGTACCTGAAGAAGATCAGGGCCGAGATCGACCGCCTCTACCCCGACCGCGTGCTGCTCGCCGAGGCCAACGGCTGGCCCGAGGACGTCGTCGAATACTTCGGCGACCCCACCACGGGCGGCGACGAGTGCCACATGGCCTTCCACTTCCCGCTGATGCCGCGCATCTACATGGCGGTGAAGAAGGAGACCCGCGAGCCGATCTCCGAGATCATGTCCCGCACACCCAAGCTGCCGGAGAACGCGCAGTGGGGCATCTTCCTGCGAAACCACGACGAGCTGACGCTCGAGACGGTCACCGAGGAAGAGCGCGACTACATGCACAAGGAGTACGCCAAGGACCCGCGCATGCGGGCCTACCTCGGCATCAGGCGGCGCCTGGCCCCGCTGCTCGACAACGACCGTGACCGCATCGAGCTGTTCACGGCGCTGCTGCTGTCGCTGCCCGGCTCACCGATCATCTACTACGGCGACGAGATCGGCATGGGCGACAACATCTGGCTGGAGGACCGCGACTCGGTCCGCACGCCGATGCAGTGGAGCCCCGACCGCAACGCCGGCTTCTCCTCGGCCGACCCCGGCCGCCTCTACCTGCCCGCCGTCATGGACCCGATCTACGGCTACCAGGCGGTCAACGTGGAGGCCCAGCAGCGCCACGAGGGGTCGCTGCTGCACTTCACCCGCAAGATGCTGGAGATCAGGCGCAAGCACCCGGTGTTCGGCGTCGGGGCGTACACCGAAATGTGGTCGTCCAACCCGTCCGTGCTGACGTACGTGCGCGAGGACGGCGACGACGTGATGCTGTGCGTCAACAACCTGTCGAAGTTCCCGCAGCCGGTGGAGCTCGACCTGCGCCGCTTCGAGGGCATGGTCCCGGTCGAGGCGCGCGGCGGCGTGCAGTTCCCGCCCATCGGGGAGCTGCCCTACCTGCTGACGCTGCCCGGCCACGGCTTCTACTGGTTCGCCCTGAAGAAGGACGAGCAGAGCGAGCCCAAGGCGATCAGCGAGATGTGACCGGCACCTGGGCACGGGCCGCGCGGCGCGCTGGGATCAGCGCGACCGCGAGGGCCGTGCCCACGGCTATGAGCACGGTCACCGTCAGGGTCACCGGCGACGGCGCGCGGCCGATGCCCGCGCCGACGCCGCTGGTGTGACCCTGCAGGTCGATCAGGCCGGTGACCACGCTGACCCCCGCCACGGCGCCCACTCCGACGCCGAGCACGACCAGCAGGCCCGTGCCGGTCACCAGCGTGGCCATGACCTGACGCGGGGTCAGCCCCATGGCCTTGAGCACGGCCAGGTCGAAGGCGTGGTCGCGCAGGCCGAGCGCGCTGGCGGTGAGCAGGTTGGCCAGGCCGATGAGGGCCAGCACGGCGATCATCGCCACGATCACCACTCTGATGATCGACAGCCGGTCGGCCGGGTTGACCGCGGCCTGCACGTCGAGGCTCTCGCCCGACTCCGCGAGCAGCCTTCCCCGCACCTCGCCGGGGTCCGCGCCCGGCTTGAGCGCCACCGCGTAATACTCCGGCGGCACGGAGTCCTTCGCCGCCAGGCTGTCGATGCCGACCGAGAGCACCTCGCCGTCCTGCTCCGGCTCGACGGTCCTGCCGACGATCCGGACGATCAGCGGGGTGCCGCCCACCGTGAGCCGCACCCGGTCGCCGATCTTCACCCCCAGTAGGTCGAGCAGGCCCTGCCCGGCCACGGCCTCGCCCTGGCGGGTGTACATGCGGCCCTCGACCACCGGGAACGGGTAGGGGTCCGTCGAGCTGCCGATCGCCCGCACCCGCACCGAGCGGGCCTCGCCCGGGGCCAGCGCGTTGACGTCGGTGCCCGCGTAGACGGCGCTGACGTCGCGGTCTCTGCCGGCCAGCTTCTCGGCGGCGGCCGCTTCCAGTTTTCCTGGACGTACGTAGAGGGCGGCGTGCTGGCCGACCTGTTCCGGGTGGGCCAGGAAGTTGTCCAGCGTGGCCCAGACGCCGAGCCCGATGGTGATCATCATCATCGGCACGGCCAGGCCGAACGCCGTCAGGAACGCGGGCACCCTGCGGGTGAAGGCGTCTCGGGTGCCGAGCACGAGGGCGGGCGGCAGGCGTACGAGGAGGGCCAGGCGGGCCAGCCTCGACAGGCGGCCACTCGGCGGCGCCGCGGGCGCGGCGGGGATCGGCGGCGTGCGCCCGCCCCGCCAGGCCGGCACCCCGACGGCCGCCAGCACCAGCAGGGCCGTGCCCGCCACGATGGCCAGCACCGGGATGGGCGCCACGGACGTCGGGCCGAGCACGGCCGCCATCACGCCCCAGCCCGCCACCGTGCCGATGACCACGCCCAGCAGGCCGAGCGCGCCGTGCTCGACGAGGAGCAGCAGCGCGAGCTGGCCCCTGGTGAAGCCCATCGACTTGAGCGTGGCGAGGTCGCGCAGCTGCCCCAGCACCCGGCCGCCGGCCGCGTTGGCCAGGGCGAGCGCGGCGGCCACGATGCCGACCACGCCGAACAGCGCGAGCAGCGTGCCCAGCAGCCGGTTGTCCAGCTCCATGGCCGCCCTGACCTCGCGCCAAGTGTAGACGCGCTGCAGGCGGTCCTCCAGCATGACCACGACGCGCTGGGAGACCACCTGGGAGGCCTCGGCGTCGGTCAGGCGCAGCCCGGTCACCCACTCGCTGCGGCCCAGCATGGGCTCGATGCGGTCGAGCATGAGGGGCAGCACGTAGGCCAGGCCGGGCGTCCACTCGGGGTAGAAGCCCTGCTCGGCGGAGTCGGCGATGCCGCGTACGTAGAGGGTGTGGCGCTGGCCGCTGAGCGCGATGATCGAGAAGGGCGCGCCGATGCGCAGCCCCAGCGAGTCGGCGAACGAGCGCTCGACCACCACCCCGTCGGGCTGGGACGGGTCCAGCCACCTGCCCTCGGCCACCACGGGGTGCGCCACGGCCGGCGGCGTGGCCGGCATGGCGCGCAGCGCGGCCGGCTCCTTCTTGCCGTTCTGAGCCACGGTGACGGGCGCCGAGCGGTAGGGGCCGGCGGTCTGGGTGACGCCCTCGATGCCGCCTAAGGCGACCTGGGGGCTGTCTTTGGTGTAGAGCCAGACGTGGGCGCCGTCGGTCTGGGCGAACAGGCTGCGCCACGGGTTGGTGCCCTCCTCCAGCAGGGTCGCCGCGGTGATCAGCGCGGCGACGATGCCGGCCACGGCCAGCACGGTGAGCGCGGCCTGGCCCCTCCTGGCGCGGAGGTCGGCCCTGATCCACCGGCTGCCGGCCAGAGACGTGCTCATCGGAGGTCGATCACCTCGCCCGCCGTGCGGGTGCGGCGGCGGGCGATGCGGCCGTCGTCGACGATCTCGCCGTCGAACAGCGACACCAGCCGGTCGGCCAGGCTCGCCACGCGGGCGTCGTGGGTGACCATGACGATGGTCTGTCCCTCCTTGTGCACCTTGCTGAGCAGGTTGAGCACGTCGCGGGTGTTGCGGCTGTCGAGGTTGCCGGTGGGCTCGTCGGCCAGCAGCAGGCTCGGCTGGTTGGCCAGCGCCCTGGCCAGCGCGACCCGCTGCTGCTCGCCGCCGGAGAGCTGGGCGGGGGCCGCCTCTGCCCGGTCGGTCAGGTTGAGCGCCTCCAGCAGGCTCTCGCGGCGCTCGCGGGCCACCTTGGGCGAGGCGCCGCTCAGCAGCGCGGGCAGCTCGACGTTGTCGCCGACGGTCATGTTGGCGACCAGGTTGAAGAACTGGAAGACGAAGCCGATCTTCTTGCGCCGCAGCAGCGCCCAGGCGCTCTCCGAGAGGGTGTCGACGCGCTTGCCGTCGAGCCAGATCTCCCCGCTCGTACGCGCGTCGAGCCCGCCCAGCATGTGGACGAGCGTGGACTTCCCCGAGCCGGAAGGACCCATGATCGCGACGAACTCGCCCGGCTCGACCTGGAGATCCACCCCGCGCACGGCGGGCACCGGCACCGCGCCATCCTGGTAGATTTTGACCAGATTGACCGTTTTCACAACCGAGCTCATGCCAGATCCTCCTGGCAGCGCTCGAGCCAGTCAAGATCAGCCTGGAGATGCAGCATGGCTCCTTCGATGAGCAGCATCGCCACGCGGTCCGTCGGCGGAGTGGCGGCCAGGAGTTCGTTGAGATCGCTCATGAGTGACAAGTAGTGGCGGCGCTGACGGCTGATCAGCACCATGCGGTCGGCGATGCCGGTCAGCGGGGCGAGCACGAGCTTCATGAAGAACTCGTCGCGCACCCGGGGACCCTCGGTCGGCTCGTCGACCCAGTCCTCCAGCACCTCCCGTCCCTTGGCGGTCAGATAGTAGACCTTTTTGTTGGGCCGGTTGGACTGCTCGACGTCGACCACCCGGATGAGGCCGTCCTTCTCCAGCCTGCCGAGCGTGACGTAGACCTGCCCGATGTTGGGCGAAGGATAGGCACTGCCGAAGGTCTGCTCCAGTGCCTGTTTCAGCTCGTAGCCGTGAGCCGGCTCTTTGGCCAGGAGCGCCAGAAGGTGAAGCCGCACCGCCACCTCCCCGCGTCCTGTTACGTATGCGTTACAGAGCAATCCGTTGACCTACAGATTACAGGTGTGCATAACATGAATGCATCTACCTAACACGTATGTAAAACACTCTGAACACGGAGGAAACAGGGTGCTTCGCTCGCTGCCGCTGCTCCTGGCCGTGACTCTCGCGGCCGGTTGTGCGGCGACGGGCGACGAGGGCGGGGGCGAGACGGGGACGGGCGGCACAGGCCCGATCACGTTCGCCACCGGACGCGACACCACGGCGTACCTGCAACCCCTGCTGGATCGCTGGAACGAGGCCCACCCGGCCGAGAAGGTGACGCTGCTGGAACTGCCCGAGGCCGCCGACGAGCAACGTGCTCAGATGGCGGCCAACCTCCAGGCCCAGAGCAGCCGGTACGACGTGCTCGGGCTTGACGTCTTCTGGACTGCCGAATTCGCGGAGAACGGCTGGATCATCCCCCTGGAGCGCGGGTTGTTCCCGCTCGACAGGTTCCTGCCGCCCGTCGTGGAGACGGCCGTCTACAAGGACAAGCTCTGGGCCGTCCCGTACACCAGTAACGCGGGGCTGCTCTACTACCGGACCGACCTGGTCAAGAAGCCGCCCAGAACGTGGGCCGAGCTTCGCGCCGAGTCACGCCGAATCACGAAAAAGCACAACATAGGAGGCTATGCCGGGCAGTTCCTGGCCTACGAGGGGCTCACGGTCAACTTCTCAGAAGCCGTGCACTCGGCCGGCGGCGAGATCGTCAGCCGCGACGGCACCGAGGTGACCCTCGACCCGGCCAAGGGCGCGACCGCGATCGAATTCCTGCTCCAGGGACTTCGCGAGGGCTGGATCCCGCACGAGTCGCTGAGCTACAAGGAGGAGGAGTCCCGCCTGGCCTTCCAGGAGGGACGGCTGGCCTTCGCCCGCAACTGGCCGCACGCGTACGGACCGGCCAAGGCCAAGCTGGGCAAGAAGCTGGGCGTGACCCGGCTGCCCGGCCTGAACGGCCCTGGCTCCAGCACGCTGGGCGGCGCGAACCTGGCGATCAGCGCCTACTCCAAGCACCAGCAGACCGCGCAGGAGTTCATCCGCTACTTCACGAGCCTGGAGAACGAGCGCCGGGTCCTCACCGAGGGCTCGTTCCCGCCCGTGTGGACCGAGCTCTACGACGATCCCGAGCTGATCAAGCGCTTCCCCTACCTGCCCGTGCTCAAAGAGAGCATTCTGGCCGCCCACCCTCGTCCGGTGAGCGCCAACTACACCCAGCTGAGCCTGGTGATCGCGAGTTCGGTCGCCAAGGCGCTCAGCAACCCCTCCCCCGGGGCCGCGCAGGACGTGGCGGCCTCCATGAAGTCCGAACTCCAAGAGATCATCAGAACCCAGTGAGGCAGCCATGCGAAAAGGCAGAGCAGCAGCGATCCTGGCCGGGCTCGCGGTAGCCGTCGCCGCCTGCGGTAACGCGCCGACGACCACCGAGCCCACGGCGTCGGAGTCGGCTCCCGCGTCCGACGGCGCCAAGACGCTCCAGGGCGTGAAGCTCGAAGTCGCCGCCAAGTGGACCGGGGCGGAGCAGAAGAACTTCGAGCAGGTGCTCAAGGCTTTCTCCGACAAGACCGGCGCCGAGGTCACCTACGCCTCCACGGGTGAGGACACCGGCGCCTACCTCGGCCCGCGCATCCAGGGCGGCAGCCCGCCCGACGTGGCCATCCTGCCGCAGCCGGGTCTGGTGCAGCAGTACGCCGAGCAGAACGCGCTCAAGCCGCTGACCGACGACGTGGTCAAGGAGATCGACGCCAACTACACGCCGTACTGGAAGGAGCTCGGCTCCGTCGACGGCAAGGTGTACGGCGTGCTGGTCAAGGCCGCGCACAAGTCGCTGGTCTGGTACCGCTCGCAGGCGTTCGAGGACGCCGGCGTGCAGGCGCCCACCAACTGGGACGAGATGGTCAAGGCCGCTCAGACCATCGCCGACTCCGGCACCCCGCCGTTCTCCTTCTGCGGCGCCTCGGGCTGGACGCTGACCGACCTCTTCGAGAACGTCTACCTGTCCACCGCGGGCCCGGAGAACTACGACAAGCTCTCCAAGCACGAGATCCCGTGGACCGACGACACCGTCAAGGTGGCGCTGGAGAAGATCCAGCAGATCGTCTCCAAGAGCGAGTTCCTGGTCGACGGCACCTCCGGCACCATGCAGACGGACTTCCCGACCTGCGTGAGCAAGGTGTACGGCACCGACAAGGCGGCCATGGTCATCGAGGCCGACTTCGTGGCCGTCGAGGCCGACCAGTCGGGCGCCAAGCTGGGCGAGGAGGCGAAGTACTTCCCGTTCCCCTCGGCCGGTGACACCGCCCCCGTCGTGCTCGGCGGCGACGTCGCCGTGGCGATGAAGGACAACCCCGGCGCGATGGCGCTCGTGCAGTTCCTCGCCTCCAAGGAGGGCGGCGAGGTCTGGGCCAAGCTCCCCGGCTACCTGTCGCCCAACAAGAACGTCTCCCCCGACAACTACCCCGACCCGCTGACGAAGCAGCTCGGCCAGACGATCGTCTCCGCCGGTGACGCGGTCCGCTACGACATGTCCGACCTGGCCCCCAGCGCGTTCGGCGGCACGGACGGCAAGGGCGAGTGGAAGGTCCTGCAGGACTTCCTGCGCGACCCCAGCGATGTCAAGGGCACCCAGGAGGCGCTCGAAGCCGAGGCCAAGAAGGCCTGGAAGTAAAGAGGTAAGGCCGTGACCGAACGGTTGGACGGCCGGCAGGACTCGCCCGCGGCCACCGCGGGCGAGCCCCCCACCGGACCGGCTGAAACCCCCCGTACGAGAAAACGCCTCGGCCCCTCGCCGGCGGTCGCCATCGCCTTCCTCCTCCCAGCCGCGGTGCTGCTGGGCATCTGGGTGGTCTATCCGATCGTCTACTCGATTTTCCGGAGCCTGTTCGACGCGGCGGGCACCGGATTCGTGGGCCTGGGCAACTACGCCACGATCTTCAGTGATCAGGGCATGCTCACCACCATCCGCAACAACCTCATCTGGGTCGTCGTCGCACCGATCATCGTCACCACGCTGGGACTGATCTTCGCGGTGCTGACCGAGCGCATCAGGTGGGCGACCGCGTTCAAGCTGATCGTGTTCATGCCGATGGCCGTCTCCCTGATGGCGGCGGGCGTCATCTTCCGCCTCGTCTACGAGGAGAACCCCGACAAGGGCCTGGCCAACGCCATCCTCACCACCGTGGGCGACACGTTCTCCTCCTCGCAGGGCTACCCCGAGGCCAGGCCGCGCGAGGGCGACCAGTCGCCCGTGGCCGACGAGGCCGGCTCGGTCGTCACCAAGCAGCCCGTGCAGAGCGGGCAGCCGGTGCTGATCCCGATCGTCGGCGTCAAGCCGGACGTGCTGCCCGCCGACGCCCAGCCCGCCAAGGCCGCCACCGGTCCTGGACTGTCGGGCACGGTGTGGTTCGACTTCACGCCGGGCGGCGGCGGCCAGAGCGGCGCCGTGGACGGCACGGAGAAGGGCCTGCCCGGCATGACCGTCGAGGCCGTGCAGCAGAACGGCGAGGTCGCGGCCACCACCACGACCGCCGCCGACGGCACGTTCCGCTTCGACGGGCTGGCCGACGGCACCTACACCGTACGGCTGCCCAAGGACAACTTCGAGGCGTCCTACAACGGCCTGACCTGGCTCGGCCCGACCCTCATCACCCCGGCGATCATCGGGGCGTTCGTCTGGGTGTGGGCAGGTTTCGCCATGGTGCTGATCGCGGCCGGCCTCGCGGCCATCCCGCGTGACTCGCTGGAGGCCGCCCGCATCGACGGCGCCACGGAGTGGCAGGTGTTCCGCAAGATCACCGTGCCGCTGCTGTCGCCGGTCCTGCTCGTCGTCTTCGTGACGATGATCATCAATACCTTGAAGGTGTTCGACCTGGTGTTCATCATCGCCCCCGCCTCGGTGCAACCCCAGGCGAACGTGGTCGCGCTGGAGATGTGGCGCGTCTCCTTCGGCGGCGGGAACAACCAGGGGCTGGGCAGTGCGCTGGCCATCTTCCTGCTGATCCTGGTCCTTCCCTTCATGATCATGAACATCCGACGGTTCCGGAGGGGAGACTCATGACCACCGCGACCGCCACCGCATCCTCCGGCGCCTCGTCGGGGCTGGAGTCGGGCACGCCGCGCAGGAGCGTGGTCGGCAAGATCGTCGATCGCCTGGGCGGCGGCGCCGTGCAGGTCATCATGGTGGTGCTGGGCCTGTTCTGGCTGGTGCCGACCCTGGGCCTGCTCGTCGTCTCCATGCGTACGACGCAGGTCAACAACGCCGAGGGCTGGTGGACCGTCTTCACCAAGCCGGCCGAGCTGACCCTGCAGAACTACGCCAACCTGCTCGGCAGCGGGTTCACCGCCTCGTTCTGGAACACCGTGGCCATCACGGTGCCCACCACGGTCCTGGTGATCGGCATCGCGGCCATGGCGGCGTACGCGTTCGCCTGGATGGACTTCCCCGGCCGTGACGTCAGCTTCCTCGTCGTGGTCGGCCTGCTCATCGTGCCGATCCAGATCGCGCTGATCCCCATCGCGTCCTTCTACGGGTCCACCGGCATCTTCGGCTCGATCCCCGGCGTGGTGCTGTTCCACGTGGCGTTCGGCCTGCCGTTCGCGATCTTCCTGCTGCGGAACTTCTTCGTGGGCATCCCCGCCTCGCTGCTGGAGGCCGCCCGCATGGACGGCGCCTCGGAGTGGAAGATCTTCATGTCGGTGGTCTTCCCGCTGGGCAAGCCCGCCATCGCCTCGCTGGGCATCTTCCAGTTCCTGTGGGTGTGGAACGACATGCTCATCGCGCTGGTCTTCGCCAACACCGGCAACCAGCCGATGACGAAGTACCTGCAGTCGCAGATGCGGCAGTTCGGGTCGAACGTCGACATCCTGTCGTCGGGCGCGTTCATGTCGCTGATCATCCCGCTGGTCCTGTTCTTCGCGTTCCAGCGGTACTTCGTCCAGGGCATGATGGCCGGCTCCGTGAAGTGACGGCTGCGTGAAGTGACGGCTCCGTGAAGTGACCGGCCTGATCTGACGGGCGCCCGTTCACCCGAGGGGGGTGGGCGGGCGCCCGCCCGCGTAACGGCGGCCGCCGCCGTCCCGATGTGCGTCCATGAAGCGTCTCCTCGCTCTCACCGCAGCGGCCTTCATCACGCTCCCCCTCACCCCGGCGGCCGCCTCCCCCGTGCACGGCGCCCGTCCCGGCGCGCCGGGCGCCGGCGACCCGTACTTCCCCGAGCAGGGCAACGGCGGCTACGACGCCGCCCACTACGACCTCACGCTCGACTACGACCCCGCCACGGGACGGCTGCAGGGCCTCGCCCGCGTCACCGCCCGTACCACGCAGGCGCTCAGCCGCTTCAACCTCGACCTCGTCGACACGCTCACCGTCCGGTCCGTGACCGTGGACGGCCGGCCCGCCGCCCACGCGCAGAGCGGCTCCGAGCTCGTCGTCACGCCCGCGCGGGCACTCCCCCGCGGACGCTCCTTCACCACCACCATCCGGTACGACGGCGAGCCCGTCCACGTCGTCGACCCCGACGGCTCCATGGACGGCTGGATCAAGACCTCCGACGGCGCCTACAACGTCAACGAGCCCCAGGGCGCCAAGAGCTGGTTCCCCGGCAACCACCACATGACGGACAAGGCCACCCACCGGTTCACCGTGACCGTGCCGAGCACGCGGGTCGCCGTCGCCAACGGCGACCTCGTACGGCGGACGTCGCGGGCCGGGCGCACCACCTACGTGTGGAACTCCCGCGAGCCCATGGCCGACTACCTCGCCACCGTGACCATCGGCGCGTTCGCCCTCACCGACACCAGGATCGGCCGCTACCGGGTCACCACGGCCGTCGACCCCCAGCAATCCGCGCCGGGCTTCGCCGAGCGGCACCCGCCGGTGCTCGACTACTTCAGCGGGCTGTTCGGGCCGTACCCGTACTCCTCGACCGGGGGCATCGTCGACCACGCGCCCGAGGTCGGCTACGCGCTGGAGACCCAGACCAGGCCCGTCTACCCCGGCGCGCCCGGCGAGTCGCTGCTCGCGCACGAGCTGGCGCACCAGTGGTTCGGCAACTCGGTGACCCCGACCTTATGGCGCGACATCTGGCTCAACGAGGGCTTCGCCACGTACGCGGAATGGCTGTGGTCCGACAAACTCGGCACCAGGACCGTACAGGAGTCGTTCGACGAGGCGTACGCGCGGCCCGCCGACGACGACTTCTGGCAGACCCCGACCGCCGACCCCGGCGGCCCCCAGAACCTCTTCCACGCCCCCGTCTACGACCGCGGCGCCATGACCCTGCACGTCCTGCGCGGCGCGGTCGGCGACCGTACGTTCTTCGCCATCCTGCGGGCCTGGGCCCGCGAGCACCGCTACGGCAACGCCGACACCGCCGCCTTCGTCTCCCTCGCGGAACGCGTCTCCGGCCGGCGCCTCGGCGCTCTCTTCGACGCCTGGCTCCACCAGCCCGGCAAGCCGTCCCTGTGATCATTCTGGTACGGCTCGTCCCTGACGTTTCGGCGGCAAGCCGTACCAGACCTGACTAAGCTCAACTCCCATGGCCGGTCGTCCCCTGAACGAAGTCGTCGAAACCGGATGGGCACGCGCGCTCGAGCCCGTCGCCGAGCAGATCGCCCACATGGGCGAGTTCCTGCGCAAGGAGATCGCCGAAGGCAGGCAATACCTGCCCGCGGGCGCGAACGTCCTGCGCGCCTTCAACCAGCCCTTCGACGACGTCAAGGTGCTGATCGTGGGCCAGGACCCCTACCCCACCCCCGGCCACCCCGTCGGGCTGTCGTTCTCCGTCGCCCCCGACGTGCGGCCGCTGCCGGGCAGCCTGGTCAACATCTACAAGGAGATGGAGACCGACCTCGGCCTGCCCCGCCCCGCCAACGGCGACCTCACCCCGTGGGCCGAGCAGGGCGTCCTGCTGCTCAACAGGGTGCTCACCGTCATGCCGGGCAAGCCCGCCTCCCACCGGGGCAAGGGCTGGGAACAGGTCACCGAGCAGGCCATCCGCGCCCTCGTCGCACGCCAGAAGCCCATGGTCGCCATCCTGTGGGGCCGCGACGCCCGCAACCTCGCCCCCATGCTCGGCGACATCCCGCGCATCGAGTCCGCCCACCCCTCCCCCCTCTCCGCACGCAGCGGCTTCTTCGGCTCGCGGCCCTTCAGCCGCGCCAATGAGCTGCTCGTCCAGCAAGGCGCCGCGCCTGTCGAGTGGAAGCTGCCCTAGCATCGTCGCCATGACTGATGAAGAACCGAAGTTCCTGCGTCTCACGGTCGAGCTGACCGTCGAGGTGCTCGACATGGACGCGCTTCAGGCGGCGGCGCTGCGTGAGATCAGGCACCCCGACGCCGACCTGACCGACGAGGAGCGCACGGAGCAGGCCGAACTGGTCGCCTCCGACGACAGCGGCGCCTCCGCCTTGCAGTGGCTGATCGAACCCGACCACGTGCTGCAGCTCGTCGACCACATCGACGAGATCGAACCTCGGGAGGCCGTCCTCGGCGTCGAGCCGTCCGAGGGGCCCAGCGAGGAAGAGGACGAGGAAGAGCACGACCACGCGTGACCCGTACGGCGTCAGCCACGACGTCATTCGCACGTCGTGGCTCTCCGCCCTCACCGATCCCCCCACTCCCGCATTCCGGCTCTCTCCACCCCCGGCTTCCCGGCCGCGGTTCCTCCGCCTCTCCGGCTTCCGGGTCGGCTTCCTTCCGCCGGTTCCTCCGCCTCTCCGGCTTCTCCCGAGGCGCAACCGCCTCCTCGATTCGCTTGCCGGCCCTTCCCTGCCCCCGCTTGTATCGCTGGTTAGGATCTTCTCCTGACGCCGCTAAGAGGGAGCCTCATGATCGTCGCATTCTCCATCACCCCGCTGGGCGTCGGCGAAGGAGTCGCCGAACCCGTCGCCCGCGCCGTCAAGGTCGTCCGCGAAAGCGGCCTCCCGAACCGCACGGACGCGATGTTCACCACCATCGAGGGCGAGTGGGACGAGGTCATGGACGTGGTGAAGCGGGCCGTGGACGCGGTGGCGGAGGTCGCTCCCAGAGTGAGCCTCGTCCTGAAGGCCGACATCAGGGAAGGCGTAACAGACGGCATGACCTCAAAACTCGAATCCCTGGAAAGCCACCTCACCTGACCCCAGTCCCACCTCCACGAACCGAAGACCCAGCCCAAGACCCACAACCCGAAGGCCGAGACCGGCTGACCGCACCGACCGACGGACCCGGCCGACTTACAGGACTGGCTGAGTAGACCGTCTTCTCAGACCAACCGCTCAGCCGCTTGCTCGCCCAGGGCCGGGGTCGGTGAGCTCGTAGCCTGCCTCCTCGACGGCGGCCCGCACCCGCGCAAGATCCAGCTCCCGATCGCTGGTCACCGTGACCCGGTCCGCCTCGACGTCTACCCGCACGGCAGTGACGCCGGGGACACGTTCAAGCTCTTCGGTGACGGCGTCCGCACAGTGCCCACACGCCATACCGCTCACCACGTAGGTGCTGATACTCACGCCGGCACCTCCCCACCGGCACCTTCACCGAAGCGCTCCCCAGAACGATCGTCAGAACGATCGCCGGTGGGCCCATTCGAGCGCTCGCCTGAATCCCCGCCAGGACGCTCGCCGAGGTTTTCGCCGGCCACCCGTGCCACCGAACCGCCCTTCCCCTCCTCACCAGGGACCGTGCGCGTGAGCATGTGTGCCTCGCGCATCCGCCCATCGTTGGCGAACCGCCCGAAGAAGTACACCTCCATGGCGAACTCCTTCTTCCGCTGCTGCACGTGCATCGTGTAGCGGGCGGCGAGCCGATCTCCATCGGCCACCGCCTCGTGCACCTCCATGCGGCTGACGGGCCGGTTCTTGCGCACAGGGCGGGTGTGCGCGATCAACTTCTCCCGATCCATCCGGTGACCGTCGGCTATCTCGACGATGTCCGCCGTGTGGTAGCGATCCACGATCACCGCCGGATCCTCGTCGTCACGCAGGAGATCCTCTGTGAAGGAGGTGAAGAACTCGGTGATGAACTCTTTGGGGTCGCTGTCACTGAGTGGACGCATGCTCACTCCGGTCGGCTGTAGTAACTTTGACAATACGTCAAAGATACATACGTTCTTAACTTTGGCAAGGTGTAAGAATTGAGCTCCTCACCGGCCCGTGCTCGCCGCGCCGACGCCCGACGCAGCCGTGCGGCCATCCTCGACGCCGCAATCAAGCTGCTGGACGCCCGGCCAGACGCCAGCGTCGACGCCATCGCCACCGCGGCAGGCGTGACCCGCCAGACCGTCTACGCCCACTTCCCCTCACGACAACGGCTGCTGACGGCAGTGCTCGACCGACTCACGGAAGAGGCAGTGGCGGAGATGGACGCCGCCGACCTCGACACCGGCCCAGCCGCCGACGCCCTGCTGCGCCTGATCGACGCCGGCGCCAGAGCCGCCGGCCGCCACACCAAGTTGATGCAACACCTCAGCACCCTGCCCGTCCCTCCGGACGAGGATCAGACCCGCCACACCCCGGTAGGCGACCGGTTGAGACGCATCATCGAACGCGGCCGGCGAACAGGCGAGTTCGACAACCACCTCCCGGTGGACTGGCTGATCGCAGCCGTCATCACGCTGAGCCACACCGCCGGGGAAGAACGCACCGCCGGCCGCCTCCCCGCCGCCGAGGCCGACGAAGCCCTCCGCATCAGCCTCCTCCGCCTCCTCCGCCCATCCTGACCACACTTCCGCCCAGCGCGACCACCCTGACCAAGCTCCCGCATCAGCGAATGAGTGCGCGCACCAGTCGGAGTGGGTGCGCTGCGGCGGGATGGCGGCGGCTCCGTCGCCGTTCCTCTGCTGCCGTCGCCGTTGAGGCCGGTGTGCGGGGCCATAAGGGTGGCTGGGTGGGGCGGCGCGTCCTGAGGGCGGGTGGATTTCGAGATATATCTTGACCCGTTCTTGAACGCGACATATCTTGTTGCGTTGTAGACGCGATAGTACGCGACTCGGGAGGTGGGGGCAATGGAGCAGGAGCGGGTGCCGGTTCTTGTTGTCGGTGGGGGGTATGCGGGGCTCAGTGCGGCGGCGCTGCTGGCCTGGCGGGAGGTGCCGGTCATGCTGGTTGAGCGGCATGCCAGTACGTCCGTGCAGCCCAAGGCGTTCGGGGTCGGGCCGCAAGCTCTGGAGATGCTGCGGTCGGTGCCCGGTGTCGAGGAGGAGCTGACTGCCATCTGGGCGGGCATCGGGGAGAACATGCGGATCGCGATCGCCGCCAGCCTGGCCGATCCTCAGCCGCACATGATCGTGCACGATGAGCAGGAGGAGTTCGCCTTCCTGGCTGAGCTCACACCCGTGCCTGCGGTGGGGGCGCCGCAGGCGGAGATCGAGCGGATTCTGCGTACCAAAGCCGAGGATCTCGGTGCTGATCTGCGCTTCTCCACTGAGCTGGTCTCTCTGGAGCAGGACGCCACCGGGGTCAGTGCGGTGATCAGGGACAAGGATGGTGAGCGGCTCGTACGGGCTGAGTACGTGATCGCTGCCGATGGGTATCGCAGCCCGCTGCGGGTGGCACTGGACGTTTCCACCTCCGGTGAAGGGCCGCTGGGGGAGCTGTGCTCGATCATGTTCGACGCCGATCTGTCGGGGCTGGTCAGGGAGCGGGAGGTCACTCTCTGGTATCTGCAGAACGACGTCTTCACCGGCGTGATCGTCACCGGCACCGGGACCGGGAGTCACGTGCTCGGCGTCAATCTCAAGGAGGGTGAGAGCGAGGCCGACTTCACCGAGGAGCGCTGTGTCGAGCTCGTACGGCTGGCCACTGGGCGGCCCGAGCTCGACGTACGGGTGCTCGATCGGCCCCTGGTCGGGATCTCCCATGTGCTGGCCGACACCTACCGTGCTGGACGGGTGTTCTTCGCCGGGGACGCCGCTCACACCATGCCGCCCACTGGTGGGCAGGGCGGGAGCACCGCTCTCGAGGATGGGTGTGATCTGGCGTGGCGGTTGTGGCTCGTGCTCAGCGGGCAGGCGGGGCCGGCCTTCCTCGACACCTACGACGCCGAACGCCGGCCCATCGGCAGGCTGATGGCCGACTCGCAGCTCGCCAACCTCGGCGTACGCATGCCGCCCGCCGCCCGTGTCGGGTATCCCGAGCCTCTTGAGGATCCGATCGGTGTGCTGCTCGGACGCCGGTATCACTCCTCCGCGATCATCGATGAGCCCGGCGATGACGGGTCGATCCTGGAGGACCCGCGTATCCCTACTGGGCGGCCCGGCAGTCGGGCGGCGCACGTCGTTCTCGACTGGGACGGGCAGCTCATCTCCACCATCGACCTGTTCGGCACCGGGTTCGTCCTGCTGGCCGCCAAGCCCGGTGGTCAGGTGTGGATGGACGCCGGGCGGCTGATGAAGGACCGGCTCGGGATCCGGCTCACTCGGCTGCTGGTGGGTGACGAGCTCGTCGATGTGGAGGGACGCTTCATGGAGCGGTACGGCGTGCGCGAGGGCGGCGCCGTTCTGGTGCGGCCCGATGGGTACGTCGCCTGGCGGTCCCCCGACGCCGCCCAGGACCCGCTGGGGACGCTCGAATGTGTTCTCTGCCGGATCCTCAGCCGCTGACGGCCTACGGGGGCCGGCGGCTGAGCCAAGGTGAGGGCAGGTGGTGACCTGCTGGGTCATGGTCATGCGGCCATCCGGGTGGAATCAAGGGCCTCAAGGTCCCGGGCTCCGAGGCCCGGGGTGGTGTGGCGGGAGGCTTGGGTGGCGCAGAGCCAGCTGTTGAGGGAGCCGGTGAAGCCTGAGGGCGGGCCTACCTTGAGGCAGGTGACCACTCCTGTGCCTGGGGTGGGGCCGATCTTGAGTCGCCGGATGCTGCCCGTGCGGCCCAGTTCGCCGGCGTCCGCGTCGTATGGGGTCAGCTGGACGGCGAACGGGAGGCCGCCGTCGGGCTGGTCGGAGGGGTGGATGCGGAGGAAGTCGTCGATCTTGCGGGCGGCGGCTCCCGGGTGGGCGTTGAGGTAGGACAGGTGGTCGGTCACCAGGCGGTTGGCGACCGTGCGGAGGAGGTTGGTCGCGCAGAGGTTGTGGGCGCAGGCGGCGCCGTCGAGGGTGATCTCGGGGAGGGCGAAGCGGCGCAGGCCCCTCGACGTGACGCGCAGGCAGTCGCAGGCGCCCATGTCGGCAGGGTCCCAGGGCGGGCAGGTGGCGGCGTCGTGGACCTGGACGTCCCAGGACAGCCAGTCGTCGGTGAGCCGGAAGTGGGTGGGCTCGCCCGAGCAGCGGCCGCAGGTGAGGATCGTGGAGGCGGTCAGTGGGTCGATCAGCAGGCCGTCGCACTCCTTGGCCATGGCTCTGGCGGCGGCCCTCGCCACCTGGGCGGCGGTGGGCAGCCGGTGCGGGGGTGCTGCCGAGGTGACCACCAGGTGTTGTCTGGTACGGCGCAGGCGGCGTCTCTCGTCGTCGGTGAGGCCGGCGCCCGCAGGTCTCCACTGGGTGGTGTGGTGGGTGACCGCCAGCATGCCGGCGGCCGCTGCGCTGATCGCCGCTCGCCGGTAGGGGGAGCCGATGCGCCAGGGGATGAAGGACGTGGGGTCGAACGGCAGGTGTTCCATGGCGACGACGAAGCGGGAGGTCGTGGTGGCCGGCAGGGGGAGGGTGATCTTCATGGGTCTGGGCCTTCGCGGAACTGAGGGTGGATGTTGGCTGCGGCGATCCGGTGAAGCGTGGATCAGGCGGCAACCAGGATGAGCGAAGGCGGGTGGGGTTCGGGGATTGGAATGCGGTTCTGTGGATGGGGAGAGCTACGGCGTGCCGGTCTGTGGACAACCTCGGGGACCAAGAAGGCCAGGGGCCGCGGAGCCAGGGGCCAGGGGGTGGCGTGCCCGGGGGTGAGGGCCAGGAGCCGGGGGCCAGGAGCCGGGGGCTGGGAGTTGAGGGCTGGGAGTTGAGGGCTGGGAGTTGAGGGCGCCGGGAGTTCGGCGCCCCCATGAGAGGTCAGGCGGGGCGGGTGATGGCCATGGATTGGGCCGGCAGGCGTAGGCCGTCCGTATCGGTAGATACGGGCTCGTCCGAGGCCAGCAGCACCGTCCCCTTGCCCACCGGCACCGTCACCGTCTCCTGCGCGAAGTTGACCGCCACCGCCAGCTCCCCCCTCCACATCACCAGCCACCGCGCCAGCGGATCGACCTCCACCCGCACCCGGTCGAGCCGCGGGTCGGACAGTTCGGGCAGGGCCTTGCGGAGGGCGATCAGGTCGCGGTACCAGCACAGCAGCGACCAGTGCGCCTCCTCCTTGACCTCGCTCCAGTCCAGCTTCGACCGCAGGAACGTCTCCTCGTCGGACGGGTCGGGCGCGTCCCAGCGGTAGCCGTACCCGACGAACTCGCGGGCGCGCCGCGTCCCCTCGCTCCCCCGCAGCTCCTGGTCCACATGGTCGGAGAAGAACAGGAACGGCGAGCGCGACCCCCACTCCTCCCCCATGAACAGCATCGGCGTGAACGGCGAGGTGAGCAGCAGCCCGGCGCCGAGCTTGAGCGCGGGCAGCGGGAGGCGGTCGCCGAGCGGGCGGTTGCCGATCTGGTCGTGGTTCTGCAGGCAGGCGACGAGCCGGTGCCCCGGCACGCCGGCGAAGGAGTGGCCGTGGGAGCGGGCGCGGAAGCTGGAGTACGTCCCGTCGTGCACGACGCCGTGCGTGAGCACCTTGGCCAGCGCGGAGAGGTCGGCGAAGTCCTGGTAGTAGCCGTGGCTCTCGCCGCTGACCGCGCAGTGCAGGGCATGGTGGACGTCGTCGTTCCACTGCGCGGTCATGCCGAGTCCGCCCGCGTCGAGCGAGCGGACCATGCGCGGGTCGTTCAGGTCGGACTCGGCGATCAGCGACAGGGGACGCCCGACGGCGCAGGCGAGCACGTCCACCTCGGCGGCGAGCTCGGCCAGCAGGTGGGTGGCGCGCCGGTCGTGCAGCGCGTGGACGGCGTCGAGGCGCAGGCCGTCGATGTGGTAGTCGCGCAGCCACTGCAGGGCGTTGCCGATGAAGTAGCGGCGTACCTCGTCGGAGTCGGGCCCGTCGAGGTTGACCGCCTCGCCCCAGTAGCTGCCCTCGAAGCCGGCGAAGTAAGGGCCGAAGGGCCGCAGGAAGTTCCCCGACGGCCCGAGGTGGTTGTAGACGACGTCGAGGATGACGCCGATCCCGGCCCTGTGGCAGGCGTCCACGAACGACTTGAGCCCGTCGGGCCCCCCGTACGTCTCGTTCACGGCGTACAGATCGACCCCGTCGTACCCCCAGTTGCGGGCGCCGGGCACGGGCGCGACCGGCATGATCTCGACGAAGTCCACGCACAGCTCGATGAGGTGCGGCAGCTTCTCGATGGCGGCGGCGAACGTCCCCTCCTGGGTGAAGGTGCCGATGTGCAGCTCGTAGACGACGCCGCCGCGCAGGTCGCGGCCCTTCCAGTCGTGGTCGGCCCAGGTGAAGCGGTCGTGCTCGTAGACGGCGCTGGGCCCGAAGACGCCCTCGGGCTGCCGCCGGGAGCGCGGGTCGGGGTAGGGGCCCTCGCCGTCCACCGTGAAGGCGTACCGCGTGCCGTGGCCGGCCTCCGCGACCTCCTGCGACCACCACCCTCCGTCGCCGCGTGTCATCGCCCGGCGGGAGCCCATGGTGTCGACCTCGACCGCCGTCGCCTTCGGTGCCCAGACCTCAAAGATCATGTCTCTCCAGGAGTGCGACCGGGTACTGACCGAGCAGGTGTGCGAGGGGGATGCGGCCGGTGTGGCGGCCGCCGGTGAGCAGGTCACGCCAGGTGCCGGAAGGCAGCGTCAGCGTGGTGGCGCCCCAGCCGGTGGCGGCCAGGCGTACGGGCAGCCGGGTCGCCACGGCCACGGCCTGCGGACGGTCGCCGCGGGCGAAGGCGATCACGTGCCCGGCGCGCTCGCCCTCGGCCCGCAGCGGCAGGTACGCCGCGTCGCCGTCGAGCCGCCGCCGCAGCCGCAGCGCCTGGGTGGTGACGAGCAGCTTGGCGGAGTCCCAAGCGGTCTCCGGTTTGCGTGGGTACGTCACCGGCCGCCGGTTGTCGGGATCGACCAGCGAGAAGTCGGTGGTCTCGTTGCCCTGGTAGACGTCGGGCACCCCGGGCATCATGAGCTGCACCAGCTTGGCGCCGAGCGAGTTCGCCATCGCGTACGGGTCGATGCGCTCGGTGAACCCGCCCACCGGCAGCCGCACGGCGGCCTCGGCGAAGGCCCGCAGCCGCCGCTCGTAGGCGGGGTCGGGGTTGACCCAGGAGATCGCGGTCTTGGCCTCGCGCGCCGCCTTCAGCAGGTAGTCGGTGAACCGCTCGGCGGAGATGGGCCAGGCCGCCATGAGGTTCTGCCAGGCCAGGTAGTCGAGGTGCGGGTCGAAGCTGACCTGCGCCGACCACTCGGCCACGGCCGCCGCCCACTCCCCCGGCATCTCCGACAGCACCGACAGCCGCGCCCGCACGTCCTCGGAGCGTTTGGTGTCGTGGGTGGACAGCGTGGTCATCGTGTGCGGCGACATCCGCCCGCAGAACTCGTGGAACTCCGCCACCGGGATCCCGAACACGTCCGGCTCGCCGCCCACCTCGTTGAGGCAGGCCAGCGGGAACCACCGGTAGAGCGCCGTGTCCTCGACGCCCTTGGCCATGACGGGACCGCACGCCTGCTGGAAACGCACGATCGACTCGGCGGAGCCGTACAGGACCTCCTGCACGAGCGGCCGGACGGCGGGAGAGCAGGTCGCGGCGGCCCGCTCGACGATCTCGACCGACTCGGGCGGCGGCGGCTCGCCCGGCACCACGTACGCGCGATAGACCGGCATCGCGGCGAGCAGCTCGCGCACGGCGTCAGGCGGGCACGAGGTGAGCCTGGCCAGCCGGTCCACCTCGGCGCCGAAGAACAGGTCGAGCACCTCCCGCTTGGCCCGCGCCATCACCGGCCGGTAGTCGGCGGGCTGCCCGGTCAGCTGGGTGAACAGCTCGACCAGCGGCTTCTTGCCGTCGGGGTCGACGAACAAACCGTTGACCCGGTTGAGCACGTCGTAGCCGGTCGTGCCGTCGCAGGCCCAGTCGGCGGGCAGCCGCTCGGGCCCGATGAGGATCTTCTCGACCACCGTCCAGGCGCCGCCCGTGCGCTCGCGCAGCCGTTCGAGGTAGCCGCGCGGGTCGGCCAGGCCGTCGGGGTGGTCGACGCGCAGCCCGTCGACCAGCCCTTCGTCCAGCAGCCAGAAGATCACCTCGTGCGTCGCGAACATCACCGCCTGGTCCTCGACACGCAGCCCGATCAGCGACGACACGTCGAAGAAGCGCCGGTAGCCGGGGCCCTCGCGCCAGTCGACCAGGCGGTAGTGGCCGGGGTGGGGGTAGGCGTGCTCGTGGTAGCGCAGCACGTCGCCGTCCACGACGGGCCGCACGTCGTCGCCGATCACGGGCAGCGCGACCGTGCCGTCGGTCCAGTCGATGTCGAACCAGCTCGCGTACCGCGACTCCGGCCCGTCCTTCAGCACCGACCAGAACGCGGCGTTCACGGTGTTCATGTGGTTGGGCACGATGTCCAGCACGATGCCGAGGTCGTGCGCCGCGAGCTGCTGCGCCATCTCCCTGAACCCGGTCGCGCCCCCGAACTCCTCCCTGATCCTGGAGTGATCGGTCACGTCGTAGCCGTGCCGCGACTCGGGCGTGGCCTGCAGGATCGGTGACAGATAGACGTGACTGACGCCGAGGTCGCGGAGCTGGCCGGCGATCTCGGCCACCTCCGCGAAACCGAAGTCGGGGGTGAGCTGCACCCGGTAGGTGGAGGTGGGCCTAGACACGGCGCAGCACCCGTACGCTGCGGCCCGGCACCTCGATGGCGTCCCCCGCCTTCACCGGGCGCGCGTCGAGCCTGATCGGCATGGCCGTGTCGATCTCGGTCTGCCACATCTCGCCGTAGTCCTTGGGGATCGTGAACGTGATCGTGTCGTGGTGGGCGTTGAACAGCAGCAGGAACGAGTCGTCCCTGATCGGCCGGCCACGCCGGTCGGGCTCGGTGATGGCGTCGCCGTTGAGGAAGACGGCCAGCGACTTGGCGTAGCCGACGTTCCAGTCGCCGTCGGTCATCTCCTCCCCTGACGGGGTGAGCCAGGCGATGTCGTTCAGGCCGCGTACCGGCTTGCCGTAGAAGAAGCGGCGCCGCCGGAAGACCGGATGTTTCTTGCGCAGCTCCGCCAGCGTCTGGGTGAACTCCAGCAGCAGCCAGTTCTCCCTGACGTCCGACCAGTCCACCCAGGTCAGCTCGTTGTCCTGGCAGTAGCCGTTGTTGTTGCCGCGCTGCGTGCGGCCCAGCTCGTCGCCGTGGGAGAGCATCGGCACGCCCTGCGACAGGAACAGCGTGGTGAGGAAGTTGCGCTTCTGCTGCTCGCGCAGCGACTCGACGGCGATGCCCGCGGGCCCCTCCTCACCGCAGTTCCAGGACCGGTTGTCGTCGGTGCCGTCGCGGTTGCCCTCTTTGTTCGCCTCGTTGTGCTTGTTGTTGTACGACACCAGATCCTGCAACGTGAACCCGTCGTGGCAGGTCACGAAGTTGATCGAGGCGGCGGGCCGGCGGCTGTCGTCCTTGTAGAGGTCGCTCGACCCGGTGAACCGGGAGCCGAACTCCGGCAGCGTGGCCGCCTGTCCCCGCCACAGGTCGCGGATGGTGTCGCGGTAGCGGCCGTTCCACTCCGTCCAGCGCGAGGGGAAGTTGCCCACCTGGTAGCCGCCAGGGCCGACGTCCCACGGCTCGGCGATGAGCTTGACCTGCGACAGCACCGGGTCCTGCTGCACCAGGTCGAAGAACGCGCTCAGCCGGTCTACCTCGTGCAGCTCCCTGGCCAGCGTCGAGGCCAGGTCGAACCTGAACCCGTCCACGTGCATCTCGATGACCCAGTAGCGGAGCGAGTCCATGATCATCTGAAGGACGTGCGGCGAGCGCATGAGCAGGCTGTTGCCGGTGCCCGTGGTGTCGACGTAGTAGCGCTTGTCGTTCTCGACCAGCCGGTAGTAGTTGACGTTGTCGATGCCCCTGAAGCCCAGCGTGGGCCCCAGGTGGTTGCCCTCGGCCGTGTGGTTGTAGACGACGTCGAGGATCACCTCGATGCCCGCCTCGTGCAGCGAGCGCACCATCGCCTTGAACTCCAGCACCTGCCCGCCACGCTGCCCCTGGCTGGAGTAGCGGTTGTGCGGGGCGAAGAAGCCGATCGAGTTGTAGCCCCAGTAGTTGGCCAGGCCGCGCTGCTCAAGGATGTGGTCGGTGACGAACTGGTGCACCGGCATCAGCTCCAGCGCCGTCACGCCGAGCTTGGTGAGGTGGTCGAGGATCTCCGGGTGGCCGAGCGCCGCGTACGTGCCGCGCAGGTGCTTCGGGATCTTGGGATGGCCGATCGTCAGGCCCCGCACGTGGGCCTCGTAGATCACCGTGTCGTGGTACGGCGTCGCCGGCGGCCGGTCGTGGCCCCACCCGAAGAACGGGTTGATGACGATCGAGCGCGGCACGTAAGGGGCCGAGTCGACGTCGTTCCTGGAGTCGGGCTGCCCGAAGCGGTAGCCGTAGGCCGCCTCGTTCCAGTCGACCCCGCCCTCGATGGCCATCGCGTACGGGTCGAGCAGCAGCTTGGCCGGGTTGCAGCGCAGCCCGCTCGCCGGGTCGTAAGGCCCATGCACCCGGTAGCCGTAACGCTGGCCGGGCCCGATGCCCGGCAGGTAGCCGTGCCAGATGAACCCGTCGACCTCCGTCAGCGGCACCCGCGACTCGACGTTGTCGTCGTCGAACAGGCACAGCTCGACCTTGTCCGCGACCTCCGTGTAGAGCGAGAAGTTCGTGCCGGCCCCGTCGTACGTCGCCCCGAGCGGGTAGGGGTCTCCCGGCCAGATCTCGATCATCGAGGCTCCCTTGCGGTCTTTCCCCATGTTCCGTTCCCCCGCTCCACGCGACAACCCCGCCCCCTGACCACCCTGTTCCTTCCCACGCCACGCCCGTGGTTACTCCGACCGAGGTCAAAGGGGTGGGCCGTCCCCGACGGCGCGGTATCGGAGACGGCCCACGTCTCCAGCATCGTTTGCCACCGCCCGTTCGGGCTACATGCTGATGTCATGGGCGGTTTCAAACAGTTCTTACTGCGCGGCAACATCGTCGAACTCGCGGTCGCGGTGATCGTCGGCGCCACCTTCAGCGGCCTCGTGGAGGCCTTCGTCACCGACCTCATCACGCCCCTGATCGGCGCCGTGACCGGCGGCCGGCAACCCGACTTCGCCGACTACTCCTTCACGGTCAACGGCAGTCGTTTCCTGTACGGCGACTTCCTCAACCACCTGGTCACCTTCCTGATCATCGCGGCCGTCGTCTACTGGCTGATCGTGGCTCCGATGACCCGGCTCGTGAAGCTGTTCGAGCGGGACAAGGCGGCCACCACCAAGCAGTGCCCCGAGTGCCTGTCGGAAATCCCCGCCGAGGCGCGCCGGTGCGCCCACTGCACCGCCCACCTGGTGCCGGATTCGGAAAAACCCAGGTAGTGACGCACGGCACGGGTGCGGGTCCGTCAAGATGGACCGATGAGCGTTGAGTTGATGGTCTGGGACGAACCGGTGCCGATCAGCAGGGACCAGGCGCGCGCGACGTACCTGGCGGTCAAGCGGACCGAGCCCGGCGACGGCCCCGCACCCGACGTCGCCAAGGAGCTGCCGGGAGAGGTCACGCTCTACCCCGGCCACGTGCTGGTGACGATGGACCTCGACACCATGGACGAGGTCTCCTCGCAGGTGTTCACCGTGGCCCGCGCGCACGGCATGGTCTGCTACGACCCGCAGCGCGACCTGGTGCACAACGTGGCGCCGCTCGGGGTCTACGAGGGCATGCAGCTCCACACGGGGGACGGCATGATCGTCAACGACCCGGACCTGGGCCTCGTCCACGACGTCCTGGCCACGATGTCCCCCCAGAACCCGTTCGTCGCCCTGGTCAACTTCGGCCGGCACTTCCTTCAGGTGTCGCCGGGGTACGAGCTGGAGTACAAGGAGAACACGCTGATCCGCACGATGGTCGAGGACCTGTCAGAGGTCCAGCAGTCCTTCCACGACTACGCCACGGGCGACCGCACCTTCCTCAACCGGCACACCTGGTCTCAGTAGTCGACGACCTTGACGCGTGTGCCGAGCAGCGCGGCGTTCGGGTGATCCGCGTCGGCGGAGACGTGGACGGTTTCCAGCGAGGGGAGTTCGGCGAGCGGCTCGAGATCCGTGCCGGGGGCGATGCCGGGGATCCACAGTTCGCGCAACCCGGACAGTCCAGCCAGCGGGGCGAGGTTCGTCAGGTCCCGCATCCCTCGCAGGTTGAGATGTGTCAGGGGCAGCTCCGGCAGCCGGTCCAGGTCCGGGGGCAGCGGCAGGTCCGACAGGCGCAGCTCGCGGACCGACGGAGCCCGCTCGATGACCTCGGCGAGGCGGGTGACCACCGGTGTGCCGTCGAGGGTGAGCCGGAAGAGGCGGTCGAGCGGCGGCAGGTCGTCCCAGCGGGTGAGCCGCGTCGCGCCGTAGAGGCTCAGCGAGCGCAGCCGGGAGAGCCGCCGCAGCGGCCGATAGTCCTCAACCCTGGTCAGCTCGATGAGGTAGAGGTAGGCGAGCTGCGGCAGCCCCGCGAGGAAGCTCAGCCCCGGGATGCCGACCGCGCCTATCGCCAGGTTCGTGAGCGTGGTGAGGGAGCTGAGCGGCGTCAGATCGTCAGGCAGGGTGACGCGTGAGAGGTTGAGCCGGCGCAGCGACGCGCGCCAGTGCAGGAGCGGGTTCAGGTCGTCGAGGTCGAAGTTCCGGACGCGCAGGGATCTCGACGGCGGGACGTGGCGCAGGGCTCGGAACTGACCCGGGGTGTCGACGCGGAGCGGTCCGACGAAGGTGGTCTGTGAGAGGACTCTCTTCGCGTAGTCATCGGGGTCGAAGTAGCTCCACGCCTCGTTCAGCTCGTCCTGGATCTCCGCGCCCTCGTCGCGCGCATACCGGACCAAGACCTCAAGGGCTTTCGGGCCGTTGATCAGCCAGGCCGTGCGCACGGTGGCCTTGGCGGCCTCGTCCGACAGGCCGGCGAGGGTGGTGGGGAGGCGGTTCAGGACCGCCTCGCCGCCGGTGGCCAGGGAGCGGGCGGTGGCGGCGTCTCGGGGTGGGACGAGGTCGTCTAGGCAGGCGTTCACGCCCGGTCGCAGATCATCCGGTACGTGCGGCAGTGTCTCGAAGCAGGCCGCGACCAGGAGTTTGAGGCGGCGGCGGTGCCTGGGTTCCTGGTGGATTCTGCGGAGCAGGCCCTCAAGGAGTTCCCGGCGCAGCGGGGCGTTGGCGTGGCCGGCGGCCATGATGACGGTCTCCCGCCAGGTGTCGCGGTGCGCGGCGGCGATCAGCGGCTCCAGGTCGCCGTCCTCGGCGGCGGCCCGCGCGGTGAGGTACTCCTGGACGGTCCTGTGCACGAAGTCGATGCGGCCGTCCGCGGGCTCCCTGATGACGCCGCTGCGGTCGAGCAGGTACCGCAGGACCTCCTCCCCCGAGGCCGACACCAGGGGCATGCCGGCGACGAGCCGGGCGACCTTGGCCGCGGCCGCGCGGAAGGGCAGCTCCACCCGGTTGCCCATGGACAGCTCCCAGGCCAGCAGCTGCAGGATCTGCAGCTTCTGGGCCCGGTCCAGCCGGAACTCGCCGTAGCTGGGGATCGCCCGCTCGCGGTCGCGGCGTTCGAGCAGCATGTCCAGGGCCGCCGCGTACAGGCCCATGCGGCTGGGCGGGAGCTGCGCGGCGCGGTCGAGGTTGAGCGCGCACAGCATGGACGCCAGCAGCGGGGTGGCGGCGAGGGAGCGCAGGCTGGGGGTGTTCTCCAGGTGGCGCAGCAGCCGGGACTCGATGACGGGCAGCAGCTCGGGCGGGCAGGGCAGGTCGTCGCCGCTTTTGACGGCGGCGTGCCAGTGCTCGACCAGGGCCCGGGTGTCGGAGGGTGTCATGCGTTCGAGGAAGGCGGGTGCGAAGCCCTCACCGTCGAGCCAGGTCGAGCGGGCCGCGGACGGGCGGGAGGTGACGACCACCTTCGTCGCGCCGAACTCCGCGAGCAGCCCGCGCAGCCACGGCTTGATGGCCTGGCGCTGCGTGCCGGTCAGCTCGTCCACGCCGTCCACCAGTAACAACGCCTGCCCGGACGAGAGCCGCCGGTGCACCCAGCCGGCCGGCATGAGCCCGGCGAGCGGATCGGCGGCGCCGTCCAGGAACTGCTCCGGCCTGGGCAGCGCGCGGTCGGCGTAGCCGCGCAGCTTGATCAGGAAAGGCACGCAGCCGTTCCACCCGGTCAGCGGGCCGGTGAAGCCGCCGCGCGCCGCGGTGATCGCGAGCCAGCGCAGCAGCGTGCTCTTGCCGCCGCCGGCCTCGCCTCTGAGCAGCATGCGCCGCCCCTGGGCGAGCGCGCTCTCCACACGCATGGCGGACGGCGCGCCGACGGGCTCGTGCCACGGCTCGGCGGCGGGCTCGCGCGGGCGGGTCCTGGTGGCGGAGACGGACAGGCTGATGTAGGCCACGCTCAGCGACGTACGCGGGGTGAACCGCTCGACCCGCACCCCGATGAGGTCGAGCGTGTCGAGCGTCCTGCTGACGTGTTCGAGGTAGCGGCGGGTGAACGCGGTGTCCCGGTCGGTGCCGTCGGGCGCCTCCAGGGTCCTGGCGGGAAGCCGTTCGAGCATGACGGAGATGTCGTCGCCCACCTTCGCCAGCCGGGCCAGCGTGTCGGCGGCGGCGCGGGGCTGGAACTCGGGCAGATGTAAGACGATGCGGACGAGGCAGTCGCAGCACTCGTCGAGCACGACCTCGTACAGGCGGGCGGCCGCCTCGGGCAGGTCCTGGGAGGCGGGCAGAGCGGCGCGTACGTCACGGGCGAGGCGTACGGGGTCGGCGGCGGCCGCGAACAGCGCCCGGTCGGACAGGTCGGCGCGGCTCAGCGTGCCGACCACCTCGGCCAGGACCACGCCCCGGTCGTCGTCGGTCAGCCCCGGATACTCGTGCGCGCACACCTTGAGCACCCGGGCCGTGACGGAGTCGGCGATGTCCTCGATCTGCCGCTCGGCCTTGCGCCGGACGAGCTGGTCGGCGAAATGGGCGCGCATCAGCTCGACGAGGTCCTTGGAGCGGCTCTCCTTGCCCGAGCGCGCGCCGAGCCAGACGCGCGCGGCCCGCTCCCCCACCGCCCTGCCCACGGCCAGCGCCGCCGCATCGAGTGCCACAGCGCCAGTATGGCCATTCACCGGGCAGGATGCGGCAGGATCAGGACGTATGAGAACTCTGTACCCGCCCATCGACCCGTACGACTCCGGCCTGCTCGACGTGGGCGACGGCAACCAGATCTACTACGAGGTCTGCGGCAACCCCGAGGGCAAGCCCGCGGTCATGCTGCACGGCGGCCCCGGCGGCGGGTGCAACGCCGGGCACCGACGCCAATGGGACCCGGAGCGGTACCGGATCGTGCTGTTCGACCAGCGCAACTGCGGCCGCAGCCGACCGCACGCCTCGGACCCGACGACCGACCTGAGCACGAACACGACCTGGCACCTGGTCGCCGACATGGAGCGGCTGCGCGAGCACCTGGGGATCGAGCGGTGGCAGGTGTTCGGCGGGTCGTGGGGCAGCTCGCTGGCCCTCGCGTACGCCCAGACGCACCCGGACAGGACGTCCGAGCTGATCCTGCGCGGCATCTTCACGCTGCGCCCGCAGGAGCTGCGCTGGTTCTACCAGGAGGGCACCTCGTACCTCTTCCCCGACCTGTGGGAGACGTTCGTGGCGCCGATCCCCGAGGACGAGCGGGACGACCTCATCGGCGCCTTCAGGAAGCGGCTTGAGGGCGACGACGACGCGGCCCGGCTGGCGGCGGCCCGCGCGTGGGCGCAGTGGGAGGGCGGCACGGTCACGCTGATGCCGGATCCCGAGCTGGTCGAGCACTTCGGCGAGGCGGAGACGGCGGTCGCGTTCGCCAGGATCGAGAACCACTACTTCACCCACGGCGGCTGGTTCGAGCCCGACCAGCTCATCAGGAACGCGGACAGGATCCGGCACATCCCGGGCGTGATCGTCCAGGGCCGCCATGACCTCTGCACGCCCATGGCCACGGCCTGGGACCTGCACAAGGCGTGGCCCGAGGCGGAGTTCCACGTCATCCCGGGGGCCGGGCACGCCTACTCGGAGCCGGGCATCCTCGACCGGTTGATCGCCGCCACGGACGGGTTCGCGGACTCGGGGAAGTAGCGCGGCAGGCGGGCGCGCAGCAGCCGTACGGCGGGGGTGATCGCCCCCACGAGGAGCAGCGCGAACAGCGGCGCCAGAGCGAGGCCGAACAGGAAGCCGCCGGCCACGTCGTGCGGGTAGTGCACGCCCACGAACACCCGTGAGAACGCCATCAGCACGGCAAGCGGGAACACCGCCCAGGCCAGGGCGCGCCAGCACAGCACGAGGGTGGCCGCCGCGCCGGCCGCGATCACGGAGTGGTTGCTGGGGAAGGACCAGTCGTCGAGGGGCGGGCACGCGGCGATCGTCGCGATCCCGCCCCGGCACGGCCGGTCCTCCTTCACGAACACCTTGACGACCTCGCTCAGCACGTACGCGAGCACGATCCCGGCCGGCCCGGCGACGACGAGCGCCAGGTCGCGCGCGGGACCGCGCCAGGCCCGCACCGCCGCCACCACGAAGAGCAGCGCGAACAGGAAGAGCCCCGCGTCCGTGCCGACCTCGGCGACGGTGTGCAGCCATGCGGGTGTGCTGAGAGCGAAGTCGACGATGTCGTGGTACACGCCTGTCCAATCGATGAATGTCCGATGGACAGAACCTTACGAACAGGAAGCCTCCGGCGCCTCCACCATAAGGCGGAAAGTCGTCAGGTCAGGAGCTGGCGCGCCAATGCGGCCTGTTTCGACTCCAGCTCGGCGCGGGTGATCAGCCCTCGGTCGAACGCCGCCGTGGTGGCGTCGCGCTCGGCGACGTAGTAGGCGGCCATGATCTCGCTGCGCAGCGGGGTGAAGCCGCGCTCGACGCAGTCGGCGAAGACGGTCACCTTCTGCTCCAGGGCGTCGGCGGCGACCGTACAGGCGAGATCCCGTGCCCTGAGCTGCTGAACCGCTTCACGAAGGGTCACGGGGCCGAGGGACCCGTTGAAACGGGTATCAAGAGTGATCTTCACGTTCTTTACGCCTCCGGACGTTTACAACGTTCGGATCAAAGCGGCGTATTCCCAGGTGATAGTGGGTAAGAGGGCCGTCGTGATCGGAGCGCACGTGATCGTCGGATATGCGAACGACCCAGGCGGGCGGGACGCGCTCGCCCTCGCCGGCGTGATCACCCGTGTCACCGGCGGCGAGCTGACGGTCGCCACGATCTACCCTCCGGGCAGCCCAGGGCTGGCGGTCGAGGCGCAGGCCAACCTCGCGCACGCGGCCGAGGAGCTGGGCCCGGTGCCGGCCGAGTACCTCACGTTCGAGAGCAGGGGCACGGGACGCGGGCTGTCGGTGCTGGCCAGCCGGATCAAGGCCGACCTGATCGTGGTCGGCTCCGGGGGCGGCGGACAGCACGGCCGCATCTCCATCGGCGCCACCGCCGACCACCTCCTGCACATGTCACCCGAGGCGGTCATGCTGGCGCCCGCCGACTACGTCCCGCCCGACGAGCTGACCAGGCTCACGCTGGCCTACGTGCACCGGCCTCAATGTGACGCGGCGGTCGAGCAGGTGGCGCAGGCCGCACTGCGGCTCGGGGTGCCGCTGCGGCTGCTCACGTTCGACCTGCGCACCGAGGACCAGGGCAGGCTCCGCGACGACCTCGCGCTCGCCGTGCGGCTCGCCTGGGAGAGCACCGGCATCGAGGCGGAGGCCGAGGTCGCCGAGGGCCACGACGTCGCCGCCGCGCTCGGCGACGTCGAGTGGCTGGACGGCGAGCTGCTGGTCTGCGCGGCCAGCGAGGACGCGCAGCCGCACCGGGTGTTCCTCGGCGAGCTGGCCATGAAGGTGCTGCGCGCGTCCCCGCGTCCGGTCACCGTGCTGCCGCGCGGCTTCGGCTAACGCCGCTTGATCACCTGCTCGTACAGCTCCAGGTAGCGATCGGCCATCACCGACGGCGAGAAGCGGCGGCGGGCCTCGCGGCGGCACTCCTCGGGATCGATCTCGTCGGCCCGCAGCACCCACTCGGCCAGCTCCTCCTCGGTGTCGGCGAGGAAGCCGGTACGTCCGTGGTCGATGATCTCCGGCAGGCAGCCCCTGCGCAGCCCGATCGGGGGCACCCCGAGCGCCAGGGCCTCGACGACGGCGGTGCCGCCCGGCTCGTCCCACTGGATGGGGAACAGGGCGGCGCGGGCGGAGCCGTACAGGTCGTCGCGCTCCTGGCCGCCCACCGCCCCGACCCACTTCACGAGTTCGCCGTCGAGGTAGGGGGCCACGTGGTCGAGGTGGTAGCGGACGTCGGGATGGCTGTGCAGCGGGTGATAGGGGTTCTGGGCGACGATGTCCAGCTCGGCCTGCGAGTCCCGGGCGCTCACCGGACCGGCGAGCACCAGTGGCAGGCCCAGCTTCTGGCAGATCCTGGCGGCCACGTGCTGGCCCTTGAGCCCGCAGATGCGGCCCATCACCACCAGGTGCTCGCCGCGCGGCACCCGCACGTCGCGGTCGGCCAGCGGGGTCGCCAGGTGGATCGCGCCCAGGGAGGCCGCGCGCAGCGCCTCGGGGGCGCGGTCGAGCTGCGACTCCGACACGCCGTTGACCGCGATCTCGCCGGGGAAGGCGCCGTAGAAGGCCGGGTGCTTGCGCAGGTCCCAATGCAGGGTGTGCAGGACAGGCGGGCCGCCGTACGCCGAGAGCACCGCGGGCCCGACCACCTCCACGTGGTCGTGCACGAGGTCGATGTCGTCGCGCCGGCGCAGCTCGGCCACGACCCTGGCGAGATGGGCGTGGGTGATGCCCATGACCTGGTTGTACGGCTTCTGCAGCTCGCTGAAGCAGCCCTCGTCGTACGCGGAGACCAGCTCGTCCGTCTCCAGCGTGCTGGAGCCGACGGAGGCCAGCACCACGCTCACCCCGCGCTCGCGCAGCGCGGGCACCAGCGTGGCCACCACGTTCTCGATCCCGCCGTAACCGGCCGGCGGCACCTCCAGCCACGGCCCGGCGTTCACCAGGACTCTCATGCCAGATCCTCCTCCAGGACGAGCGAGGCCAGTGGGGGACGCTCCGCCACGGCCACGTCCACCAGGCCCGCCTGTCCTTCGAGCCCGAACTGCAGCAGTGTGTGCCCCGGAGGCTCCGAGGCGAGCACGCGGCCCTGGCGCTCCAGCCGCGACCAGGCGGTGTGCATGATCTGCCCGGCCATCCTGCCGAGCGCGGCCATCGACTGGTGGGTGTGGGTGCGGTGTCCCAGGTCCACCTGGGCCATCGCGTCCAGCCCGACGAGGTGCAGCAGGTCGACGAGCAGGCCGAACTCGACGCCGTACTCGGTGACGTAGGGGACCTGCTCCAGCACCTCGCGCCGGGCGGCGTACTCGCCGCCGAGCGGCTGGGAGAAGCCGGCCAGCTCGGGCCAGAACATGTTGAGCAGCGGCCGCGCGACCAGCTCGGTGACCCGCCCGCCGCCGCCGCGCTGGACGACCCCGTCGGCCCCGGTGTACGGCCGCTCGTACGTCGCCTTGACGAAGTGCGTGTGGGCGTCCACCAGCAGCGGACCGACTAAGCCCGACACGTAGTGGGGGCCGAAGCTGCGCAGGTCCGCGTCGATGTAGACGACGATGTCGCCCTTCGAGGCCGCGAGCCCCTTCCACAGGGCCTCGCCCTTGCCGGTGAGCGGTTCGAGGTGGGGCAGCACCTCGTTCTGTGCGACGACGCGGGCGCCCGCCTCGCGTGCGCGCTGGGCGGTCGCGTCGGTGGAGTTGGAGTCGACGACGAGGATCTCGTCGACGAGCGGCATGCGCTCGACGAGGTCGCGGCGGATGGCGGCGACGATGCCGCCCACCGTGCTCTCCTCGTCGCGGGCGGGCAGCACCACGCTCACCGTGGTGTTCCCCTTGGCCATCAGCAGGGCGTCGACCGGCCATTCCGCCGCCGTACTCGAGTGCGGTCCGTACCATTCACGGACTCTGGCCAAGGCTCGCAGATCTTTTTCCATGTATCAGCCCCGATCTAAAGAGGTTCCGACCTCTGCCCGATCTATAGGCGCCTGAACATGTTTGTTTGATTTAGCCCACAAGTGGCATATGCCGGGTTGTGTCCCCAATGACCCGTGTCGGCATCATAGGTGCCGGAAATGTTGCCGCTCGCCATGCAGACGTCCTGTCCGGCTTCCCCGATGTGACCATCGCCGGGATCGCCGACACCGATCCCCACAGGGCCGAGGCTCTGGCCTCGAAGCACGGCTCCCCCGCCTATGGCGGCCACGCCGACCTGCTCAGCGCCGGCGGCCTGGACGCTGTCTACGTCTGTGTGCCTCCTTTCGCGCACGGTAACCCGGAACATGACGTTCTGTCGTGCAATCTCCCGATTTTCGTGGAAAAGCCACTGTCTCTTGACCTCCAGACCGCAGAGAACATCGCGTCCGAAATCGAACGGAGGTCTCTGCCCTCAGCAGTCGGACATCACTGGCGATATCTAGACATTGTCCGACAGGCGCATGATCTGCTCGCCGGCCGGCCCGTCCACCTCGCGCTCGGCCACTGGCTGGACAAGGTGCCGCCGGTCGCCTGGTGGCTCGACCCCGGCAGGTCGGGCGGCCAGATCGTCGAGCAGGCGGTGCACGTGCTGGACCTGGCGCGGGTGCTGGTGGGCGAGGTGTCCATGGTGCACGCGGTGCCGGGCGGGACCCCCGTGGACGGCGAGATCGACCGCGCCACCTCCGCCGTGCTGCGCTTCTCCGGTGGCGCGGCCGGGCTGCTCGCCACCTCCTGCCTGCTCACCCGCAAGCACCGGGTGGGGCTCGAGGTGTGCGCCGACGGGATCGCGCTTGAGCTGAGCGAGACCCGGCTGCTCGTGGACGGGCACCGCGCGATCGAGGACGACGGCCGGGCGAAGACGCGGGTGGATCGCGAGTTCATCAACGCGGTGCAGGGCAAGGCGGCCGACGTGCGCGTACCGTACGGGGAGGCGCTGCGCACCCACCGCCTGGCGCTGGCACTCGCCCGATCCGCAGCCGAGCAGAGGCCGGTGATGCTCGATGACCAGTGAGACCCTCAGCATCGAGGCGCCCGGGGAGGTGTGCCTGGTCGAGGAGAAGCTGCCCGACCTGCCCGACGGCGGATTCATGGTCGCCACCACCCACAGCGGCGTCTCGGCCGGCACCGAGCTGACCTACGTCAAGGGCACCAACCCCTACCTCGGCGCGAGCTGGGACCCGGCGCTCGGGCTGTTCCTCGACGGCGCGCCGTCGGTGGCGTACCCGGTGCGCGGCATCGGCTACATGCAGGTGGGGCTGGTGGTCGAGACGCGGACGCGGGCCGTGCGCGAGGGCGCGCTGGTGGCGATGGCGTACGGGCACCGCACGGCGTACGTGGCCGACCCGATGACCGACCGGTTCGTGCAGCTGCCCGACGACCTCGACCCGCTGCTCGGCATCTACGTCGCCCACATGGGCCCGATCTGCGCCAACGGCCTGCTGCACGCCGCCCACGACCTGCACGGCCCGGCGGTGCGCGACCTGGGCGACGGTGTGCGCGGCCGGCGGGTCGCGGTGGTCGGCGCCGGCGTGGTGGGGCTGCTGACGGCCTGCTTCGCCATGTACGCGGGCGCGGCCGAGGTCGTGGTGGTGGACGAGACGCCGTCCCGGCTGGAGATCGCCGCCGCGCTGGGCGCCGGCACCATGGACGCCGCGCAGGACCCGGCGGTGGAGCTCAAGCGGCGCTGGCGGCACGGACCCAACGACCGCGGCGCCGACGTCGTCTTCCAGTGCCGCGGCCAGGCCAGGGCGCTGGCGCTCGGCCTGCGCCTGCTGCGCCCCCAGGGCACGCTGATCGACCTGGCCTTCTACACCGGCGGCGCCCCCGAGGTGCGGCTCGGGGAGGAGTTCCACCACAACGGGCTCACCGTGCGCTGCGCCCAGATCGGCCGGGTGCCGCGCGGTCTCGCGCACGCCTGGGACAGGGAACGCCTGTCGCACGAGACCATCGCACTGCTGCGGCGGCACGGAACGGCGCTACGCCGTCACGTGGTCACCGATCTGGTCGGATTCGGCGAAGCGCCACGTCTCATGACAGAGCTCGCGGCCGGACGGCTGCAGTGCGTTCAGGCCGTGCTCTGCGACGAGGTCGAGGATGAGGGCGGCTGACCAGCTGAAGTCGCGCGAGCCGTGGCCACGCAGGCTGACTGGGTCGAAGTACTCGCGGAAGCCCGACCTGCACACCGCGCGCCGCATGGAGTCGGCGAGGTCGGCGGCGAGGTCGGGGCGGCGGTCCTTGAGGCCGTGCCAGACCAGCCAGCCGACGTTGATCCAGCTCGGGCCGCGCCAGTAGCGGGCGGGGTCGAACTCGGGGGCGTCCGTGGCGTAGCTGGGCAGCGGCAGCTCCTTGAGCCCGAACCGGTCGAGCGCGGTCCTGACCAGCGTGTCGGCCACCTCGTCGGGCAGCCCCGGCAGCACGAGCGGGGTCAGCCCGGCCGCGCTCGCGGACTCGGTCTGCTTGCCGGTGCGCACGTCGCGGGCCTGGAAGAGCGCGCCGTCCCACAGGTGCTCGACCATGGCGCGGGTGACGGCCGCCGCCTCGCGCTCGTGCGGCTCTGGGTCGAGCCCGAGCGCCCGCGCGATGTCCGCCAGCGTCGACTCGGCCAGCCCGTACGCGGCGTTGAACAGCGGATCCTCGACCTGGAACGCGCCCGGCGCGGTGTAGCAGGACTCGCGGTAGGCCTCGGCCAGCGCGATGTAGAGCTGGTAGTCGCGGTCGGTGGGCCGCTCGTCGGCGCTGACGCTCTGCAGGTCCCTGCGCACGAACCCCCCGGGCGCGGCTTCGACCGCGGCCAGCGGCACGTCCCAGGCGGGGCTGTTGTCCATGCCCGACTCCCAGGGGTGCACGATCGCGATCAGCCCTTCGGGCGAGCGCCGCTGGGCGCGCAGGAACTCCTGCTGCGCCACCAGCCGGGGATAGATGCGGCCAAGAAACCCGAGATCGGGCTCGGCCAGGTACGTCTTCCACGCGGCCAGCGCGTGCACGGGCGGCTGGACGATGCCGGAGGTGCGCACGCCCGACGGCGCCCGCGCGGCCCAGAAGGCCGGCCCGGGGAAGTAGGCGCCCTCGGCCACCTCGGGATTGAACACGATGTGCGGCACCCGGCCGTCACTCCACTGCGCACCGAACAGGGTCAGCAACTCCGACCTGGCCCTTCGCGGCGACAGGCGGGCGTTGCCGATCGCCACGAAGGCGGAGTCCCAGCTCCACTGGTGGGGGTAGAGGCGACGGGAGGGGACCGTGTAGCTGCCGTCCCAGTTGCTCACCAGAACGCGCACGGCGTCGCGAAGGATCATAGATATTTCCTGACGAAGGCGGCGGTCTGGGGGAGGACGATCTCGGGCTCGCCGCGCAGGCGGCATTCGAGGGCGAGATAGCCGTCGTAGCCCACGGCGTCGAGGGTGGCGAGCTGTGCGCCCCAGTCGAGGTGTCCGGTGCCGGGCTGATGCCTGTTGGACTCGCTGATCTGCATGTGCGCGAGGTAGGGGGCCGCCGCGATGAGGGCGCGGCAGGGGTCGTCCTCCTCGATGTTCATGTGGTACGTGTCGCCGACGATCCTGATGGAGTCCATCGAGCAGTACGAGACGGCCTCGGCCAGCGTGTTGACCATGTGGTTCTCGTACCGGTTGAGGGGCTCCAGCATGATCAGCACGCCGTTGCGGTGAGCGTGCTCGCCGAGGATGCCGAGCGCCTCGGCCAGCACCTCGCGGTCCTCCTCCGGGCTGCGCGGCGGCTCGAACGGGGGCAGCCGCCGGGAGAACTGGCCCCAGGAGGCGGGGGTCATGACACCGACGCCGCCGAGCTCGCCGATCACGGTGAGCTGCGATCGGAGCTGCTGGATCGCGTCCTTGCGTTTGGCCGGGTCGAAGTCGCCGATGAAGTGGGGCATGTCCACGCACACCGTCGGCATGACGACGCCGTCGGCCCGCGCGCGCTTGAGCTCCGTGAGCCGGCCCGCGAAGTGGAAATCGCCCTTGCCGCGAAGCTCGATGGCGTCGAAGCCGGCGTCGAGTGCGAAGGCGAACTTCTCCTGCAGGCTGCGGCCAGGCAGCAGCTGCTCCTGTACGGCGAGCTTCACTGTCACTCCTTGAATTCGAAGACGAGCTGAAGCACCTCGGACTGGTGCTTGTCGAGCAGGTCGAAGGCTTCAGGGGCCCGGTCGACGGGCACGACGTGGCTGATGAGAGCGCGCGCGTCGACCTCGCCGCGGTGCACGAGCTCCATGAACGTGCGCTGCAGCCGCTCGACGTCCCAGCGGTGCGCCAGCCACGAGGCGACGCCGCCGATCTGCGAGGAGACGAGCTGGACCTGGTTGTGGTGGAACTCCTCGCCGAGCCGCAGGCCGACGCCGTCGCCCTGGTAGAACCCGGCGGCGACCACCCGGCCGCCCCTGCGCACGGTCCTGATCGCCTCGTGCAGGCCGGCGTTGCTGCCGCTCAGCTCGATGACGCCGTCGGCGCCCTCGACGCGCTTGCGCATGAACTCGGCCACCGAGCCCGAGGCGATGTCGAAGGTCTCGGCGGCGCCGAAGCGCCTGGCCAGCTCCAGCCGGTCGGCGATGGCGTCGGCGGCGACCACGCGGGCGCCGCTGAGCACGGCCATCCGGGTGGCGAGCAGCCCGATGACGCCCTGGCCGAAGACTGCGATCTGGTCACCGAGGTGCACGTCGGCGGCGTGCACGGCGTTGAGCGCGATGGCGCCCACGCGGGCGAAGACGCCGGTCAGCGGGTCGGCGCCGGGCGGCAGCACGTGGCCTTCGAGCTTGGCGGCCGGGACGACGGCCTCGGCGCGGTGGCCCCAGATGCCCCAGACCAGGCTGCCGAGCGGCGGGTCGGCCACGTCGGGTGCGGCCTCGATGACCTCGCCGACCTCCTGGTAGCCCCACCCGGCCAGCGGGTAGGCATGGGTCTGGCCCTCGACGAAGAGCCGGCGCTCGGTGTCCCATTTGCGATTGAGGTAGGGATTGGTGCCGCGGTAGGCGGTGAGTTCGGTGCCCGCTGAGACTCCTGAATAGAGAGTGCGTACGCGCACTGTGCCCGGGATGAGATCGGCGGGCGACTCCAGGCCGACGCGGACATGGCCTGGCTCTTCGAAGGTGATGACGCGCATTCTCCACACTTACGCTTAATGATCAAACAAAAGTCAAAGATTTAGTGATTCTTGGTACGCACTAGTAGCGTTCGTAACACGCTTAAGTCTACGACTTCTGTCGGAGGTGACTGATGAAATTGGGGTTTCTGACAGCGTGTCTTCCGGAAAGCGACCTTACCGACATTGCCCGGTGGGCCGCGAGCCAGGGCTACGAGGCTCTCGAAGTCGCGGGTTGGCCGGCTTCGGATGACCGAAATCACATCAAGGTAGATTGTTTCGACGAGGTAGAAAACGCCCGAGTCCGGCGAATCTTCACGGAGACCGGACTGACGCTTTCCTCGATCGCCTATTACGAGAACAATCTTCACCCTGAGCTAGGGCCGCAGGTGAACGCGCACGTGATGCGCTGCGTGGACGCCGCCGCCGCGCTCGGCTGCCCCACGGTCGGCACGTTCGTCGGCCGCGACCCCGGGCTGCCGGTCCGCGACAACCTCAAGCGCGCCGAGGACGTCTTCGGCCCGCTCGTCGAGTACGCCACCGCCCGCGGGGTCGAGCTGGTCATCGAGAACTGCGTGATGAAGAGCTGGCACCCCGACGGCTATCCGGGCAACCTCGCCTACTCCCCCGAGCTGTGGGAGTGGATGTTCACGCTCGGGCTCAAGCTCAACTACGACCCGTCCCACCTGGTGGCGCTCGGCATCGACCCGGTGGCCGCGCTGCGGCCGTACATCTCGAACGTCGCGCACGTGCAGGCCAAGGACACCCAGCTCCTGCCCGGCGCGATCGACCGTTACGGCTTCTACGGGCCGATCAGCGGCGAGAAGGGCTGGTACCGCTTCCGCGTGCCGGGGCTCGGCCAGGTGGACTGGACGCGGGTGATCGACACGCTGTACGAGGGCGGCTACGACGGGGTGGTCTCCGTCGAGCACGAGGACCCGGTGTGGAGCGGAAGCACGGAGAGGGTACAGACCGGTCTCGGTATCGCCTACCGCACGTTGCGCCATCTCGTGCAGGGGTAAGTGCGGCTTATCCCCAATCAGAGGAGCGTGCCATGCCGACGAAGGTAACCGCCGTCCTCTCCGTCGCCCTGCTGGCCGCCGTCTCACTGGCGGCCTGCGGCGACGACGGTGGCGAGCAGTCAGCGAACAACGAGATCACGGTCTGGACCGAGGAGAACCTCGAGGACCGGATGGCCGTGCAGAACGCGATCGTCACCGAGTTCACCCAGAAGACCGGGATCAAGGTGAAGCTGGTCGGCGTGGCCGAGGACCAGTTCAGCCAGACCATCACGGCCGCGGCGGCGGCCGACGACCTGCCCGACGTGATCGGGGCGCTGCCGCTGTCGTCCATCCGCGAGCTGGAGGCCAACGACCTGCTCGACACCGAGACGCCGGGGAAGATCGTCGACGGGCTCGGCCGCGACACGTTCTCGCCGCGCGCGCTGGAGCTCGACAGCTCGGGCGGGACGCTGCTCGCGGTGCCCAGCGACGGGTGGGCGCAGCTGATCCTCTACCGCAAGGACCTGTTCGACAAGGCCGGGCTGCGGCCGCCGGACACGTACGAGGCGCTGCAGGAGGCCGCCACCAAGCTCAACACCGGCGGCGTCGCCGGCATCACGCTCGCCATCGCCCCGAAGGACTCCTTCACCGCGCAGAGCTTCGAGCACATCGCCCAGGCCAACGGCTGCCAGCTCGTGGACGGCTCGGGCAACATCACGCTGGACTCGCCGCAGTGCGTCAGGGCCTTCGAGTTCTACGCGAACCTGGCCAAGAACCTGTCCGTCAAGGGCAAGCAGGACGTCGACTCGACCAGGGCCACCTACTTCTCCGGCAAGGCGGCCATGACGATCTGGTCGTCGTTCATCCTCGACGAGCTGGCCGGGCTCCGTAAGGACGCGCTGCCGAGCTGCGCGCAGTGCCGCGAGAACCCCGAGTGGCTGGCCGAGAACACCGGCGTGGTCACCGCGCTCAAGGGCCCTGACGGCGCCGCGCCCGCCCAGTACGGCGAGATCGTCTCCTGGGCGATCACCCGCGACGCCGCCAAGGACCCGGCCGGCAGATTCGTGTCGTACATGATGAACGAGGGCTACGAGCGCTGGATCGGGATGGCGCCCGAGGGCAAGTTCCCGACCCGCAAGGGCTTCGAGGCGAAGTGGGACGCGCTGCCCGCCGGCGTCGACACCAAGAAGCCGCTCGCCGACGTCTACCCCGCCGACGTGCTCGACGCGCTGCGCAAGAGCCCCGACACCTTCGCCCGCTGGGGCATCCCGCAGGGCCAGGGCAAGCTGGTCGGCGCCACGATGGGCGAGCTGCCCGTGCCCAAGGCCCTCAGCATGGTCGTGGACGGGTCGCTGACCCCGCAGGCCGCCGCCGCGCAGGCCAAGGCCGACGTCGAGAGCATCAAGCGCGGGATCAGGCAGTGACCGCCACCGGCACACGGGAGCCGCGCACACCGGCCGGCTCCCCGGCCCGCCGGCGGCGCGGGGGCACGCTGCGGCAGCAGGAGGGCCGCGCCGGGCTCGTGCTCATCTCACCGACGCTGATCATCACGCTGGTCGTGGTGGTGCTGCCGCTGCTGTGGGCGATCATGCTGGCGTTCCAGGACGCGCGGCTGATCAACATCAGGCGGGTGGGCGTCTTCGGGCACTACACGCTGGAGAACTTCACGTACGTGATCTCCGAGCCCGGCTTCTGGTCGTCGCTGGTCAACACGCTCGTCTACACCGTCGCGGGGACGGCGCTGTCGATCGCGGCCGGGCTGGTGACCGCGCTCGCGCTGCGCGACAGGTTCAAGGGCCGCACGCTGGTCAGGGCCTCGATCCTGATCCCGTACGTGGCCCCGGTGGTGGCGGTGGCGTTCCTGTGGGAGACGATGCTCAACCCGCAGTACGGCATCGTCAACACCTGGCTGGACGAGCCGATCGCGTTCCTCACCCAGGCCAAGGGCGAGATCCTCGGCGTGCAGGTGCCGGTCGCGCTGCTCACCGTGATCGCGTTCGAGGCGTGGCGGTACTTCCCGTTCGCGTTCCTGTTCATCCTGGCCCGGCTGCAGGCGCTGCCCAAGGAGCTGGACGAGGCCGCCGTGGTGGACGGCGCCACGCCCACCCAGCGCTTCCGCTACGTGATCATGCCGCAGCTGTGGCGCATCATCGCGCTGCTGTCGGTGCTGCGGTTCGTCTTCACCTTCACCAAGTTCGACGACGTCTACCTGCTGACCGGCGGCGGCGCCGGCACGGAGGTGGTCAGCGTGCGCGTCTACAACTTCCTGACCTCGCGCGACGACATCGGCGCGGCCGCCGCCCAGGCGATCGTGCTGGCCGTCTTCCTGGTCGTCTTCCTGGCGATCTACCTCAGGTTCTTCGCGGGAGGCGAACGTGAGCAGGGATAGGTTCGAGCGGGGCCTGCTGAAGGTCCTCAGGCCGCTGGTGATCGCGTTCCTCTTCCTGATCACCGCGTTCCCGTTCCTCTACATGGTGATGCTGTCCGTCCGCGACATCCAGGAGCTCATCCTCGACCCCGGCTCGCTGTGGCCGTCGGCGTTCACCCTGGACACGTACGTGAACGTGCTGACCAGGCAGGGCTTCCTGACCTTCCTCAGGAACAGCGCGATCATCGCGGTCGCGTCGGTGGCGGTGACGCTGCTGATCTCGATCCCGGGCGCGTACGCGGTGGCCAGGCTGCGCTTCTTCGGCCGCCGCCAGGTGCACTTCCTCTTCCTCGCGGTGTACCTGTTCCCGGCGATCGTGCTGGCCATCCCCCTGTTCGTGCTGTTCACCATGATCGGCCTGCGCGGATCTCTTGTGGGCTTGATCCTCGTCTATATCGCGCAGACGGTGCCGGTCACGGTATACATGCTCCGCAACTACTTCGAGACCGTGCCGCAAAGCGTGGAGGAAGCGGCCGCGATCGACGGGTGCACGAGGTTGTCGACCATCTGGCGGGTGGTGCTGCCGCTCTCCAAACCCGCCCTGATGGCCACCGGCCTCTACGCGTTCATGATCGCGTGGAACGAGTTCCTGTTCGCCCTGCTCTTCCTCGTGGAACGGCGGGAGAGCTGGACGGTGTCCTTGGGGCTCTCGCAGCTCGCGGGGAGCATCGAGATACCGACGACGGTCCTGATGGCAGGGTCGGTGGTGCTCACGCTGCCCATCGTGATCGTGTTCTTCGCCAGTGAGCGACTGCTGACGGAGGGCCTCACCGCAGGAGCGGAGAAGGGATAGACCCCCATGCTGACGGCAGGGCAGATCCTCCAGCTCATCCGCCATGGCTCCTGCCGTACCCGTAAAGAGCTCATCGAGCACACCGGCCTGTCCCGCTCGACCATCACCGAGCGGGTCGACCGGCTGATCGCCGCCGGATACATCCACGAGTCCGGCGTCGGCGCGTCAGGGGGCGGGCGGCCGCCCTCGGTGCTCGACGTGCACGCCGCCAGGCGGCTGATCCTGGTGGCCGACCTGGGCGCCACCCACGCCAGGGTGGCGCTCACCGACCTCGCCGCCCGCCCCATGGCGGAAGAGCGCACCGAGATGCGCATCGAGCTGGGCCCCGACGCGGTGCTCTCGTGGGTGCGCGAGGCGTTCCAGCGCATGCTGGACCGGGCCGGGCGGCCCGCCGCCGACGTGTGCGGCATCGGGCTCGACGTGCCCGGCTCGGTCGATCACGTCACCGGGCACGTCATCAGGTCGTTCCTCATGCCCGGCTGGGACGACCATCCCGTGCGCGAGGCCATCAGGGCCTCCTACGACGTGCCCATCCTGGTCGAGAACGACGCCAACGCGATGGCGCTCGGCGAGTGGTGGTCGTCGTGGCGCGGCACCGACTCGCTCGTCCTGGTCAAGGTCTCCACCGGCATCGGCACCGGCATCGTGCTCGACGGGCAGGTCTACCGCGGCGTCGAGGACGCGGCGGGCAACATCGGCCACGTACGCCTGCGCGAGACCGACGACCGGGTCTGCACCTGCGGCTCGCGCGGCTGCGTGGCCTCGCTGGCGAGCGGCCACGCGCTGGCCTCCGACCTCGGCGTGTCCTCCAGCCGCGAGGTCGTCAGGCTCGTGCAGAGCGGCGACGCCGCCGCCATCGCCAAGGTGCAGGAGGCGGGGCGCACGCTCGGCGTCGTCCTCGCCACCGCGGTCAGCCTGCTAAACCCCGGCGTGCTGGTGCTGGCCGGCGACATGGCACGCACCAGGGAGCACTACCTGACCGGCATCAGGGAGACCGTCTACCGGCGCAGCCTGCCGTACACGACCCGCAACCTCGAGATCGTCACCGGCTCGCTCGGCGACCGGGCCGGCATCGTGGGCATGGCGGTGATCGTCATGGAGCACGTGCTGTCGGCCGCCGCCGTCGACACCGCGCTGGCCGAGGCCAGGCGCGACAAGGTCAGCTGAGCGCCTGGCGCAGCTCGCCGGCCGCCGCCACCAGCGAAGGGCCGTACCACGTCAGCAGCCGGCCGCTGACCGGCACGCAGCGCAGCCCGGGGAACGCCTCGGGGCCGTCGCTCGTGCTGAAGGCGTAGGGCTCGTCGGGCAGCACCACGAGGTCGGGGCGGCGGCCGGTCAGCTCGTCGAGCGGGATCTTGGGGTAGCGCTCGGGGTGGCCGGCGTACAGGTTGTCGACGCCGAGGCGTCTGAGCACGTCGCCGGTGAAGGTGTCGCGGCCCACGACCATCCAGGGCCGCCGCCAGATCGGGATGATCGCCGTACGCCTCGGGCCCTCCCACGGCGTGCCCCACGCCGCGCGGGCCTCGGCCAGCCACCCGGGCGGGTCCGTACGGCAGGCGTGCGTGAACATCCGCTCCAGCGACGCGAACGCCTCCTCCAGCGTCGCGATCCTGGTCACCCAGACGGCGACGCCTGACCTGCGCAGCGCCTCGATGTCGGACGGGCGGTTCTCCTCGGCGTTGGCGAGCACCACGTCGGGGCGCAGCCGCAGGATCGCGCCGAGGTCGGGGTTCTTCGTGCCGCGCACCCTCGCCACGTCGAGATCGGCCGGATGCGAGCACCACTTCGTGGCCCCGACCAGCGCGTGCGGCACGGTGGCCGCCACCGACTCGGTCAGCGACGGCACCAGCGACACGATCCGCCGCACCTCGCCGGGAATCTTTACGGTCGTCCCGGTGTCATCCACATTGACAGCCTAGATCGACGGCTCGATGATCTCTTTTGTCGGCACCGGGCCGTAGACTCCAGGCAAAGATCGTTACCTCGATGATCGGGAGAAGACGGTTGGAGCAGGAGTCACTCGGTTTCGACCCCAACACCCCCAGCGTGGCCCGGCTCTACGACTATTACCTCGGCGGGAAGGACCACTTCCCCGCCGATCGCGAGGCGGCCGAGCAGATCCTGAAGGTCGCCCCCGAGCTGCGGGCCGCCGCCAGGGCCAATCGCGCCTTCCTGGGCCGCGCGGTGCGCCACCTGGCCGAGACCGGCATCACGCAGTTCCTCGACATCGGCACCGGCCTGCCCACCCAGGGCAACGTGCACGACGTGGCCAAGAAGGTCGTGCCCGACGCCAAGGTGGTCTACGTCGACCGCGACCCGGTGGTGCTGGTGCACGCCAGGGCGCTGCTCGCCGACCAGGGCGCCGACACCACCGTGATCGAGGCCGACCTGCGCGATCCGGCGGCCATCCTCGCCCATCCCGAGGTGACGCGGACCATCGACTTCAGCAAGCCCGTGGGGCTGCTGCTGGTCGCGATCCTGCACTTCATCACCGAGGCCGAGCGGCCCGGCGAGATCCTCGCCACCCTGCGCGACGCGCTCGCGCCCGGCAGCTACCTCGTGCTGTCCCACGGCACCAGCGACGCCAGGGCCGCCGCCGTCGATCGCGGCACCCAGGTCTACCAGAGCGCCAGCGCCCCGCTCACGCTGCGCGGCAGAGAGCGCATCCGCGAGCTGTTCGACGGGTTCACGCTCATCGACCCCGGGCTGGTGTGGCTGCCCGAGTGGCGGCCCGAGCAGGCCGACGTCATCGACTTCGTCGACGACCCCGCCTCCTCGCTCATCCTGTGCGGCGTCGGCAGGAAGGGCTGAGCCATGCGCGTCGGGCTGGCCGTCCCGCAGTACGGCAGGTTCGCCTCGCTCGCCAGCGTGCTCGAGGTGGCGCGGGCGGCCGAGAAGATGGGCTTCCACAGCCTGTGGGCCGGTGACCGGCTGCTGACCCCGGTGGCGCCGAAGGACCGCTATCCCGGCGGTGACGGCTCCATCCCCGAGGCCCACCGGGTCTTCCTCGACCCGTTCGCGGTGCTGTCGGTCGCCGCGTCCGTCACCACGTCCGTACGCCTCGGCACCAGCGCGCTCAACGCCTGCTGGTACGCACCCGCCGTGCTGGCCCGCTCGCTCACCACCATCGACCACCTCAGCGGTGGCCGGCTCGACGCGGGGCTCGGGCTCGGCTGGTCGTCGGACGAGTACGCCGCCGCCGGCGTGCCGTGGCAGGACCGGGCCCGGCGCTACGACGCCACGCTCGACGCCCTTGAGGCCATCTGGACCACCGACCCCGTCTCGTTCGAGCACGAGCTGTGGACGATCCCGCCCAGCCACATCGAGCCCAAGCCGGCCCGCAGGCCGCCGCTCTATCTCGCGGGCTTCGCCGAGCCCGCGCTGCGCCGCATCGGGCGGCGCGGCGACGGCTGGCTGACGGCCACGCTGCCCATCCCCATGCTGACGGCGATGTGGCAGACCGTGTGCCGGGCCGCGGAAGAGGCCGGGCGCGATCCCGGCGCGCTGCGCATGATCCTGCGCGCCAACCCGATCGTCACCGGCGACGGCCGGCCGCCGAGGAGCGGCACCGTCGCCGAGATCAGCGCCTACCTCGCCGAGGCGGTGGAGGCCGGGGCGCACGAGCTGATCCTCGACCTCCAGCACACCGCCACCGACGACCGCCATCTGCTCGACCTCGCCGCGTCCTTCCAGGACGAGCTGGCCACCCGCCTCGGCTGACCTCTTACTTGAGGGCCGCGAGGGCGGCGTCGTAGTCGGGCTCCTGGGTGATCTCCGGCACCAGCTGCGAGTAGACGACCTTGTTGTCGCCGTCGAGCACGACCACCGCGCGCGCGGCGAGGCCGGCCAGCGGGCCCGACTCCTGCGCCACGCCGTAGTCGGCGAGGAACTCGCGGCCGCGCATCATCGACAGCGTGGTGACGTTCTCGAGGCCCTCGGCGCCGCAGAAGCGGCCCTGCGCGAACGGCAGGTCGGCCGAGATGCAGAGCACGGCCACGTCGGGGTGCTCACCGGCGATCTCGTTGAAGCGGCGCACCGAGGCGGCGCACACGCCGGTGTCGAGGCTCGGGAAGATGTTGAGCACCTTGGTCTTCTGGCCGAAGTCGTCGAGCGTGCGCTCGGCGAGGTCGCCGCCCACCAGCCGGAACGCGGGAGCGGTGTCGCCCGCCTTGGGGAAGGTGCCGGCGACGGTGATGGGGTTGCCCTTGAACGTGACGTCGGACATGAAAAACCTCCTGATGACGATGGTCCCCTGATCTTGCCCAGCAGCGCGATCCTATCGACGCCGGCCTGCCGCTCCGGCGCACCGGGTCGTGCTCAGACGTTGCGCCGGTACTGTCCGCCGACCTCGAACAGGGCGTCGGTGATCTGGCCGAGCGAGCAGTGCCTGGCCGCCTCCATCAGCACCTCGAAGGCGTTGCCGTCGGACATGGCGACCTCGCGCAGCCGGGCGAGCTGGGCGGACGCCTCGGAGCGGTGCCGCTCGTGGAAGGCTTGCAGCCGGTCGAGCTGTGACTGCTTCTCCTCCTCCGTGCCCCTGGCGAGCTCCAGCTTGTGCGGGTCGGCGTCGTCGGAGTGCGCGGGGTTGCGGAAGGTGTTGACCCCGATGATGGGCAGCGAGCCGTCGTGCTTGCGCGTCTCGTACAGCATCGACTCGTCCTGGATGCGGCCGCGCTGGTAGCCGGTCTCCATCGCGCCGAGCACGCCGCCGCGGTCCGACAGCCGCTCGAACTCGGCCAGCACCGCCTCCTCGACCAGGTCGGTCAGCTCCTCGATGATGAACGCGCCCTGCAGCGGGTTCTCGTTCTTGGCCAGGCCCCACTCGCGGTTGATGATGAGCTGGATGGCCATGGCCCGGCGCACCGAGTCGGCCGACGGCGTGGTGACGGCCTCGTCGTAGGCGTTGGTGTGCAGGCTGTTGCAGTTGTCGTAGACGGCGATGAGGGCCTGCAGCGTGGTGCGGATGTCGTTGAAGTGCATCTCCTGGGCGTGCAGCGAGCGCCCGGAGGTCTGGATGTGGTACTTCAGCTTCTGCGAGCGCTCCCCCGCGCCGTAGCGCTCGCGCATGGCGACCGCCCAGATGCGGCGGGCCACCCGGCCGAGCACGCTGTACTCGGGGTCCATGCCGTTGGAGAAGAAGAACGACAGGTTGGGCGCGAAGTCGTCCACCTTCATGCCCCTGGCCAGGTACGCCTCCACGTACGTGAACCCGTTGGCCAGCGTGAACGCGAGCTGGCTGATCGGGTTGGCCCCCGCCTCGGCGATGTGGTAGCCGGAGATGGAGACCGAGTAGAAGTTCCTGACCCCGTTGTGGATGAACCACTCCTGGATGTCGGCCATCAACCGCAGCGAGAACTCGGTGGAGAAGATGCAGGTGTTCTGCCCCTGGTCCTCCTTGAGGATGTCGGCCTGCACGGTGCCCCTGACGGTGGCCAGCGTGCGGGCGCGCAGCTCGCGGTCCTCCTGCTCGCCGGGGTCGCGGCCGTGCTCGGCGCGGAAGCGGTCCCGCGCCTGGTCGATGGCGGCGTTGAGGTAGAAGGCCAGGATCGTCGGGGCGGGCCCGTTGATCGTCATCGACACCGACGTGTTGGGCGCCGCCAGGTCGAAGCCGTCGTAGAGCACCTTCATGTCGTCGAGCGTGGCGATGGAGACGCCGGAGGTGCCGACCTTGCCGTAGATGTCGGGCCTGGGGTCGGGGTCGTGACCGTACAGGGTGACGGAGTCGAACGCGGTGGACAGCCGGGTCGCGGGCTGGCCCTCCGAGAGCAGCTTGAAGCGCCTGTTGGTGCGGAACGGGTCGCCCTCGCCGGCGAACATCCTGGTCGGATCCTCGTCGTCGCGCTTGAACGGGAACACCCCGGCGGTGAACGGGAACATGCCGGGCAGGTTCTCGCTGCGCAGGAACCGGAGCAGGTCGCCGTGGTCGGTGTAGCGGGGCAGCGCGACCCTGGGGATGCGGTTGCCGGAGAGCGTCTCGCGCCACAGCGGCGTGCGGATCTCGCGGTCGCGGATCCGCACCACCAGCTCGTCGGCGCGGTAGCGCTCCTTGAGCGCGGGCCAGGCGTCGAGCAGCGCGCGGCTCTCGTCGCTCAGCTCCCGCTCGGTTTGCTCGGCCAGCTCCGCGAGCCGCTCCGGCTCCGCGCCCTCCCGCAGGCCCTCCCTCAGGCCCTCCCCCAGCAGGTCGCTTACGGCGGCCAGCTGCTGCCTGCGCCTGGCCACCTCCGCCTGGGCCAGCGTCTCGGCGTGGTAGCCGCGCACGGTCTCGGCGATCTCGGCCAGGTAGCGGGACCTCGCGGGCGGCACGATGGCCGCCGACACCTTGGACGTCCGCCCCTCGACCGGCGCCAGCAGCCCAGGACCCGTCGCGCCGGTGAACAGCAGCGGCTTGAGGTGGTGGTAGAGGGCGGTGACGCCGCTGTCGTTGTAGCGGGCGGCGATGGTGCCGAAGACCGGCATGTCCTCGGGCGCGACGCCGAACGCCTCGCGGTTGCGTACGAGCTGGCGGCGCACGTCGCGCAGGGCGTCCTCGGCGCCGCGCCGCTCGTACTTGTTGATCACCACGGCCTCGGCGAAGTCGAGCATGTCGATCTTCTCCAGCTGCGAGGCCGCGCCGAACTCGGGCGTCATGACGTAGATCGGCACGTCCACGTGCGGCACGATGCCCGCGTCGCCCTGGCCGATGCCGGGCGTCTCGACGATCACCAGGTCGTAGCCGGCGGCCCGGCAGGCGGCGATGACGTCGTCGAGGCAGGCGGGCACCTCGTTGGGCGCGCCCCTGGTGGCCAGGGAGCGGAAGTAGGTCTGCGGGCTCAGGCTGTTCATCCTGATGCGGTCGCCGAGCAGTGCGCCGCCGCCGCGCCTGCGGGTGGGGTCGATGGCGATGACGGCGATGCGCAGCTTGTCGTCGTGGTCCACGCGGAAGCGTCTGACCAGCTCGTCGGTGAGCGAGGACTTGCCGGAGCCGCCCGTACCGGTGATGCCGAGGACGGGCGCGCGCCGGTCGGTGGCGTTCTTCAGGCCGTCCAGCAGGTCGGCGGGGGCTCTGCCGCCCTCGATGAGGGTGATCGCGCGGGCCAGCGCCGCCTGGTCGCCGGCCAGCACGGCCTCGGCCGGCGGCGGGTCGCCCAGCTCGACGTCGCACTCCTGGACGAGCTGGTTGATCATGCCGGGCAGGCCGTAGCGCTGGCCGTCCTCGGGCGAGAAGATGCGCGCGACGCCGCGCGAGTGCAGCAGCTCGATCTCCTCGGGGACGATCACGCCTCCGCCGCCGCCGTACACCTTGACGTGGCCCGCGCCGCGCTCGCGCAGCAGGTCGACCAGGTAGCTGAAGAACTCGACGTGCCCGCCCTGGTAGGAGCTGATCGCCACGCCCTGGACGTCCTCCTGGATGGCGGCCGTGACGATCTCGTCGACCGAGCGGTTGTGCCCGAGATGGATGACCTCGGCCCCCTGGGACTGGAGGATGCGCCGCATGATGTTGATCGCCGCGTCGTGCCCGTCGAACAGGGCCGCGGCGGTCACGAAGCGGACGGGGTGTACCGGGACGTGCACGCCTGATCACTCCTTCGTGGAGGCTTCACTTACGAAGATACTAGGACGTCCTACTATTTCCCAAGGGACTCCGGGGTAGGGGCCGTGGCGAGGAGGTGAGGCGATGCGCGCGCTCACGTTCGTGCCGGGCGGCAAGGGCACGCTGGAGGTGCGGGAGGTGCCCGACCCCGAGCCGCGCCAGGGCGAGCTGCTCGTCCAGGGGCTCGCCCTGGGGATCTGCGGGACCGACAGGGAGCTGGAGCAGGGCGACTACGGCTGGCCGCCGCCCGGCGAGGAACGCATGATCATCGGGCACGAGTCGCTCGGCCGGGTGCTGCGGGCCCCGGACGGCTCCGCGTTCTCGCCCGGCGACCTGGTGGTGGGCGTCGTCCGCCGGCCCGATCCCGAGCCGTGCGGCGCGTGCCGCCGCGGCGAGTTCGACATGTGCCGCAACGGCCGCTACACCGAGCGGGGCATCAAGGAGCTGGACGGCTTCGGCAGCGAGCTGTGGACGATCGAGGCCGCGTACGCCGTCCGCGTCGATCCCGCTCTGGACACCCTCGGCGTGCTGGTGGAGCCCGCCTCCGTGGTCGCCAAGGCGTGGGAGCAGATCGAGCGCATCGGCGCCAGGGCCTGGTTCGAGCCGCGCACGCTGCTGGTGACGGGCGCCGGGCCGATCGGGCTGCTGGCGGCGCTGCTCGGCCGGCAGCGCGGGCTGGAGACGCACGTGCTCGACCGGTCACCGCACGGGCTCAAGCCGAGCCTCGTGGAGGAGCTGGGAGGCATCTACCACTCGTCCTCGACGCTGGAGGACTTCCAGCAGGCCAAACCGGACATCATCATCGAGTGCACGGGTGCGGGGCAGCTCGTCATCGACTCGCTCACGACCACCGCGGCGGTGGGCATCGTGTGCCTGTGCGGGCTGGCTCCCGGCGGGCGCACGCACCGCGTGGACGCGGGCGTCATGAACCGGGACATCGTGCTGGAGAACGACGTGGTCTTCGGGACGGTCAACGCGAACCTGCGGCACTTCCGCGCGGCTGCCGAGGCGCTGGCGCGGGCCGACCAGGGGTGGCTGGAGCGGCTCATCACCCGGCGGGTGCCGCTGACGCGGGCGCTGGAGGCGTTCGAGCCGGCCAAGGACGTCAAGGCGGTGATCGACCTGACGGCCTAGCCCTCGTCGTACGGCCTGCGCCGCCTGGGGGCGTGCTCGGCGGCGGAACCTGATCCGGCGGGCACCCGCGGACGGGCGGGACGCGCGGGCGCCGCGCCCTGGGCCTTGGCGGGCTGGGGCCGAGCGGGCTGGGAAGGAGCGGGCCTGGGTTGCGGCCTGGCGGGCTTGCGCGCGTCGCCCTTGGCGGCTCCCTCGCCCGCGAACGGGTTTCTGGGAGACGGGACGCGCTGGATGTCCGGGGCGCTGGAAGGGCGGCGGCCGAGCCACGGCCATGCGAGGCGGCGGTGGGTGCCACGGCGGCGGGTGACGCGCAGCGAGAGGATGATCGTCGTCAGCACCATGACGGCCAATAACGCGGGCGGCGTGCCCAACACGTCGAAGGGCGAGCCGTGCCCGGTCTGCGTCCGCGGCGGCGAGACGAAGGGCTGCTCGGTCGAGCGGATCTCCTCCTGGTCGGCCTTGGCCTTGACCAGGCGCGGGATCCCGTAGCCCACGACCTTGTCGGTCTCTCTGGTCTTGCGTTTGAGCCAGACGCGATCGACGTTCGCCTCGATGGTATGGATCTTCTTGCCGGACACCCGCTCGACGACGCCGACGTGGTCGATGCCCTTGTAGCTCTTGCCGCCGCGCCAGTCGAAGAAGACCAGCGCGCCCGGCTCAGGACGCTGGCTCCACGCGTCCTTCTGGATGAACCAGGCCGCGTGGGAGGGCGTCCAGGCGAACTCCCCGACGTAGTCGGTGACGCCGGCCTTGTCCGCGGCCCAGGCGAGGAACATGTCGCACCACGGCGCGTCGCGGTATTGGGTGTCTTGGACACGATCGGCGTACCACTGGCCGAACTTGGTGAACTGGCCGCTCTTCTCCTTGTATCCGAGTTCCTGTCGCACCGTCTTCAGCAGCTTGTCGGCGATCGGGTCCAGCGTGACTCCTCCCAGAAAACCGGCGAATCACGATGGACTGTAGTAGCGCCATCGCGAATGCGCGCGGGTCACCAGGAAAGTGTCACCCTATGAGCCGAAATTTCGGTTGTGTTACTGCTGATGCTGATGAGACGGGCTACTACGTGATTTAGGAGCCGGCGCCCACGCGGTAGACGGTCACGTCCCCCGCACCGGGTGCCACGACGTCGGCCACGATCACGGTGACGTTGTCGGGCGAGCCGCCCTCGTTGGCGAGGTCGATGAGCCGCTGGACGGCCGCCGCCGGGTCTGCCACATTGGTCAGCACCTCGTGCAGGACCTCGGGCCCGAGCACGGCCGTGAGCCCGTCGGAGCAGAGGAGGTAGCGGTCATCAGGCTCGGCTTCGCGCAGCGCCATGTCGGGCTCCGCCCGGCCCTCGCTGCCCAGCACGCGCAGCACCATCGACCGCCGCGGGTGCACGGCGGCCTGGTCCTCCGTGATGCGCCCTTCGTCCACCATCGACTGCACAAGTGTGTGATCCTTGGTCATCTGGTAGAGAGCACCATCGCGAAGCAGATATCCGCGGGAGTCACCGAGATGAGCCAGGGCGAAGCGGTAGCCGTCCCAGAGCATGGCGGTCACCGTGGTCCCCATCCCCCTGCGGGCGGGGTCGATGTCGGCCAGCTCGACCAGCCTGCGCGCCGCCTCGTGCACGGCGCCCTCCAGGGCCGCCTCGAGGTCGGCGCCCGTCTCGGGAAGCGTGGCATCCAGCTCGCGCATGACGGCGATCGCCGCCGAGCTCGCCAGCTCGCCGGCCGCGTGTCCACCCATCCCGTCAGCCACCACGAGCAACCGGCCGCTCGCGTAGCCAGAATCCTCGTTCTGCTCCCTGCGGCGGCCCACATCTGATCCGGCGGCATAGCGGATGTTGTGCTTCATACCCTGCAGTAAATCATTGGTTGAAAGACTTCACAAGCAGATGCGCTGAAGACTCGTTGTGAACTACTGTGGGCTCCATGAGCCACGACCCGACCGTCAACGCCGGGGACATCGCCCGGCTCGCCGGCGTCGGGCGGGCCGCGGTGAGCAACTGGCGCCGTCGCCACGACGACTTCCCCCAGCCCATCGGCGGCACCGCCAACCAGCCGCTGTTCTCGCTGCGGCAGGTCGAGTCATGGCTGCGTCGCTATGGGAAGTCCTACCAGGTCTCCCTGGGAGATCGGGCGTGGCAACGCCTGAAAGCCGCCGGAGATTTGCGCCTGGGCGAGCTGGTGGCCCGCGCGGGAGCGCTGCTGACCGGCGCGGCCCACGCCGCCGGCGACGGCCAGGCGGCCGCCTCCGGCCAGGAAACCGCAGGTCATCCTGGGGCGCTCGATCCCGAGCTGACCGGGCTCATCCTGGAGCTGGGCAAGGAGCTGGGGCCGCTGCGGGCGTACGAGTTCCTCTGCGAGCGCTATCTCGAGGCTCACTCGCGCCAGCTCTCGATCACCCGCGACGACGTGGCCGCGCTCATGGTCCGGCTGACCGGGGCCGAGGACGCCACCGTGCTCGACCCCGCGTGCGGCGTCGGCACGCTGCTGCTGGCCTCCAGCCGCGCGGGCCGCATCCTCGGCCAGGAGCTCAGCGAGACCTCCGCCGCCATCGCCGCCTCCCGGCTGCGGCTGCGCGGCGTCGAGGCCACGATCGTGGCCGGCGACTCCATGCGCCGCGACGGCTTCGCCGGTGAGCGGGCCGACGCGGTGGTGTGCGACCCGCCGTTCAACGAGCGGGCCTGGGGCTATGAGGAGCTGACCGGCGACCCCCGCTGGGAGTACGGCCTGCCGCCCAGGGGCGAGCCCGAGCTGGCCTGGGTGCAGCACTGCCTCACCCACGTCAAGCCGCGCGGCCTGGTGGCCATCCTGATGCCGCCGGCCGCCGCCAGCCGCAAGGCGGGCCGCCGCATCAGGGCCAACCTGCTGCGCGCGGGCGCCCTGCGGGCCGTCGTGGCGCTGCCCGGCAGCGACCTGTGGCTGCTGCGCCGCCCGGCCGCCGGTGAGCGCCCGCCGTCGGAGGTGCTGATCCTCGACGCCACGGCCGACCTGTCGGCGGTGGAGCCGGCCTGGCAGGCGTACGTGGAGGACCGTTCCGACCAGACCGTCCGCATCATCGACCTGCTGGCCGACGAGGTCGACATGACCCCGGCCAGGCACCAGCGGCGCGACGACGTGGGCCGGGCCTTCGCCGAGGCCCGCGACCGCTTCCTGGCCGCCACGGCGGTCCCGCCGGACCTGAAGGTGCTGGAGCAGCCGCTCGACCAGCCCGCCACGACGCTCGGCGACCTCATCAAGGAGGGCCTGGTCACCACCTCGCAGGCGCCGCCCAAGATGGCCGCCGACGGGGGCGACATCCCGGTGCTGACCTCCGACGACCTGCTCAACGGCGGCTCGCCGTCCGGCTCGACCACCATGCAGCAGGGCCTGGTGCCGATCAGGGCGGGCGACGTCGTGGCCTCCTACTCCGCCGTCCGCGTGATCGCCGACGGCGGGGCGGTGCTCGGACCGCACCTGACGCTCTACCGCGTGGACGGGCGCCGGCTCGACCCCGACTTCCTCGCCGGGTTCCTGCGGGCCGCGGGCGGGCGGGTGACGACCGGCTCCAGCAGGTTCGACGTGCGCCGCACCCGGCTGCCCCGGCTGTCGCTGAAGGAGCAGAAGGCGTACGGCGCGGCGTTCCGTCAGCTGGCCGTGCTGGAGGACGCGATCCGCGAGACCTCGACGCTGGGGCAGACGCTGATCCGGCTGGGCCTCGACGGCCTCGCCGACGGCCACCTGCACCCGCAGTCCTGACGGTGTAGTTTTCTCCGGAAGGCTGCGGGAGAGGGGGTTTATGGTCATCGGTGACCGCTACGAGCTCGACGACCTCCCTCTCGGGCAAGGCGGCATGGGCGCCGTCTACGCGGGCCATGACCGCCACCTCGACCGCAGGGTGGCGGTGAAGCTGCTGCGCCTGCCCAGCGGCCCCGACCACGAGCTGGAGCGCCGCTTCATCAGGGAGGCGCGGATCCTCGCCAGGCTGGAGCATCCCGGCGCTCCCGTGCTCTACGACTTCGGCACCCACGAGCAGCGGCTCTACCAGGTGATGCAGTTCATCGAGGGCGTCACCGTGGCCGACCTGGTGCACGAGCACGGGCCGCTGCCGGTGCCGTGGGCGGCGGCGATCGCGGCGCAGGCGTGCGCGGTGCTGTCGGCGGCCCACGCGCTGTCGATCTGCCATCGCGACCTCAAGCCGACCAACCTCATGCTCTGCCCCGACGGCAGCGTGAAGGTGCTGGACTTCGGCCTGGCGATGCTCAGGGACTCCGACGTGACGACGTTCACCAGGATCGGGCAGATCCTGGGCACGCCGGCGTACATGGCGCCCGAGCAGATCCAGCACGGCGTCACCGAGCCGCGCAGCGACCTCTACTCCCTGGGCTGCGTCCTGCACGAGATGCTCTCGGGGCGGCAGCTCTTCACCGGGCCGACCGACTACGTGGTCTTCGAGAAGCAGGTCAAGGAGCGCCCGCCGGATATCCCCGGGCTGCCCGAGCCGCTGGGCGCGTTGCTGGCGCAACTGCTGGAGAAGCAGCCCGCCGACCGCCCCGCCGACGCCGACGAGCTGTACGAGCGCCTCGACCCGTTCGCGGTGGCGCTGCCCATGCTGCCCGGCTTCCTCACCACGGCGCCGAGCCCCGGCCGCATGTACGCCCGCATGGCCGGCCGCGCACTCACCGGCTGAACCGGTTCCCCTCCGCGCCACCTCGGGAAACGGCCTCCGAGCACCTGAGATCGCGCTCTCACGGATAACGCATTCGTTATGTAACTCCCGTTGACAGAGCCCTGTGAGCCCAGCGAATCTTCTGAGAGAGCGCTCTCTCACCCACCCCTTTGCAAGAGACCCAGGAGGGTTTCGATGGCCCCTCGCATCCATCGGCTCGGCCTGCCCCTGCTCACCGCGTCCGTCCTCGCCCTGGCGACGGCCTGTGGCGGAGGCGGCGACGGCACCGCGGCCGAGTCGAGCGCCAAGCCAGGCGAGAAGATCAAGCTGACCGTCGACCTGTTCGGCGACTTCGGCTTCCAGCCGCTCTACGAGGAATACAAGAAGACGCACCCGAACATCGAGATCGTCGAGAACGTCACCCAGTTCAACGACCACCACAGCAACCTGGTCAAGCGGCTGGCGACCAACGCGGGCGCGGGGGACGTCGCCGCGGTCGAGGTCGGCTACATCAGCACCTTCACCGCCCAGCCCGGCAAGTTCGTCGACCTCAAGCAGTACGGCCTCGACAAGCGCCGGCCGGAGTACCTCGACTGGAAGTGGCAGCAGGGCCTGTCCAAGGACGGCGCGCAGGTCCTCGGCCTCGGCACCGACGTCGGCGGCCTGGCCATGTGCTACCGCAAGGACCTGTTCAAGAAGGCCGGGCTGCCCGACGACCGCGAGAAGGTCTCGGCGCTCTGGCCGACCTGGGAGGAGTACATCGCGACCGGCAAGAAGTTCGCCGCGGCGAACGTGGCCGGCGCCAAGTTCGTGGACTCGCCGGGTGAGATCTTCCGTGCGATGGTCAACCAGGCGCCCGTCGGCCTGTACGACGACCAGGACACCATCATCGTCGAGTCCAACCCCGACGTGAAGAAGGCCTGGGACCTGTCGAACCAGATCACCCAGGAGGGCCTGACCGCCAAGCTGGCCGCCTTCTCCCCGCCGTGGAACACCGGCTTCGCCAAGGGCTCGTTCGCCACGATCATCTGCCCGGCCTGGATGACCGGCTTCATCCAGGAGCAGGCCAAGGACTCGGCCGGCAAGTGGGACATCGCGGCCGTGCCGGGCGGTTCGGGCAACAGCGGCGGCTCGCACCTCATGGTGCCCAAGCAGAGCAAGCATCCGAAGGAGGCGGCCGAGCTGATCGACTTCCTCACCTCCAAGGAGAACCAGGCCAAGGTCTTCAAGGAGGAGGGCACGTTCCCGTCGATCCCCTCGCTGTACGACGACCCGTCGATCCAGGGCTTCACCAAGCCGTTCTTCGGTGACGCCCCCATCGGCAAGATCTACTCCGAGGCCGCCAAGGCGCTCAAGCCGCAGCACCTCGGCCCGAAGGAGGCCGACGTGCGCACCGCCATCGGCAACGGGCTCGGCCGCGTCGAGCAGGGCAAGCAGACGCCGGACGAGGCGTGGGCGCAGGTGCTCGAGGACGTCAAGAAGATCAAATGAGCTCGCTTCCTCTCGCGGTCACGCAGAGGCGTAGGCGCAGCGTGCGGCACACCCTCGACGTGAGGGTGTCGCCGTACGCCTACGTGGCCCCCTTCTTCCTGCTGTTCTGCGCCTTCGGGCTCTTCCCGCTGGTCTACACGGCCTGGGTGAGCCTGCACGAGTGGACGTTGCTGTCGGAGACACAGGAGTTCATCGGCCTCGGCAACTACTCGACGCTGCTGGCCGACTCCTACTTCTGGAACGCCACCTTCAACACCCTGTCCATCGGCATCCTGTCCACCGTGCCGCAGCTCGCGCTGGCCATCTGGCTCGCGCACCTGCTCAACCGGCGGCTGCGGCTCCAGACGTTGTTCAGGGTCGCACTGCTGCTGCCGAACGTCACCAGCGTGGTCGCGGTGGTCGTGATCTTCAGCCAGCTCTTCGGCCGCGACTTCGGCATGATCAACTGGCTCCTGTCCTGGTTCGGGGTCGGCCAGATCGACTGGGCGGCCGGCACGGCCAGCTCGCACGTCGCGCTCTCGGTGATGATCATGTGGCGCTGGACCGGGTACAACGCGCTGATCTTCCTCGCGGCCATGCAGGCCGTACCGCGCGATCTGTACGAGGCCGCCACCCTCGACGGCGCGAGCAGCTTCACCCAGCTCCGCCGCATCACCATCCCCATGATCCGGCCGACGATCATCTTCGTGGTCATCGTCTCGACGATCGGCGCGATGCAGATCATCGCCGAGCCGATGCTGTTCGGGCAGAGCAGCGGCGGCGGTGGCGGCATCGCCACGGGCGGGCCCGACCGGCAGTTCCAGACGCTGGCGCTGTTCGTCTACGAGCAGGGCTTCGCGAACGCGACGTTCGACTTCGGGTACGCCTCAGCGGCCTCCTGGCTGATGTTCGTGGCCGTGGTGGTCGTCGCCGGCGTCAACTTCCTCCTCACCCGTCGCGTGAAGGGCGGTCTGCTGTGAGGCTGCGTTACCTGACCCTGACCGCGGTGGCCTTCTTCTCCGCCTTCCCGCTCTACTACAGCGTCGTGGTGGCCTCCAGGCACAACTCGGCGCTGGCCGAGGTGCCACCGCCGCTGCTGCCCGGCGGCAACTTCTTCGCCAACGTGGCGCGCGTCTTCGACACCGTGCCGTTCGGGCTGGCGCTGCTCAACTCGGTCATCGTGGCCGGCTCGATCTCGATCGCGGTGATGTTCTTCTCGACGCTGGCCGGGTTCGCCTTCGCCAAGCTGAGCTTCAGGGGCAGGAACATCATGCTGGTGATCACGGTCGCGACCATGATGGTCCCGGCGCAGCTCGGCATCATCCCGCTCTACATGCTCATGGTGAAGCTGGAGTGGACCGGCACGAACTACGCGCTCATCGTGCCCGCGCTGGTCAACGCGTTCGGCGTGTTCTTCATGACGCAGTACCTCCAGCGCGCGCTGCCCACCGAACTGCTGGAGGCCGGGCGGGTGGACGGCTGCACGACGTGGCGGCTGTTCTGGCACGTCGTGCTGCCCACCGCGCGGCCGGCGGCGGCGGTGCTCGGCATGCTGACGTTCATGTCGGCCTGGAACGACTACTTCTGGCCGCTGGTCGTGCTCACCCCGGACAACCCCACCGTCCAGGTGGCGCTGTCGACCCTGGCCAGTGGTTACGTCAACGACTACGTGCTCGGCCTGGCCGGCACCGCGATCGGCACGCTGCCGCTCGTGGCGGTCTTCGCCCTGTTCGGCAAGCAAATCATCGGCGGAATCATGCAAGGAGCTGTTAAGGGATGATCTTTCCCGAGGACTTCGTCTGGGGAGCCGCCACGGCCTCCTACCAGATCGAGGGGGCGGTCAAGGAGGACGGGCGGGGCCAGTCGATCTGGGACACCTTCTCCCACACCCCCGGGAACGTGGCCGACGGCGACACCGGCGACGTGGCCTGCGATCACTATCACCGCTACCGCGACGACGTCGCCCTGATGCGCGAGCTGCGACTGGCGGCCTACCGGTTCTCGGTGGCCTGGCCGCGCATCCAGCCCGACGGCGAGGGGGAGATCAACCCGCGCGGCCTGGCCTTCTACGACAGGCTCGTGGACGAGCTGCTCGCCTCCGGCATTTCGCCTTATGTCACGCTTTATCACTGGGATCTCCCCCAAGCCCTGGAGGACCGGGGCGGCTGGACGAACCGCGACACCGCGTACCGGTTCGCCGACTACGCCCAGGCCGTCCACGACCAGCTCGGCGACCGCGTCACCGACTGGGCCACGCTCAACGAGCCCTGGGTGGCCGCGTTCCTCGGCTACGGCAACGGCGTGCACGCGCCGGGCCGCCGCGATCCTGGCCAGGCGCTGCGCTCGGCCCACCACCTGCTGCTCGGCCACGGGCTCGCGGCCCGGCGGCTGCGCGAGTCGGGCGCGGGCCGCATCATGCTCGTCGTCAACTCCGCGCCCGTGCTCACCCCGGACCAGGTCAACGACCCGTCGGCGGTGGCGGGCGAGGCGGACGCGGCGGCGGCCCGGCGCATCCACGCGCTGCTGACCCGGCAGTTCCTCGACCCGGCCGTGTACGGGACGTACCCGGAGGAAGTGCTCGCGGCGGCGGAGCGCAACGGCGGCACCGCGCACATCCAGGACGCCGACCTGGAGCTGATCAACGCGCCGCTCGACCTGATCGGCATCAACTACTACAACCCGTGCGTCGTCGAGGCGGGCCCCGGGCTGCCGGCCGACGCCGCCTGGCCGGGCTCGGAGGGCGTCAGGTTCGCCCCCGCGGACGCGCCCACCACCGCCATGGGGTGGCCGATCGTCCCCGACGGCCTGTCCCGCCTGCTGGTCCGGCTCTCCCAGGACTATCCGCAGGTCGGCCTCATGGTCACCGAGAACGGCGCGGCCTTCGACGACGTCGTCGAGGACGGCAGGGTGCACGACGACGACCGGGTGGCGTACCTGGACGGGCACCTGCGCGAGGTGCACCGCGCCATCGAGGCGGGCGCCGACCTGCGCGGATACCTGGTGTGGTCGCTGCTCGACAACTTCGAGTGGGCGGAGGGCTACCGGCGGCGCTTCGGCATCGTGCACGTGGACTACGCGACGCAGGAGCGGGTGCCCAAGGACAGCGCGCTCTGGTACAGGGACGTCATCGTCAGGAACGGCCTGTAGATTTTTACCGTGCTCTCCCTTCGTGTGCAGTCATGAGACGCCCGACCCTGGAGGCGGTCGCCGCCCGGGCGGGTGTCTCGCGGGCCACCGCCTCCCGCGTCGTCAACGGGCAGACCACGGTCGCGCCCGACATCCGCGACGCCGTGCTGCGCGCGATCGACGAGCTGGGCTACGTCCCCAACTCGGCCGCGCGCAGCCTCGTCACCCAGCGCACCGACTCGGTCGCCCTGGTCGTGAGCGAGCCCGGCAACCGGGTCTTCTCCGAGGACCCGATGTTCTCCACCGCCATCAGGTCGGCCTCGGTGGAGCTGGAGGCGGTCAACAAGCAGGTCGTGCTCATGCTGGTGTCCTCGCCCAAGAGCCACGCCCGGGTGGAGCGCTACATCTCCGGCGGCCACGTCGACGGCGTGATGCTGCTGTCCATGCACGGCGCCGACCCGCTGCCGTCGGCTCTGTCGCGGCTGCGGGTGCCGGTGGTCTCCTACGGGCGGCCCGCCGTGCCGGTCGAGATCCCGTTCGTCGACAACGACAACGTCGGCGGGGCCGAGTCGGGGGTGCGCCACCTGGTCGAGACCGGGCGACGCAGGATCGCCACCATCGCGGGGCCGCAGGACATGATCGCCGGGCAGGACCGGCTGACCGGCTACCGCAACGTGCTGCGCGACTCCGACCGGCGCTCCATCGTCGCGGTCGGCGACTTCACCCGCGAGTCGGGTGCCGTCGCGATGCGGCAGCTCCTGCGCGACGACCCCGCGCTCGACGCGGTGTTCGTCGCCAACGACCTGATGGCGGTGGGCGCGCTGCAGTCGCTGCGCCAGGCCGGGCGGCGGGTGCCCGATGACGTTGCGGTGGTGGGGTTCGACGACATCGAGGCGGCCAAATACACCGAGCCGCCGCTGACCACGCTGCGCCACCCGATCGCGGAGCAGGCGGCGGCCATGGTGCGGCTGCTGCTCAATCTCTTCGAGGGCGGCCCAACCGCCCCGGTCATCCTGCCCACGGAGCTGGTCGTCCGAGAGTCGGCCTGACGTGGGCGGACCGAGGTCCGGCACGGGATCTCCCGTGCGCCCGCCGGAGGCTGACGTGGCCGCGCCGGTGTCCGCCCGTTCGGCTGCGGCGGCGGCCGTCGCGGTGGCCCGGGAGCACGGGGTGCGGGTGCGGGAGCCGGTGGTGCTCAACGACTCGTTCAACGTGCGCGTCCATCTGCGCCCCGCGCCCGTCGTGGCCAGGGTGCCCACGGTCACCGCGCTCGGACGGGCGCGCCCGGAGGAGGCCCTGGCCCGCGAGCTCGACGACCCGACCGGCGAGACCCGCTGACCGTCAGACGCGGAAGACGCGGAGCTGGAGTGCCAGGGTCGTGTAGTAGCCGACCAGGGTGGTCAGCTCGAAGAGCTCGCGTTCCCCCAGCACCGCGTACTCCTCGTCGTCCAGGTCGCCCTTGGTGACCAGGGCGCGGGCGACGCGGAGCACGGCCCGCTCCCCCTGGTCGTCCAGCTCGGGGGTGTCGCCGGCGCGCAGGGCGGCCAGCTGCTCCTCGGTGAGGCCCAGGTCGCGGGCGATCGGCTCGTGGGCGGACTGTTCGAAGGCGCTGTCCTGGTGGCCGGCCACCACGAGGATCGCCAGCTCCCTGGCCCGGTCGGTGAGCGTGGAGCGGTAGCGGATGGCCGCCCCGAGCTGCTGCAGCGGGTCGCCGACCGGCGGGCTGAGGAGCATGGCGTTGAACGGCCCGGTGAGCCCGCCGTGCTCGTCCACCATGAACCGGCCGCGCGGCCCCGAGGTGATGCCGTCATAGAGCGTCTTCGCCTCGGGGCCGAGTTCGTGCGGTGGTGTACGTCGCAGGCGTGCCATGCCGCGATCGTAACGGGCCCCTTCGGTCAGGCGGGGGTCAGCCAGACCGTGGTGTCAGCGGGCAGCAGGCCGTCGTCCAGCGGGCCGCTGGACAGCAGCACGCGGCCCTCGGGGAGCGGCACCGGGGCGGCGCTCAGGTTCGTGACGCTGGTCAGGCCCGAGTCGCGGGTGAAGGCCAGCACCTCCTCCCCCATCGGCAGCCAGGTCAGCGTCCCGTCGCCGAGCAGCTCGCGGCGGATGCCGAGCGCCGAGCGGTAGAGGTTGAGCATCGAGCCGAGGTCCGTACGCTGTGCCTCGGCGGTCAGCTTCCGCCAGCTCTCCGGCTGCGGCAGCCACGGCGTGCCCGTGCCGAACCCGAACGGCGGCTCCTCCCCCGACCAGGGCAGCGGGATGCGGCAGCCGTCGCGGCCCGGGTTCGTGCCGCCCGAGCGGGCGTACATGGGGTCCTGGCGCACCTCGTCCGGCAGGTCCTCCACCTCGGGCAGTCCCAGCTCCTCGCCCTGATAGACGTAGACGGAGCCGGGCAGCGCCATCGCGAGCAGCGCGGCGGCACGGGCGCGGCGGTAGCCGAGCTCCAGGTCCGTCGGGCTGCCGTGCAGGGCGCCGCCGTGGGCGAACGAGGTGTCGGCGCGGCCGTACCTGGTGACCGGCCTGGTCACGTCGTGGTTGGAGAGCACCCACGTCGGCGGGGCGCCGATCGGGGTGTGCGTGGCCAGCGTCAGGTCGATGGACCTGCGCAGGTCGCGCGGGTCCCACGCGCAGGACAGGAAGTCGAAGTTGAAGGCGGTGTGCAGCTCGTCGGGGCGCAGGTAGCGGGCGAAGCGCTCCTGGTCGGGCAGCCAGACCTCGCCGATGAGGATGCGCTCGCCGTACTCGTCGGCCACCTCGCGCCAGCGGCGGTAGACGTCGTGGACCTCGTCGAGGTCCTCGTACGCCGTGTCCGACTTGATGAGCAGCGCCGCCGAGTCGATGCGGAAGCCGTCCGCCCCGCGCTCGAACCAGAACCGCAGCACGTCCTCGAACTCCCGGTGCACCTCGGGGTTCGTCCAGTTGAGGTCGGGCTGCTCGGGGGCGAACAGGTGCAGGTACCACTGCCCGTCGGGCACCTGCGTCCAGGCCGAGCCGCCGAAGATCGACTGCCAGTCGTTGAGCGGCTCGTCGGCGAACCAGAACCGGTCGCGCGCCGCCGGGTCCGCCAGCGCCTCCTTGAACCAGGCGCTCTCGGTCGAACTGTGGTTGGGCACCACGTCGATGATGACCTTGATGTCGAGCTCGTGCGCCTCCTCGATGAACCGCTCGGCCTCGTCCAGCGTCCCGAAGACCGGCTCGATGTCGCGGTAGTCGGCCACATCGTAGCCGCCGTCGGCCATCGGCGACGGATACCACGGGTTGAGCCAGATGGCGTCGATCCCGAGCTCTTTCAGGTACGGCAGGCGGGAGCGCAGGCCGGCGAGATCGCCGACGCCGTCGCCGTTCCCGTCGGCGAAACTCCGCAGGTAGACCTGGTAGATCGCGGCCCCCCGCCACCACGTTTGCGACATGCGCTCATCCCTTGATGCTTCCGGCGGTCAGGCCCGCCATGATGTGCCGTTGGAAGATGAAGAAAACGATGACCATGGGGATGCTGGTGATCAGCAGCCCGCCCATGACCTGGTTCTGGGTGACGGCTCCGGCCGTCTGCGACAGGCCCACGCTGATCGTCATCTTGTCGCTGTCCGTCATGACCAGCAGCGGCCAGACGAAGTCCTTGAACGAGGTGACGATCGTGAAGATGGAGACCACACCCAGGATGGGCCGGGAGACCGGCAGGACCACAGAACGCAGGATCCGCACCGCCCCCGCCCCGTCGATCTGCGCCGCCTCGATCAGCTCCCTGGGGATCGAGTCGAAGAAGCGCTTGAGCAGGAAGATGTTGAAGCCGTTGGCGGCGGCCGGCAGCCACAGCGCCCACGGGTTGTTGAGCAGGCCGAGGTCGACGACCGTGACGTACAGCGGGATCAGCACCACCATCGCCGGGATCATCAGCGTGGCGAGCATCATGCCGAGGATGACGTTGCCGAACATCGGCCGCAGCTTCGACAGCGCGTACGCCGCCGACACGTCCACGGCCATGCAGACCACCCAGCCGCCGAGCGAGTAGTAGGCGGTGTTGGCCAGCAGCGTCCCGATGTCGAACAGGTCCCACGCTTCGAAGAACGCCTCGGGCGACGGGTCGGCCGGGAAGAGCGTGGGCGGCATCTGCGCCAGCTCCTCCGGCGTCTTCAGCGCGCCGGTCGCCATCCAGTACAGCGGGAAGACGAACGCCAGCGTGAACAGTACGAGCACCGCGACCAGCACCAGCCAGTAGATGCGCCGGCCCCACCTGCTGTTGAGCTGGTGCGGCGAGACGATCGTGCGGAACTGCACCTCGATCGGCTTCGGCGCGCGCTTCCTGCCCCGGGCGCGGCGGGCGGCCGCCCCGGCTCCGACGGAGATCACGCCTTGTCCTCCCTGGTCAGACGGAGCTGGAAGGCGGCGAAGACGAGCAGCACGAGCATCAGCATCATGCCGAGCGCCCCCGCCGAGCCGTAGTCCTGCAACGTGAAGGCGTTCTGGAACATCAGGTACGCCACCGTGACCGTCGCGTTCTCCGGCCCGCCGCCGGTCAGCATGTACGGCTCGATGAACACCTGCATGGTGGCCACGATCTGCAGCATCAGCATGAGCAGCAGGATCAGCCGGGTCTGCGGGATCGTGACGTGCCTGATCCGCTTCCAGATGCCGGCGCCGTCGAGCTCGGCCGCCTCGTACAGCTCGGGCGGGATGTTCTGCAGCGCGGCCAGGTAAATTAGCGTCGCGCTGCCCATGTTCATCCAGGTCGAGACGATGACCAGGGAGATCAGCGCGGTGGCGGAGCTGTCGAGCCAGGCGAGGCCGGGCAGGCCGAAGAAGTCGAGCACCTGGTTGAACAGCCCGGGCCCCGGGTCGTAGAACCACCGGAACAGCAGCACCGCCACGATCGGCGGCAGCATGACCGGCAGGTAGACCACGAACCGCAGGTAGGCCCGGGCGTGGCGCAGCTCGTTCAGGACGAGCGCGACGACGAACGGCACGGCGTAGCCGCACAGCAGGGCGAGGAGCGTGAACTCCAGGGTGTTGAGCCAGGCTTCGCCGAAGGCCGGGTCGAGGAAGGCCGTCGTGAAGTTCTGCAGCCCGACCCAGATCGGCTCGTTGATCAGGTCGGTCTTCTGGAAGCTCAGGATGAACTCCCTGACCATGGGATACCAGGCGAACACCGTGAAGCAGAACAGCGCCGCGCACAAGAACCCGTAGGCCGTCAGGTTGCGCCTCAAGATCTGCATGGAGGTCAGCCCTTGGCCGCCAGCAGCGAGTTGACCTTCGACTCGGCGTCGGCGAGCAGCTGGTCGATGTCGGCGTCCTTACGGCTCAGCACGCCCGACATCGGCACGTCGAGGACGGCGTACAGCTCCTGGGCGTGCGCCGGCTCGGCCTTGGGCGGGACGGTGCCGGCGGCCTTGACGTAGGAGTCGTAGTTGGCGACCGGCAGCGTCGCGTTCTTCACCCGGTCCGCCTGGAGCGCCTGGCCGGTGGGCGAGTCGCCGTACACCGCGTTGTCGGGCACGCCGACCGGGTTGCCGATGCTCTTGCCGCGGGCGAAGTCGAAGCGGCCCTTGCCGACGGTGTTGTAGCGGAAGTCGAGCCACTCGATCGCGGCCTTGGCCTCCTCAGGGGTCGCCTTCGGGTTGATCATGAACGCCTCGCCGCCGCTCAGCGACGCCTTGGCCTCGGGGAAGCCGGTGATGCCGTAGTCGTCGACGTTGCCCTTGAACTTGGTGACGACGTCGGTCACGACGTCGGGGGCGCCGAGCATCATGCCGACCTTGCCGCTGCCCATGGCGACCATCAGCGACTCCCAGCCGACCAGGAGCCTGGTGCCCATGCTGTCGTCCGCCCAGCGCATGTCGTGCAGCGTCTGCAGCACGGCCTTGCCCTCGGGTGAGTTGAAGGCGGCGCTCTTGCCGTCGGGGGTCAGGATGTCGCCGCCGCGGCCGTACAGGGCCTGGGTGAAGTGCCAGCCGCCGGTGTTGCCGCCGGAGTACTCGCCGTAGCCGATGTGGCCGGCGCCCAGCCCGGCGATCTTCTTCGCGGCCTCGCGCACCTCGGCCCAGGTCTGCGGCGGGGCGTCGGGGTCGAGCCCGGCCTTGGTGAACAGCGCGCGGTTGTAGACCAGGCCCACGCTGTAGTGCACGTTGGGGACGCCGTAGACCTTGCCGTCCTTGGTGAGCAGCTCCTTGTGGTCGGCGCGCAGGTCGTTCCAGTTCTTGATCAGGTTCGTGTACGGCGTGATGTCGAGCGCCTGGCCCTTGGAGATCACATCGGCGTAGTTCGTCATCGGCACCATGAACGCCGTCTCCATCTGGCCGCCCGCCAGCTTGGGTCCGAACGTCTTGGGGTCGAAGCACGGCTGCTGGTCCGTGCTCTTGACCGTCACGCCGGGGTGTTCCTTCATGAACGTCGCCACGTCGTCGTCCCACGCCTGGCGTTCCTTGGGCGCGGACTTCGCCGGCTGGCAGGCCACCGTGATCGACACGGCCTTGGCGCCGCCGGCGGACGGGGTGGCGGGCTCGCCGCCCGAGCCGCATGCGGTGGCCGTGAGGCTCAGCGCGGTTACGAGCAGGAGTCCGGTGGATCTCTGCATGGTCTGACCCTTCTTGATGCGAGGTGCCCACACCATAGGTTCCTCGACCGAAGGGCGCAAGATTTCGACTTCAAGTTGCAAGATAACGACTGCATCACATGACAGGTCAGTCCTTGGCGCGGGCCGTGGAGGCGCGGACGACCAGCTCGGGCTCGAACAGCAGCTCGTCGGCCGGGACGACGGCCTTGTCGATCTGCGCGACCAGCAGGTCGACCGCCGCCCGCCCCATGGCGTCGATGGGCTGGCGGACGGTGGTGAGCGGCGGCTCGGTGCAGTTCATCAGGGCCGAGTCGTCGAAGCCGATGACCGAGATGTCGGCGGGCACGGCGAGCCCCGCACGGCGCGCGGCGCGTACGGTGCCGAGCGCGAGCAGGTCGCTGGCGCAGATGACGCCGGTGACCCCGCGCCTGACCAGCCGCGCGGCGGCGGCGTGCCCGCCTTCGAGCGAGAACATCGTGTGCTCGACCAGCTCGGCGTCGCCGCCCGACGCGAGGAACGTCTCCAGCTTGCGCCGCGACGGCATGTGGTCCTTCGGCCCGAGCACCATGCCGATGCGCTCGTGCCCGAGGGCGCGCAGGTGGGCGACGGCCATCTCGGCGGCCACCACGTCGTCGCAGGAGACCTGGGGGAAGTCGAGGCGCTCGACGGCGGCGTTGACCAGCACGGTGGGCAGCCTGCGCTCGTGCAGCAGCTCGTAGTGTCCGTGGGAGGCGTCGGCCTGGGCGTACAGGCCGCCGGCGAAGACGACGCCGCTGACCTGCTGCTGGAGCAGGAGATCGACGTAGTCGGCCTCGGAGACGCCGCCGACCGTGCGGGTGCACAGCACCGAGGTGAACCCCTGCTGGGCCAGCGCCCCGCCGACGACCTCGGCGAAGGCGGGGAAGATCGGGTTCTGCAGCTCGGGGAGCACCAGGCCGACCAGCCTGGCGCGGTCGCCGCGCAGCTGGGTGGGGCGTTCGTAGCCGAGCACGTCGAGCGCCGTCAGCACCGCCTCGCGGGTCGCGTCGGACACGCCGGGCTTGCCGTTGAGCACGCGGCTCACCGTCGCCTCGCTCACTCCGACTTTCTTGGCCACCTCTGCGAGTCGTCGAGTCATGCGCAAACTATACGGCCTTCAGCGCAAGCGCTTGCAACGGCTTACGTAGACCGTACGTCGTGCCTTGCGCGGCCCTCACGGCGGCTTCCCGCCTGCAAGGGTGCGCTGACCAGCGCTGCTTGGCGGAATTCGACAGCGTGAGTCAGTTCATCGTTTGCGCAATGTCGTCGAAATATTGCGGCCATCTGCTCGACATCTTATGGTTCGGCCATCCGCCCCACCCTCGAAGGGCCACCCCTCATGAGAGCACTGTCAGCCGCCCTCACGTTACTCACCGCGCTCCTCGTCGTCCCCCATCCGGCCGCTCAAGCCGCTTCTGAGAGCAACCTCGCCGCCGGCCGGCCCGCCACCGCCAGCAGCCACACCGACGTCTACCGGCCCGCCAACGTCACCGACGGGAACCAGGCCACCTACTGGGAGTCGGCCGGCAACGCCTTCCCGCAGTGGATCCAGGTCGACCTCGGCGCCACGGCCGCCCTCTCCCGCCTGGTGCTCAAGCTCCCCGGCGGCTGGCCGAACCGTACGCAGACGCTCGCCGTCCAGACCGGCACGAACGGCACCGCCTTCACCACCGTCGTGCCCCAGACGACCTACGCCGTCAACCCGGCCACCACGATCACCCTCCCCGCCGGCACGACCGCCCGCCACGTGCGCCTGCACATCACGGCCAACAGCGGCTGGCCCGCCGGGCAGCTCTCCGAGCTGGAGGTCTGGGGCGCCGCTCCCGGCACCCCGCAGGACGGCGCCAACCTCGCGCTCGGCAAGACGATGACCGGGTCGTCGCACACGCACACGTACGTCGCCGCGAACGCCAACGACGACAACCTCAGCACCTACTGGGAGAGCGCCGCCTACCCTGCCACGCTCGCCGCCCAGCTCGGCGCCGACGCCACGCTGACCTCCATCACCCTCAAGCTCAACCCCGACGCCGTCTGGGCCCGCCGTACCCAGACGCTCACCGTCCAGGGCCGCGCCCAGGGCGCCACCGCCTTCACCACCCTCGTCCCCCAGGCCGCCTACACCTTCGACCCGGCCACCGGCAACAGCGTCACGATCCCGGTGAGCGGCCGGGCGGCCGACGTCCGCCTCCAGGTCACGGCCAACACCGGCGCGCCGGGCGGGCAGATCGCCGAGTTCCAGATCTTCGGCACGCCCGCGCCCAACCCCGACCTCACCGTCACCGGCCTGACCTCCTCACCCGCCTCGCCGGTCGAGACCGACGACGTACGGCTGTCGGCGACGGTCAGGAACGCGGGCAGCACCGGCTCCGCCGCGACCTCCGTGACCTTCTACGCGGGCGACACCGAGGTCGGCACCGCCGCCGTGGGCGCGCTGGCCGCCGGAGCCTCCGCGACCGTGTCGGCGGACATCGGCGCGCGGGAGGCGGGGACGTACGAGCTGTCGGCCAAGGTGGACGAGGACGGCGAGGTCCCCGAGCAGAACGAGGCCAACAACACCGCCACAGGCACCCTCACGGTCCGGCCGGTCGACACAGCCGACCTCATCGCCTCCCCCGTCTCCTGGACGCCGGGCAACCCGGCGGCGGGCGGCACGGTGACGTTCTCGGTCGCCGTCAAGAACCAGGGCACCGTCGCCTCCGGCGGCGGCTCCCACGGCATCACGCTCACCGTCGCCGACGCGTCGGGCACCGTCGTCAGGACGCTGACCGGCTCCGTGAGCGGCACGATCGCCCCCGGCGCCACCACGAACCCCGTCAATCTGGGCACATGGACGGCGGCCGACGGCAGGTACACGGTCAGGACCGTGCTCGCCGCCGACGCCAACGAACTGCCGGTCAAGCGGGACAACAACACCAGCACGCTGCCGCTGTTCGTCGGGCGGGGCGCGAACATGCCGTACGACACGTACGAGGCCGAGGACGGGGCCATCGGCGGCGGCGCCACCCGCGTCGGACCGAGCAGGGAGATCGGCACGATCGCCGGCGAGGCGTCGGGACGGCGCGCGGTGACGCTCAATCAGACCGGCGCGTACGTCGAGTTCACCGCGAAGGCCCCCACGAACACCCTGGTCACCCGCTTCTCGATCCCCGACGCGCCGGGCGGAGGCGGCATCGACACCACGCTCAACGTCTACGTGGACGGCACGTTCCGCAAGGCCATCCCCCTGACCTCGCGTCACGCCTGGTTGTACGGCCCCGAGGACAGCCCGACGAACAACCCGGGCGCCGGCCCGCCCCGCCACATCTACGACGAGGCGAACCTGATGCTCGGCACGACCGTCCCGGCGGGGAGCAGGATCAGGCTGCAGAAGGACGCGGCCAACTCCTCGACGTACGCGATCGACTTCGTGGACTTCGAACAGGTCGCGCAGGTGCCCAACCCGGACCCGGCGAAGTTCGCCGTACCGGCCGGCTTCACCCACCAGGACGTGCAGAACGCCCTGGACCGCGCCCGCATGGACACGAACCTGACCGGCGTCTACCTCCCCGCGGGCGACTACCAGACGAGCGGCAAGTTCCAGGTGTACGGCAAGGCGATCAGGGTCGTCGGGGCGGGACCGTGGTTCACCCGCTTCCACGCGCCCGCCGGGCAGCAGAACACCGACGTCGGCTTCCGCGCCGACGCCACCGCCAACGGCTCGTCGTTCACCGGCTTCGCCTACTTCGGCAACTACGTGGACCGCATCAACGGCCCCGGCAAGGTCTTCGACCTCACCAACGTCGCGAACCTCACCATCGACGACATCTGGGTCGAGCACCAGGTCTGCCTGTTGTGGGGCACGAACGTGGACAACCTGACCATCAAGAACTCCAGGATCAGGAACGTGTTCGCCGACGGCCTGAACCTCACCAACGGCAGCACCGGCAACCGCGTCAGCAACATCGAGACCAGGTCAACGGGCGACGACAGCTTCGCGCTGTTCTCGGCCACCGACAACAACCCGGGCGAGCAGTTCGGCAACGTCTACGAGAACCTGACCTCGCTGCTGACCTGGCGGGCGGCCGGCCTCGCGGTCTATGGCGGCTACGACAACACCTTCAGGAACATCTACGTGGCGGACACGCTGGTGTACTCGGGCGTCACGATCTCCTCGCTGGACTTCGGCTACCCGATGCACGGCTTCGGCGCGAGCCCGCCGACGAGGTTCGACAACATCTCGCTGGTCAGGGCCGGTGGTCACTTCTGGGGGCAGCAGACGTTCCCGGCGATGTGGCTGTTCTCCTCCTCGAAGGTGTTCCAGGGCATCCGCGTCAGCAACCTGGACATCGTGGACCCGACGTACAGCGGGATCATGTTCCAGACCGGCTACCAGAACCCGAGCACGCCGCTCAACCCCGTGCAGGACACGGTCTTCACGAACGTGTCGATCAGCGGGGCCAGGAAGAGCGGTGACGCCTTCGACGCCAAGTCCGGCTTCGGGATCTGGGTGAACGAGCTGCCCGAGCCGGGTCAGGGCCCGGCGATCGGGTCGGCCACCTTCAACGGTCTGCGCTTCAGCGACAACCACCAGAACGTCAGGAACACGACCTCGACGTTCACCCTCACCATCGACTAGAGCTCGGCCCTGGTGGGCATGCCCTGCCAGTCGCTCACGCTGGTCACCGCGGCGGCGCTCAGCAGCGCCCCGCGGTGCAGGCGTTCCTGCGGGGTGAGTCCGTCGAGCGCGGCACTGATGTAGCCGGCGGCGAACGCCTCGCCCGCGCCGCAGGTGTCCACGATCGGCACCTGCCAGCCCTGGACGTCGTAGCGCATGCGGTCGGCGCGCACGCTCGCGCCCTTCGCGCCCCGGTCCACGATGACCTCGCGCTCGGGGGTGAGGGCGGGCTTGACCAGGTCGAGCTCGTCCTGGCGGAGGAAGAGCAGGTGGGAGGCGCGGGCCAGCTCCCCGAGCACCTCTTCTGCCTCGCGTACGGACGGCCACAGCTCGGGGACGTACTCGACGGCGAAGGAGATCATCACCCCGGCGTTGCGCGCCGCGTTGACGGCCGTACGCACGGCCTCGAGCGGGTCCCTGCCCAGAGCGGCGGTGATGCCCGTCACGTGCACCATCTTCGCGGCGCCGATCCGGTCGATCGGGACGTTGCCCGGCGCGAGCAGCGAACCCGCCGAGCCCGCGCGGTAGTGGGAGACGCCCGTCGGCCTGGCCACGCGGGTGTCGCGGAGCAGCATCCCCGTGCGCGTGCCGGCCACCACCCGCGTGTCGGCGACGTCCACGCCCTCGCCCCGCAGCACGGTCAGCGCCCTGGCCCCCAGCTCGTCCTCGCCGACCTTGCCCAGGTAGGCGCAGTCGTGGCCGAGCCTGGCGAGTGCGACGGCGAGGGTGAACTCGGGACCGCAGACGTCCAGCCTGGCCTCGCTCTCATGGCGGACTCTGCCGCTGGAGACGACCCCCAGTGGCTCTCCCAGGGTGTAGACGTCCGTCATGGCGCCAGAGCGTAGTCGATCACGTGTCCTAAATCCCATTTTTCCGCATAAGTCCTGGTTAAAGCTTGATCGAATTTTTTCCGGAACTTTGGCCCAACCTTTTCCCGATCCCGTGCCTCAAAGTAGTAGAGGGAGCGCGGCACCCCCAGGCCACGCTCTGAAGTCAATACGGGGAGAGGAATCAGCACCCTCATGAAGAAGTTCGCAGTAGGCATCCTGACCGCCATGGTCGGCGGCACCATGTTGGTTTCGGGCGCGGGCGTCGCTTCGGCGTCCACCGCCGCGAGGCCCCACACCAAGCTCTACATCAAGGACGTCAGCCCGAACCCGGTCCTGGTCAAGGAGGGCGCCGAGACCACGGCGCACTTCAACGTCCTCGCCAGCCGCAACGTCGAGCGCGTCGAGCTCAGCGTCGCCCCCGCGGGCGTGCGCACGCTCGCCGCCAAGGACGTCAAGGGCCTCGAGGGCTGGCGCTTCAGCGCCGCCTTCAACGAGAACGACCCGCAGGGCAAGTGGAGGGCCACCGCCGTGGCCTTCGACCGCGACGGCAAGCGGATCGCCACGGACTCGGCGTACTTCTACGTCAAGCAGGTGAAGAGCAAGGACGACACCCGCATCTCGCGCTTCTACGCCAGCCCCGGCAAGGTGCGCAAGGGCAAGTCCATCACCTTCACCGGTCGTCTCGAGGCCCGCGACGGCCGTGACTGGGACGGCGTCCGCAACGAGCGGGTGAACATTTACTACAAGGCCTTCGGCTCCAGCACCTGGAAGTGGGTCGCCACCGACCGTACGTCGTGGGGTGGCAAGTTCTACGCCAAGACCCGCGCGTACAAGAGCGGCTCCTTCCGCGCCGTCTTCAGCGGCGACCGCCGTCTCGAGGACACCAAGAGCCGTACCGACTACGTGCGCGTCTACACCTGGCACCGTCACTGACCACCTGGGCAGGGCCTGAAGGTCCCGCTCATGTGATCCAGGCCGAGAAGCCCGGTCCCCCTCGTGGGGCCGGGCTTCCGGCTTTTTTACCGTCCGGGAGGTTTAGCGATCTTGGTTTCGCCGCATGGGACCACCCATTGCGACGGCCGACCCCTGAAGGAGCTCCCCGGATGCCGCACCCCGTGATCGCCCTCGTCCTGAGCATCACGAGCGCCCTGGGAGCGGCACCCTCACCTGAGGTGTCCGTACGCTATGAGCAGCCCTCCTCCAACCGCGCCGAGCAGGCAGAACGGCTGCTGAAGAAGAGCGAGGCGCTCAAGACCGACATCATGCCGCCGCGCGAGGTGAAGGTCGTCGCCCGCGACTGCGACTCCCCTGAGGCCACCTGGAGCTCCGGCGAGCGCCGCATCACCATCTGCTACTCGCTGGTCGACAAGGTGCACCGCACGATCAAGGGCATCTCCGAGACCGAGGAGGCCGACGCGAAGGCCACCGGTGCCCGCACCGACGGCGCGCTCGCCATGCTCTTCCACCGCCAGCTCGGCCACGCGCTCACCACCCTCAACGGCCTGCCCGACAGCGTCGGGCAGGCCGACCAGTTCGCCGCGCTCACGCTGCTCGCCGACGACCCCGAGCACGTCGTGGCCGCCGCCGAGGCCCGCCACCTGCTCGCCGGCCACGACGGCGCCGAGCACCTGGAGGGCATGAAGGAGTCGGCCACGTTCGCCTGCCTGCTCTACGGCTCCGACCCGGCCAAGTACGCCCCCATCGCCAAGGGCGGCTGGGTGCCGCCGGAGCGGGCGCCCTCCTGCCCCGCCGAGTACGAGCGGGTCAGGTCGGCCATCGGGGGCGCCGTCCGTACCGGGCCGTGAATCGTCGGATCTGACGGGTAGCGTCCCCGGTATGTCCGAGGACCTGCTCAGAGACGTCAACCCGTTCGACATCTTCGACGCCGAGGCCGCCAGGCTCGACCGCTTCTTCTCCGGCCTCGACGAGGCCGGCTGGGCGCGGCCGTCGCGATGCTCCGGCTGGTCGGTCCGCGACGTGCTCGCGCACCTCGCGGGCGAGGAGCTCTACAACCACGCCTGCCTCGACGGGACCGTCCCGGACCTCATGGCGCGGCTGGCCACCGAGGGCGTGAGCGACTACAACGACTTCAACGAGCTGTCCGTACGCCAGCGCAGGAGCCTGCCCATCGGGCAGGTGCTGGAGGAGTGGCGCACCAAGAACGGCGAGACTCGGGCGCGCATGCGGGCACTGGGTTACGACGGCACCCTCGACACCCTGGCCGGGCCCTACCCGGTGGGCCACCAGACCTTCCACTACGACTCCGAGTACGCCACCCACGCCGACGACGTGGGCGCGCCCGTCTCGTCCGACGAGGCCGCCGGGCGGACGGCGTGGCGGGTGGCGGTGGGCCGCTTCGTCCTGGCCGAGCAGGAGGCCAAGGTGCAGGTGGAGCCCGCTGACGGGCAGATCAGGGCGTCCGTGAACGGGGTCAGCGCGACGCTCCCATCCTCGGACTTCGTGGCGGCCACCGTGGGCCGGCTCCCCGCCGGCCACGACCTCGACCCACGGCTGGCGGCCGCCCTGCGCTGCCTGGCCTGAACCCTTACTCGGAGAGGACGGATCCCATGTGGCTACGTGATCGCGAGGGCACCGAGCCGGTGACGGCCCGCAGCGCGCTGGGCGTGCGGCGGGTGCTGTCGATCGTCGCCTTGGTGCTGGGGGTGGTGGCTGCGGTGTTCTTCGCCGTCCAGGCCATGCGGACGGGCGAACAGGTGTGGGTGTGGGAGGCGGCGATCGCCGCCGCAGTGGCCGTCGTCGCGGCCGTCGACCTCCTGATCATCCGGCGCCGCCGGGAAACCCGCTGACCACCGCCTTCAGGGCCGCCCCCGGAACGCAGTGCGCCCGCGCGTCCCGGGATGGGGCCCTCGGGGCGCGCGGGCGTCAGTGCGATCTGTCCGGAAATTTCAGGACGTGGCGCGGCCATAGCGCTGCTTGAAGCGCTCGACGCGGCCGGCCGTGTCGAGGATGCGGCCCTTGCCCGTGTAGAAGGGGTGGCTCGCGGACGACACGTCCACGTCGATGACGGGGTAGGTCCTGCCGTCCTGCCACTCGACCGTCTTGTCGCTGGTCAGCGTGGAGCGGGTGAGGAAGGCGTAGCCGGCGCTCGGGTCGCGGAAGACGACCGGGCGGTACGCGGGGTGCAGGTTCTTCTTCATGCCCCCTGCAACCCGATGGCAACGGTTTTCATTCCCGAGCCTCAGGATCGAGCCCCAGCACCGCACGACCCCCGTCCACCGGCACCGTCACCCCGTTGACGAAGGACGCGTCGGCCGAGAGCAGATACGCCACGACGGACGCCACCTCGGCCGGCGTGGCGACCCGCCCCAGCGGATGCAGCCGGGCCAGCTCGGCCTCCACGGCCGCAGCCCCCTCGGGACCCTGCTCCGCCAGGAACCGCTCATACCGTTCGGTCGCCACCGAACCGGGCGCCACCGCGTTCACCCGGATGCCACGCCGCCCGTACTCCACGGCCAGCGCCCTGGTCAGCCCCTCCGTGGCGGCCTTGGCCGTCGCGTACGGCAGGCTGCCGGGCACGGGCCTGGCGGCCTGGTGCGAGGTGACGTTCACGATGGCGCCGGGAGTGCCGGCGGCCAGGAAGTGGCGTACGGCGGTCGCGCACCCCACCACCGCCAGATCGAGATTGGCCGCGATCAAGGCCCTGACCTCGGCGATCGGCGACGCGTCCACGGAGGCGTCACGGAAGATCGCCGCGTTGTTGACCCACCCAGCCAGCGTGCCCGACTCCTGCGCCAGGTCGGCGGCCCAGGCGGCGACCTCCTCGTCGGCCGCGTCCCCGATCACCGGCACGATCCGCCGGCCGTCCGCCCAGGACAACGCCTCCTTGTCACGTTCGACGGCGATCACGGTGGCCTCCTCGTCGCGCAGGAGCCTCTCGGCCACGGCCCTGCCGATGCCTCGTCCGCCACCAGTCACTACGTAGGAAATGCTCATAATGCTTACGCTATGCGGCCATTCGATCATTTGTAGTGCGCGTAGTGACACGCGTCACGCCATTCCCGCAATGCCCGCGAGAATGGCCGGGAATGCAGTAGTTCGCGATCAGCGGCGGGACGTTCCGCAAACGATTGATCGGCACACCGGCGATCAATCGGACGGCCGGCTACGGCGCGCTTCATTACACGCATCGACCGGCGGAGGGCGTACGGGAGAGGCGACCGCTTGAGTACGGTAGACGTGCAGCACGATCCCTCGGCCACCCCCTAGCCGGCAGGTCGAGTCGTACCGGCCCTTGTGACGGCGTCGGCCTCCGGAGAGGTCGAGACCCCCGCATCTGGGCGGTTTCGTAGGCTGCTGCCCGGCTCCGCCGTCGGCGGAACCGGCCATCCGCCCGCCACCGAACACGTAAGGTAGCCGCATGGATACCCCCACCGACGTCCTGCATCGCGTGTTCGGCTACGACTCCTTCCGCGAGGGCCAGCAGGAGATCATCGATCACGTGGTCGCCGGGGGTGACGCGCTCGTCCTGATGCCCACCGGCGGCGGCAAGTCGTTGTGCTACCAGATCCCCGCCCTGGTGCGCCGAGGCGTCGGCGTGGTCATCTCCCCCTTGATCGCCCTGATGCAGGACCAGGTGGACGCGCTCAGGGCGCTGGGCGTACGCGCCGGGTTCCTCAACTCGACGCAGGACTTCGACGAACGCCAGCTCGTCGAGTCGGAGTTCCTGGCCGGCGAGCTCGACCTGCTCTACCTCGCCCCCGAGCGGCTGCGTGTCGAGGCGACGCAGCGGCTGCTGGCCAAGGGCGACATCTCGGTGTTCGCGATCGACGAGGCACACTGCGTGGCGCAGTGGGGCCACGACTTCCGTCCCGACTATCTGGAGCTTTCCCGGCTGCACGAGCTGTGGCCGGAGGTGCCGCGCATCGCGCTCACCGCCACCGCCACGCCGGCCACCCACCGCGAGATCTCCTCCCGGCTCAACCTCGACCAGGCCCGCCACTTCGTGGCCAGCTTCGACCGCCCCAACATCCACTACCGCATCAGTGCCAAGAACGACCCCAAGCGGCAGCTGCTGGAGTTCCTGCGCACCGAGCACGACGGCGACTCCGGCATCGTCTACTGCCTGTCGCGCTCGTCCGTGGAGAAGATCGCCGAGTTCCTGGCCGACAACGGCATCGCCGCCGTCCCCTACCACGCGGGCCTCGACGCCCGCACCCGCGCCCACCACCAGGCCCGCTTCCTGCGCGAAGACGGGCTCGTGGTGGTGGCCACGATCGCGTTCGGCATGGGCATCGACAAGCCTGACGTGCGCTTCGTGGCCCACCTCGACCTGCCGAAGTCGGTGGAGGGCTACTACCAGGAGACCGGGCGGGCGGGGCGCGACGGGCTGCCGGCGACGGCGTGGATGGCGTACGGGCTGCAAGACGTCGTCCAGCACCGGCGCATGGCCATGGAGGGCGACGACGCCCACCGCCGCCGCCAGGTGCTCCACCTCGACGCGATGCTCGCGCTGTGCGAGACGGTCGGCTGCCGCCGCACGATGCTGCTCGACTACTTCGGCCAGGAGGGCTCGCAGCCCTGCGGCAACTGCGACACCTGCCAGGCTCCGCCCGAGTCGTGGGACGGCACGGTCCCCGCCCAGAAGGTGCTGTCCACCGTGCTGCGGCTGGCGCGGGAGCGGCGGCAGAAGTTCGGGGTGGGGCAGGTGGTCGACATCCTGCTCGGCAAGAAGACCGCCAAGGTGATCCAGCACGACCACGACACGCTGACGGTCTTCGGCGTGGGCACCGACCTGGGCAACGCGGAGTGGCACGGCGTCGTACGCCAGCTCCTCGCCCAGGGCCTGCTGGCGGTGGAGTCCGACTACGGCGCCCTGGTGCTCACCGACGCCAGCGCCGACGTGCTGCGCGGCCGGCGCGAGGTGCGGCTGCGCCGCGACACCCTCCGCCCGGACCGCGCCAAGGTGGCCGGCTCGGCGAAGTCCGCGAAGGCCGCCGTCGAGCTGCCCGCCGAAGCCGCCCCCCTCTTCGAACTCCTCCGCGCGTGGCGCGGCGCCACCGCCAAGGAGCAGGGCATCCCCGCCTACGTCATCTTCCACGACGCGACTCTCCGCGAGATCGCCACCGCCCGCCCCACGACCCTGGCAGAGCTGAGCAAGGTCAACGGCGTAGGCGAGAACAAACTCGCGAAGTACGGCGAACAAGTCCTGGAAGTCCTGCAGGAGGACACCCCCGCCCCGTAACCGCAAGCGCCCGGAAGCCATCCGGCTGCAACACTCCGGGACCGACCCCCCGCGCCGACCACCAGCACATCGCCCAGCCAACCCGAGTCGACCGCGGACAGTGACGTAAGGAGCGTCCAGGCACCGGAACCCGGCTGCACAACACCACCCCACACGTCGTACGATCACTTTGTACGGAAATGTCAAACCGCACACCGTGACGCGGCTCTTGGTACAACCCAGCGTCGTTCCGACCGATACGGTGAGAAGATCGGTTAAGGTATCCAGCCACGGCTGGAAGGCCACCCAAGCCACACCGTGCCGGGGGGACGGTAACCCGTCCGGCCTGAGTCCGCGAGGCGACCCCTTCGTCCACCGCGGACAGGCCGGCCAACGTGGTGGCGACGACCGTTCTTCGTGCGGCCGTCGCCACCACCACGAGCCCCTCCCAGCACCCACCGCGCCACGGCCTCCTCGAACGCCCAGCCGGCGAAACCCGCCACCTTGGGCCTTCGGAGCAGAGCCCACAAGCGCAACCTTCGGCCGGAACCCGCCCTCTCCTCACCCGTGGACGAAGCCACTGACGAAGACGCTGCAGCACGACGCCGTTGGCGAACGGCCTCAGCGCCGTTGGCGAACGGGCTCAACGTAGCTGGTGGAGGGCCTCGGTGCAGGTGTTCAGTGGAAGGGGATCCAGGTGGGGTCGCGGCCGAGGTAGGCGAGGAGGTGGTCCTGGGCGGGGGCGTGCGGAGGGACGGTGAGGGGTGGGGCGAAGCGGGCGGGCCGCTCCTGATTGGTGACGAACAGCCGGGCCAGGTCGAGCAGTTCTTCGGCCAGGAGAGGCGGAAGCGGGTGGCGTTCACCGCACGCCATGGCCACGTCCCAGCTGTGGACGGCGATCTCGATCGCGCCCACCGCAGCCACCATCGGACGGGTCAACCTGCGTCCGCCGACGGTGATGAGAGCATCCCCCGACAGAGCGACCCACTGCCCGAGCACCTCGGTGGCGCTATCCCTGAGCAGCAGAGCCGGGTTACGGAACCCGGACTCGCACTCATCCCCATGCCTGTCGTCAGACTCCATTCCGTGCACAAGCCTGTCGTCAGGCTCTATTCCGTGCACAAGCCTGTCGCCAGGCTCCATTCCGTGCACAAGCCTGTCGTCAGGCTCTATTCCGGGCGCAAGCCCAGGGCCTTGGCGAGGCGTCGGCTCGTAGCCGCGCACGGCACCCGACCCGCGCCCCTCTTCGAGCCCACCTTGGTGCGCAGGCTCCGAGCTGCGTCCGGCCCTCGGCCCGTATCCATGCGCTCCACCGAACCCGCGTCCGTCCCCAGGCCCACGCCTGTGCTCGTACCCGGATGGAGGGCCGGCCCCGAGCCCCGGCCCAAGCCCAGGGCCGAAGCCGGGGAGTGGGGTTGGCCGGTGGAGGGTGGGGGTCAGGGGTGGGCGCTCGTGTTCCTGGCTCTGGGGTGTGAGCGAGATAGAGGTACCTGCGGCTTCGGCGAGGGTTTGGAATGAGTCCGTCAGGTGGGTCAGTAGGCGGTGCAGGGTCCAGCCTGTGCAGGGGGTGGGGCGGCAGAGGGTGGCCGGGGTGACCAGGCGCAGGCTGCCGAGGGCGTACGTGATGGCTCTTTCCAGCAGTGCCACCCCTGCTTTCAGCGCCTGCTCATGCTCGCTCATATCGCCTCCTCATAGAGGGAGACCCGTGGCGAGGCGAGAACTCATCGGGGACCTGTCAGAGCGGGTCGTGCGCTGGGACGGAGCTGGAACCTTCTGTCGGGATTCGGAGTAGTGGGGGTGGGACGACGACGCGGACAGCGAGGTAGAGGAGGATCCGGTGAGAGTGTGGCGTGGGGTTGTGGGTGTTGTGGTCGCCATGGTGGCGGGTGGGTGTGCGGGGCAGGGCCCTGAACCCAAGGGTGAGGCTGGTGGTGGGCCTCCGGCTACGGGGGTGGTGGCGGAGAGTGGGGAGTCGGGGCGGGTGGCGGCTAGTCCGGCGCGGACTGGGGTGGGGTGTCAGGGGACGTCGGTGATGCTTGGTGAGGGGTTTCCGGAGGTGCGAGGGACCGCTCAGGGGGCTGAGTTGTGGGGGTTGTTGTTCGTGGCCGAGACTCCGTTGAAGCGTGGGGACGAGGTCAAGATCGTGTGGCGGATGACCGGGGAGGGGCCGCTGCAGGTTCGGGCAAGTCTGGGCGACGGTACTCAGGCCAAGCGGGTCTGGGGGCCTGAGGAGCATGGCGGGTCCACCTGGCGCAGGCCGGGGCAGGAGTGGGGCACTGGGTTCGTGTTCCCGAAGGCGGGGTGTTGGAAGGTCGAACTCAGCCGTACGCGTGGCTCAGGACATGTCTGGCTTCCGGTGGAATGACGCCCCGGCTCCGCCATTCCGGCCCACGGCCGACCGCTGATCAGGCCCCAGGTCCGTCATGGCAGGGGGCGGCTGATGCTCGACTGGCCGCCACAGTCCGGTGTGCGTCTCACGACGAAGCGTGGGTGATGCCCGATCGCCTCCGCGTCCTGGCGTGGAGCGCCGCCCCTTGGGTGATGGTCACTGTTCGTAGCGGATGTTGATTCTGTTACGACAGGGACTGGTCGATGAATGCGGTGACGTCGTCCAGCACCTCGTCCTTGTTCGTCTCGTTGAAGATCTCGTGCCGGGCGCCTGGGTAGATGCGTTCGGTCAGGTTTGTGCCACGGATGGCGGCTATGCCGGTGCGGGTGCCTTCCAGGGGGACCAGCTGGTCGTCCTCGCCATGGGCCCAGAGGGTGGGGAGGGGGCCGAGGGGGCCGGACCTGGTGATGACGTCGAGGATCGTGGCGAGGGCTTCGAGCGTGGTCCGCTTGAACGGGCCGTGCCAGACCAGCGGGTCGGCCGCGTACGTCTCCCCCACGGCCGGGTCACGGGACAGCGTGGCCGGGTCGATGGGCGTGTCGGGCGGCTCCGGGTAGGCCAGCAGCTGCGGCACGACCGCCCACTCCCCGAGCACCGGCCCCGACAGGACCAGCGCGGCCAGGCCGCTGCCGTAGCGCTGGGCGTAGCGGGCGGCGATGAGACCGCCCATGGAATGGCCGATCATCACCACCGGTACGTCCGGATGCGCCGCCCTGGCCTGCTCCTCGAGGGTGTGCACGTCGGCCACCACGTCCTCGTAGTTCGCGATGAGCACCCGGTCGCCCTCGGACCTGCCGTGGCCCATGTGGTCGAGCCCGTAGACGGCGGCGCCGTGGCGGACGAGCCGGTCGGCCACGTACTCGTATCGGCCGATGTGCTCGCCGTAGCCGTGCACCAGGAGGGCGACGTAGCGCGGCCGGTCGTTGGGCCATTCGCGGACGTGGTTGACGACTCGGGTGCCGGTGAAGGTGTACTCGCGCGACGCGGCCATGCCTACTCCCTGGGTGCTCACTCCTGGGTTCGGAGTGCGGTGAGCGTACGACGTCCGGCCTCCGCGATCAAATAACCGGGCGCGAGGTCCGAAAACTGCCGAGTTCCGGCGAGGCGGCGGTGTTGGGAAAGACATGGACATCGTGACGGACGAGCGGCTGGCGCGTGAGCTCGACGCGTACGGCTGCGCGCTGACCCCGCAGGTGCTCACTCCGGAGGAGTGCGCGCAGATCGCCGGCCTGTACGACGAACCCGGGCACTTCCGCGCCACCATCGACATGGAACGGCACCGCTTCGGCGCCGGACAGTACCGATATTTCGGGCACCCGATCCCTCCCCTGATCGCAGGGCTGAGGGCCGCGTTCTACGCCCGGTTGCTGCCGATCGCCAGGGATTGGGCGGCCCGGCTGGGGCAGCCCGCGCCCTGGCCGGACGATTTCGGTGAATGGCTGGACATGTGCCACCGTGCCGGCCAGACCAGGCCGACCCCGATCCTGCTCCGCTACCGCGAGAACGACTGGAACGCCCTGCACCGCGACCTCTACGGCGACCTGGTGTTCCCGCTGCAGGTGGTGATCGGGCTCGACCGGCCCGGTCACGACTACACGGGTGGCGAGTTCCTGCTGGTGGAGCAGCGGCCGCGGGCTCAGTCGCGGGGCACGGTGACGCTGCTGCCCCAGGGTCACGGGCTGGTCTTCACCACACGCGACCGGCCGGTGCGGTCGTCGCGCGGCTGGTCGGCCGCGCCGGTGCGGCACGGCGTCAGCACCGTACGCTCCGGCCTGCGCCACACCCTCGGCCTCGTCCTCCACGACGCCACATAAGTCCCCGTCACGCCTCACGCCAATGGGACGGACCCCACGAGGCCGAACCGGGCCGCTTCGCGGGGCCGCGCATAGCGACTCCAGGAGGCCACGCGAGCAGCTCAGCGAAGCCGAACAGGTTCACGAGCCGAGCAGGTTCACGAGCCGAGCAGGTTCACGAGCCGAGCAGGTTCACGAGCCGAGCAGGTTCACGAGCCGAGCAGGTTCACGAGCCCGAATGGGTCGCATGGGCCGTCCCCGGGAAGATGGGGCATGTGGTGCACGATTCCCCACCGAGCAACGACCCCAGATCAGGAAATATCGTGATCCCGCTACCGTTCCGAGAGATCGCCCCGGGTGCGGTGCACGTGCCTGGCTGGCTCAGCCTCGATCAGCAACGCCACCTCGTCCAGGCATGCCGGGAATGGGCGAAGGGCCCCGTGCCGATCCGGCACACCGTGCTGCCGGGCGGCGGCGTCATGTCCGTGCAGACGGTCTGCGTCGGCTGGCACTGGCAGCCCTACCGCTACACCCGCCTGGCCCACGACGTGAACGGCCGCCGGGTGGCGGAGTTCCCGGCGTGGCTCAAGGAGCTGGGCCGGCGGGCCCTGGCCGACGCGTACGGGAAGGAGACGCCGTACGACCCCGACACCGCCCTGATCAACTTCTACGACGGCCAGGCGCGGATGGGCATGCACCAGGACAAGGACGAGCGCGCGGACGCCCCCGTGGTCTCGCTCAGCATCGGCGACGCCTGCCTGTTCCGGTTCGGCAACACCGAGACGCGCGGCAAGCCGTACACCGACGTGCGGCTCGAATCGGGTGACCTGTTCGTGTTCGGCGGGCCGTCGCGGCTGGCCTATCACGGGGTGCCGAAGGTCTATCCGGGCACCGGCGACCCGGCCACGGGCCTGGCCGCCGGCCGGCTCAACCTCACGATGCGCGTCACCGGCCTGGGCTGACGCGCCCCCGCGTCACCGCAAGCAGGAGACGCAGCCGTGCGTAAGCGCAAGCGGGCGACGCAGTCTCACGTCAGCGCAAGCGAGCGACGCGCCCCCGCGTCCGCGCAAGCGGGCGACGCAGTCTCGCGCCAGCGCGGGCGGGAGACGCGCCTCCGCGTCAGCGCGGGCGGGTGACGCAGTCTCGCGTCACTGGGTTGCGGGGACGTAGCCGAACTCGTCGTCGGAGAAGCGGCGCCGCAGCGTGCGCAGCACCTTGGCGGTGTCGTCGTCGGGGCCCTCGACGTAGAACGGCCTGCCGTCGCGGCCGAACGTGATCGCCGGCTCCTCCTCCCACTTGCCCAGCACGTCGGCGCCGAGCGAGAACAGGTCGTTGGGCTCGAAGCCGAGCGACTGGGCGTAGTCGATGGAGCCGAACACCAGGTGCCTGGCCAGCTCGATCGGGGCCTCCTGCCAGCCGGCGTATTCGCCGAAGAAGTATTCGCGGAAGCGCGCGAGGTCGCGGTCGTCGAGCACGTCGGGGCCGATGACGGCCTTGACGCCCTGGCAGTAGACGTCGGCCAGGTAGCCGCAGACCGTCAGGCGGTCCCAGTTGTAGCGCCGGGCGACCAGCACGCACACGTTGCCGCCACCGCCGGAGCCGGGGGCCTCGTCGACCCAGCCGCGCGCGGAATCGACGCCGAGCCCCTCGCTCCAGCCGACGTTGATCCAGCAGCCCATCACCTCGGCCTCGCCGGGGCCGGTGGCCTGAGCGGTCTCCTCGGCGATGGCGCGCACCAGCGGCGCGACGACCGACGGCGAGACCTTGAGCGCCCGCGCGATCTGCTTGGGCGACATGCCCTGCTCGCGCAGCTCGCGTACCTGGTCCTTCAGTTCCATTGCGGCAGCCTACTGGACCTCGTCTGCGGTGAGGCGGCGGGCGAGCCAGGCAAGGGCAAGTGGATAGCGGTATTCGATGCCCCCGTGACCTGCGTCGAAGAGCTCGAAGGCGACCCGGTCGCCGGGCACGCCCGCCGCCTCCACCGCGCGGCGGAAGGCCACGGCGCCGAAGTCGAGGAAGTATTCGTCGCGGCGGCCCGCGTCGATCCAGACGGCCCGCAGGGAGCGCAGCGCCTCGGCGTGGCGCGGCTCGCCGGCCATCACGACCGGGTCGTGGGCGAGCCAGCGCTGCCACACCTCGGGCACGACCGCGCCGGTGTCGTCGAACGGCAGCCGCACGGTGCCGTCGTCGTCGGCGGAGTAGGCGGCCGCGTAGGCGTACATCTCCAGCAGCTCCAGGTCGCCGTCCTTCGTGCCGGCCAGCCGGCCGCGGAAGTCGGTGAGGAAGGCGTCGTAGGAGCCGTCGTACAGGTCGCGCAGCCGCCGCGCCAGCATCGGGAACGTGCGCCGCATGCTGACCTCGAACAGCGCGTCTCCGGCGTGGGTGGCCAGCGCGCCGAACACGTCGGGCGCCAGCATGGCGGTCACCATCGCGCCGTAGCCGCCGCTCGACTTGCCGGTGATCGCGCGGTGGTCGCGGTCGGCGAGCGTGCGGTAGTGGGCGTCGACGTAGGGGACGATCTCGTCGCGCAGGTAGGAGTGGTAGCGGCCGGTGGCGGGCGAGTCGAGATATTGGCTGCCGCCGAGCGAGGTCCAGGCGTCGACGTAGACGACGATCGCGGGCGGCACGTCGCCCGCCGCGAACAGGGCGTCGGTCAGCTCGGGGTAGGGCTGGCGGAACGGGGCCCTGTTGAACCACATCGCGACGTGGCCGGTGTAGCCGAGCAGGACGTAGATGGTCGGGTAGCGGCGGTCGGGCGCGTCGTCGTAGCCGGGCGGGACGTAGACGACCAGCGGCCGCTCGTGCGGGTCGCCGAGGGGGTTGCCGCGCAGCAGCGCGCTCTCGACGACGCGGTGGTCGAGGCGACCGGCGAGGTCGGCGGACCAGGGCAGCATACGGGCTCTCCTCGGGGGAACGTGTGGTGAGATCAGGATGCCGTACGGCACCGACAGTTCAGCCGACCGACAGGGTGGTGGTGTCGACGCCCGCCTGGGTCACGGACCGGCCCGAGACCAGCACGAGCGAGAGGTTGCGCAGGTCGGCGATGCGTTCGAGGGGGTCGCCCGTGACCGCGATGACGTCGGCCCGCTTGCCGGGGTCGAGGCTGCCGGTCACCTCGCCCACCCCGCAGGCGTCGGCGGCCAGCACGGTGGCCAGCTCGATGATCTCGGCGTTGCGGTAGCCGGCCATCGCGAACACCTCGAGCCCGCCCACGTACCCGTCGGTCGGGTTGGCCACCTCGCCCACCGCGAACCCGGCGTCGGTGCCCGCGATCTGCCGCACCCCCGCCTCCCGCATGCGGGCGACGCCGGACAGCCAGGCGTCGAGCATCTCCTGCCCGTGCACCTTCCTGATGCGGTCGAAGACTCCGTGCACGGTCGGGCAGACGTACGTGCCGCTGGCCGCGACCAGCTCCACCAGCTTCGGGTCGTAGCGGTGTCCCGACGGGGTGAAGAACGTGCAGTGCTCGATCGTGGTGACGCCGGCCTCGACGGAGCTGCGGATGGCGGCGTGCGCGTGGGCGTGGGCGGCGACGCCCTTGCCGCGCGTGGCGGCCTCCTCGACGACGGCGCGGAGCTGCTCGGTGCCGTACTGCGGGACCCAGCTCGGCGGCGCGCCCGGCGTCATCTGACCGCCGGAGGCCATCACCTTGAGGCAGTCGGCGCCGGCCCGCAGGTTCTCCCTGGCCACGCGGCGGATGGCGGCCTCGTCGTCGGCCTCGCCACCCATGTACCAGCAGTGGCCGCCGGTGATGGTGATCGGCCTGGTGGCGGCCACGATGTGCGGGCCGACGGCCAGGCCCTCCTCGACGGCGTCGCGCAGCGCCAGGTCGAGGAAGCCGCGCGCGCCGAGGTCGCGGGCGGTGGTGACGCCGGCGGAGACGAGCTTGCGCGCGTTCTCGGCCATGCGCAGCAGCAGGTGGGCGTCGCTCTCGGCGCTGCGCCGCGTCACCGGGTCGACCTTGGCGTCGAAGCCCAGGTGCACGTGCGCGTCGACCAGTCCTGGCAGGACGGTGTGTCCCGGCAGGTCGAGCACCTCGCCCGCCTCGCCGGCGCTGCCGCGCGGCCCCACGGAGACGATGCGGGGCCCGTCGATGAGGATCTCGCCGTTCTCGATCACCTCTCCTGGACGTCCGGTGAGCACCTTCGCCGCCCGAATGATCCGCATGCGTTCCAGCGTGCCACGGGCCTGAAGGCGGCGAGAAGGGGATCGTAAGGACCGCGTCGCACTCTGGGAGCATCCGTCACCTCCGGAGGGCAGAGCGCATGTCCATGACCGTCGCCTATGACCTCGTCCATCTCCTCGGCGCGCCGCGCCCGCTGGTGTGGGCCGCGTGGACCGAGCCCGAGCGGTTCTGCCGCTGGTTCGGGCCCGCCTGGATGGCCACGCCGCTGGGGCGGGTCACCCTCGACGTGCGGGCGGGCGGGGCGTGGGGGGTGACGCTGGTCGGCGACGAGGGGTTCGAGATGGTGGTGGGCGGGCGGTATCGGGAGGTGGTGGCGCCCGAGCGGCTGGTGTTCACGACCGGTGCGGGCGATCGGGCCGCGTCCGTGGTGACGGTGGTGTTCGTCGCGGCGGGCGCGGGGACCGAGCTGCGGGTACGCGAGATCGGCGTGGGCGTCGGGCGTGAGGGGTGGGAGGAGTTCTGTGGCCGGCTGGCCGCGTACCTAGAGCCCTAGCAGGGTCAGTGCGTCTTCCAGCTTGTACGTCTCCCCCTCCGCGTACGCCGCCGCGTAAGCCGCCTCCCCCAGCGCCTCCCGCGCCCGCGCGGCCGTCCTGCCGATGTCCTCCTGCTCGACCGGCCCCGCGGCCAGCTGGTGGTGCCGGCGGGCGGCGGCGGCCAGCCCCAGCAGCCGCGCTCCCTGCTCGGTGGGCCCGGCGGCGGACGCGGCGGCCTCCACCGCGCCCACCGCCGTCCACGGGTCACCGATCCTGCGGATCGCGGCCAGCGCCTCGGCGTGCAGCTCCAGCGCCCCGGCCGGGTCGCCGCGCAGCTCCAGCAGCCGGCCCAGCTCGACGAGGACGTCGGGCAGGTGCATCGCGGGCTCGGCGGACGGGTCTCGGGACACGCCGTCGAGCAGGTGGTGCAGATGAGGCTCGGCCAGGTCGAGCCGGCCCGACCGGCGCGCGGCGAAGGCCAGGCCCATCTCGGCCATCGTCGCGGCCTTGCTGTAGCCCTGGGCGGTGGCCTGGGCGAGCGCGCGCTCGCTCAGCTCGATGGCGCGCTCGTACGCGCCGCTCTCCAGCGCGGTCCAGCCCAGCCAGGCGATGTACGTGACCACCTCGGGCCACAGCTCAAGCTCCTCGGCCATCCGCAGGTTCGCGCCGAACAGCCGGTCGGCCTCCTCGGTGTCGTGCTCCATCTGGGCCAGCGAGGCCAGCCACTCGGTGGCACGCAGTAGCCCCCACCGGTCGCCCAGCTCGGTGAACAGCCGGGCGCTCTCCCCCGCGACGCGCCGCAGCGCCTCGGTGTCGCGCAGGGTGAAGGCGTCCATGGCCTGCCTGGTGAGCGCGGTGGCGACGCCCCAGCGGTCGCCGACCTCCCTGAACGTGGCCAGCGCCCGCTCCCCCAGCTCCTGCCCCGTCGTCATGTCGGCGACGTGCAGGGACATGAACAGCTCCGCCCTGGCCCGCGCCCCGGGGTCGGCGATCGCCGCCACGACCGGCGGCCAGTCGGGCTCCTCGCCCATCATGAGCGCGAAGCCCGCCTCCCAGGCCGCCGCCCTGGCCCGCTCGTCTCCCTGCGGTCCTGGCACGGCGAGCGCCGTCGCCAGGGCCCGTCTGCCCTCGGTGAGCCGGCCGCGCAGGAACCAGTACCAGGTCAGCGCGTTGACCAGCCGGGCCGCGCCGTCCGCGTCGCCCGCCGCCGCGGCGGTGTCGAGCGCCGCGCGCAGGTTGGCCGACTCCGCGTCGAGGCGCAGCAGCCATTCGCGCTGGCCGGGGCCGTACAGCTCGGGCTCGGCGCGCAGGGCCAGCTCCAGGTAGTGGCGCAGGTGCGCCTGGCGTACCTCGTCCAGCTCGCCCGCGTCGGCCAGCCTGGCCAGGCAGTACGCCGACACCGACTCCAGCAGCCGGTAGCGCACCCCGCCTGGGGTGTCCACGACCGTCACCAGCGAGCGGTCGACCAGCCTGGCCAGCAGGTCCAGCACGTCGAGCGGGTCCAGCCCGCAGACGGACTCGGCGGCCTCCAGCGTGCAGCCGTCGGCGTGGACGGCGAGGCGGCGCAGGACCACGCGCTCGTCCTCCGACAGCAGGTCCCAGCTCCAGTCGATGACCGCGGTGAGCGTCTGCTGGCGGGCGGGGGCGCCGCGCTGCCCGGAGGCCAGCAGCCTGAACCGGTCGTCGAGCCTGGCCACCACGCCGTGGACGCCGAGCGCGCGCACCCGGGTGGCGGCCAGCTCCAGCGCCAGCGGGATGCCGTCGAGCCTGCGGCACAGCTGCGCGATGGCGGGGGCGTTGCCGGCGTCGAGGGCGAACCCGCGGGCGGAGGCGGCGGCCCTGGTCACGAAGAGGCGTACGGCGTCGGAGCGGGCCATGGCCGCGAGGTCCTCCCCGGTGGGCACGCCGAGCGGCGGCACATTCCACAGCACCTCGCCCTCGACCGCCAGCGGCTCCCTGCTGGTGGCCAGGATCCGCAGGTCGGGGCAGGCGCGCAGCAGCGACTCCGCCAGCTCGGCCACCTGCTCGACCAGGTGCTCGCAGTTGTCCAGCACCAGCAGCGTGCGCCGCTGCCGCAGCACCGTGGCCAGCCTGGCGGGCGCGGCCTCGGGGCCGGCGTCCTCCCTGATGTCCAGCGCGGCCGTCACCGCCTCGGCCGGGGTGCGGGACGCCTGGTCGAGCGCCACCAGCCAGGCGCCGCCCCCGAACTCCTCCGCCAGCCGGTTCGCCACCTCCAGCGCGAGCCTGGTCTTGCCGACGCCGCCGCTGCCGGTGAGCGTCACCAGGCGTTCCTCGCCCAGCAGGGCGCCGATCTCGGCCAGCGCCGCGTCACGTCCGATGAGCTTGCTGACCGGGGCGGGCAGGTTGGTGGACGGCCGCTCGGCCGGCACGCTCAGCGCCGGGTCCTGCCGCAGGATCGCCTGGTGCAGCGCCACCAGCTCGGGGCCGGGGTCGAGGCCCAGCTCGTCGGCCAGCCGGTCGCGCAGCTCGGCGTAACCGGCCAGGGCCTCGCTCTGCCTGCCCGCGCGGTACAGAGCCCGCAGGTGCACGGCGCGCAGCCGCTCGCGCAGGGGGTGGCGGCGTACGAGGTCGCTCAGCTCGCCCACGAGCAGCCCGTGCTCGCCCAGCTCCAGCCGGGCCTCGGCGTGCTGCTCCAGCGCCGACAGCCGCTGCTCCTCCAGGCGGTGCACGGCCGCCCTGGTGAACTCCTCGTCGGCGAAGTCCGCGTACGCCGGGCCGCGCCACAGCGCCAGCGCGTCGGCCAGCAACCCGGCCTTGGTCCTGGGGCTGTCAGCGGCCTCGGCCCTGGCCAGTAACTCCGCGAACCGTACGGCGTCCACCGCCCCCTCGTCGGCGCGCAGCAGGTAGCCGGGCGCGCGGGAGACGACGAGATTCTTGCCGCCGCTCTCGGCGTCCTCGAACGCCTTGCGCAACTGCGACACTCGCACCTGCAGCGCGCCCGCCGGGTTGGCGGGCGGGTCCTCGCCCCACAGGTCGTCGACCAGCCGGTCGACCGACACGGGGTGCCCCTCGTGGACCAGCAGGTCCGCGAGGAGCGCGCGTACCTTGAGCCCGGGGATCGTGACGCTCTGCCCGGCATCCGTCCACACGGCCAGCGGGCCGAGCACGCCGAATCGCATGCCCGTCACCCTATGCGGGAGGGGGGCCCGTCAGGTCGTGTCCCCGGGGTCGCGTGCCTGCCCGCATCCGGGTGTCTCGGCGGTGGGGTGGCACTCGCGTACCGCCTTGATCTCCTCGCCCGCCTCGACGGTCATGAGCCAGATCGCGCGGCCCTGGGCGTCGTGGTCGGTGGCGTCGGAGGAGAACGCCACCGCGCCCGTCGCCCCGTCGAAGCTGAGGCCGCGCAGGTTGTAGTGCACGCCGGCGCGTACGGCGAGGGCGTCGGGGCTCTGGTTGCGGTAGGTGTTGAACGCCATGGCGACGGCCTGGACGGCGTCGTAGCCGAAGGCGGCGTGCACGTACGAGAAGGTCTTCGACGTCTTGTCCGCCCATCGCCACAGCACCTCCTGGCTCTGGTTGTCGGAGGGGTTCCTGGCGTCGGTCAGGGAGACGAACGACATGGTCACGGTGTGCTTGCCGGGGTTGCCGCGCACGTCGTTCGCGATGGCGCCGGTCACGTCGTCGGAGGCCAGCAGCCGTACGCCGGCCCGCTGGCACGCCGTGCCCCAGGCGCGCTGGACCATGGCCAGGAAGTCGGCCCTGCCGGTGTAGTAGAGCACCTTCGCCTTGGTGCGGCACGCGTCGCGCACGGCCGCTTCGAGCGAGGCGTCGTCGGTGAAGGGGTGCTCGGTCTTGTCCCCCTGGTACGCCGCCCAGAACAGGTCCCGCAGGTCCTTGCTGTAGAGCTCGCCGGGCTGTTTCTGCCAGACGACGGCCACGCCGGGCCTCCTGCCCACCGCGGGGTCGAGTCCGATCCGCTCCAGCCAATGGACGGTGGCCTTCACCTGCAGCGTGTCCACGACCGCCAGCCGGTAGAAGTAGGGCGAGCGCCCTCGCTCGTCGTCGACCGCGATCTGGTGCACGGTGCTGACCGTGCCGACCATCGGCATGTTGACCTTCGTCAGCCGCGTGACCGCCCGCCGCACCTCGTCCCTGCTCCATGCGAACCCGACGACGGCCGCCAGGGAGGGGTCGTTCTTCGCGTGCTCGGCGATCTCGTCGGCCGCGAGCTCGGCTCCGAGGAAGTCCTGGCCGGTGTTGGCGAACAGCACCTTCATCTTCCAGTCGGACTTGCTCTTGTTGAACTCCGCCTGGTACGCCCCGAGCCCGGTCAGCTCGCCCGCGACCGCCGTCATCTGACCCTCCTTGAACTGGGCGCCCGGCTGCGTCGTCAGCGGGCCCAGATAGGCGATCTTGATGACCTTGGCGCCGAAGGGGATGGCGGCGTTCTGCTGCTCGATCTTGTCCGTCACCGGCTGCAGGGTCGCGTGCGGGGCGATCTTGTCCAGCGAGCCCATGCCCACGCACTGGTCGGCCAGCTCGTGCAGGCCGGAGCCGCAGCCCAGCGCGTTCGCCGCGGTGACCGTCACCGGGGCGGCCACCAGCGTCAGCACGAACGCCCAGAACACCATCGCCCTGACGGGACGCAGCCGCCGTTCGGGACGCCGCCGCACCGTCCCCGGCTCCACCGGACGCGTCGTGTCGATCACGAGGTACGGGCTCGGCTGGAACCGGCGCATGGCCCTGCCCCATTCGGCGTACAGCTCGGCCGGGGCGTCGATGCCCCCGCCGTCGAACCGGGCATGGTGGGCGGCCGGCGGCACCGACGTGGAGACGACCAGCAGCAGCGGGCCCCGCTGGCCCGTGCCCACCCTGATCTCCTCCACCAGCTCGACGAACCGGCGCCCCGCCGTGCCGGGATCGGCGTGCTTGATGCCCACCACGGGATAGGTGTGGCGGCCCCAGCCCGGCCACGCCCACGGGAACAGGCGGCGCCGATATGCCTGGCGGAGGTCCTCCAGCAGCGCGGCGACGAGCAGGCGTTCTGCCTGCTCCCGGTGCTCGTCCTCGTGCCCGGGCGGGAGCTCGGTGCCCGCGATGCGCATCGCGTAGTCGATGAGCGGCTCGCCCGCCCGGCGCGGCAGGTAGGGCGCCCGGCGGAACCAGCGGTAGGAGAGCAGGCCCCTGACCAGCAGCGTGGCGTGCAGCAGGGCGAGGACGACGGCCACGGCCGGGCTGATCAGCCAGAGCAGCAGATTGACGCCGTCCATGAACTGCTGCAGCCCGAAGGCCGTCAGCCCCGAGGCGGGCAGCCACGTGGTCATGGTGCGGCTGACGTAGTCGGCCCAGCTGCGCAGCGCGGGCCCGGTGAACGTCTCCGCCTTTCGCCACGCGGTATGGGAGCGTACGTAGTCTTCGCGGGTCGGCGTTTCCCGGTGTTCTCCGCTCGCCGCGGGGTGCGCTTCCCGCCAGGCCCAGAGAATGAATCGGGTCAGCAGAAAACGGGGCGGCGGAAGCAGCGTGCCCCCGACCCAGCGCGTCAAAAGGCCGTCGCGAAAGGTCAGCTTCTCGATGACGCCCGCCACGTCGGAGGCGGCCGTCGCCTCTATGCGCGCGTGGGGCGCCCAGCGGCCGATTCTGTCGACGTCGTCAACGGCCTCGTCGGCCGCGCGCAGGTCGCCGGTGAAGACCAGGATCGGGCGGCCGTCTTCTCTGGACAACGGGGAGGGGCGGCGTACGGCGTCTACTATCAGGGGATATGCGGGGGCATATGCCATGAGCGATCAATCCTCCCCATTGATGCTCGCCTGCGCGACTCGGTGGAACGAGGCTACTCAAGTCGCGCCTCCGCATGTCGCAGCCTTGACGATCTATCCCGACTGTCGCACTTATGTGATCGAGCCTATAGCGCCAAGGTCAGATATATGCTGTAAAAATATCCGTTGGCATAATTGCCCCTTTGGGAACTAAATTCCGGGCGGTCACGTTCCGCTCGGTGGCGCCTTTCTGGCCGAGCCGCGGTAACGCTCGGCGTCGTAGCGGCGGCCGTTGTCCTCCAGCTTCGCCTGCGCCGCCGCCATCAGATCGACGCCCAGCACGTCGGCCAGGCGCACGAGGTAGAGGGTGACGTCGGCCAGCTCCGTACGCATCCGGTCGAGCGTCTCCCGATCGGGGCTCGCCGACTCCTCCGCCGTCAGCCACTGGAACTCGGCCACCAGCTCGCCGACCTCGCCGGCCAGCGCCATCGCGAGGTTCTTCGGCGTGTGGAACTGCTCCCACTCCCTGACCCGGGCGAACTCGCGCAACCGCGCGGCAAGGCACTCCAACTCGCTCGTCACGTCTCAGGACCCTACCGAGCCGTACCTGTATGTTGCTGAGCGTGAATGGGGTGGAATTGTTCCTGTTGGGCCGGGCACTGATGAAGATCGGCGAAGAGGCGATGCCGACGGAGGGGATCGGTGATCAGCCGGCGAGCATGCGTACGGTGCTGATCGTGGTGAGCGACCTGCGGGCGCACCCGGACACGACGGTGGGCGAGATCGCCGCGCGTACGGGTCTGCCGCAGAGCGCCGTCTCGGCCGCGATCGCCCGGCTGCGCACGGCGGGCGCCGTGACGACCGCCACCGACCCCCGCGACCGCCGGCGCACGATCATCCGCGAGGCCCCCGAGGTCTCGGAACGCGTGACCCGGGTCCGCGAGACCCCCATCGACCACGCGCTGGCGGCGGCCCTGCGTACGGACGACCTCGAACACGTGCGCAAGACGGTCGCCACCCTGGAAGCCCTCGCCGACGAGCTGATCCCCGACCGCCGCACCTGACCCCCCGGCCGATCTCCCGGCCGATCTCCCGGCCGATCCCCGGCCGATCCCCGGCCGCCGCGCCGACCGGCCGGCACCACCCGCCCTGGTCGCCCTACTGCGTCGCGGCTCGCAGCAGGTCGCGCAGGCGGGCGATCGGCTGCTCGTCGCCTGAAACGTTCAGTGCGGAGGCGTCGCCGCGCCCCCACAGCCACAGCAGCGTCTCCTGCGGAGCGCCCGCGACCGACGCCTGCGCCTCGCCGTCGCCCGGGGCGACCTCGACGCCGGAGGGGGCCATGCGGACCACCCATCGCCGCCCGCCCGCCTCGATCGCCACCGACCGGCCGTCGGCGGTCTTGAGCGCGTCGCCCAGCTCGTCCGGCCAGGAGGCCGAGGCGTAGGCCAGGAAGACCACCAGCACCTCGTCGATGCCGTCGAGGGCCAGGTCGTCGGGGATCGGCGTGACGGGGCCGCCCGCCGCCAGCTCGGAGTCCACCCGGTGCACGACGACCTCCTGCGCCATCCTGCGGATCCAGAACCCGACCGTCTGGTCCGGGTCGTAAAAGGTGGGCGTGGCGTCCTCAGGCTTGCGCGCGGCGAACTCCGCCTTCAGCTCCCGCACGGCGCGGTCGAAGTATCCGGCGGGCTCGGCGGGGTCGGGCTCCGGCGGCCACGGGTCGGGCCAGGAGCCGGTGCGCATGACCTCGATCTTGTGCAGGAACACCTCCCCCGTGTGGAAGAGCACGTCGGAGGCCGTCCATCCGGGGCAGCACGGCACGGGCGCGGCGAGGTCGCGCACGGCTGCGGCGCGCAGGCGGGCGCAGTCGGCGTCGATGAGTTCGAGGTATCGCGGGAAGTCCATGCGAAGAATTCAAACACATGATCGAGTCCGCATGCGACGCTTCCCGCGACACCCCGGGACGGGGCTACCCGTAGTGGGCCGTGCTCTCCCTGACGATCAGCTCCGTGGCCAGTTCGACCCGCTTGGTCTCCGGCACCTCTCCATGGCCCATGGCGAGCACCGTCTTGGTGGCCAGCGCGGCCATCTCCTGGAGCGGCTGGCGGACGGTGGTGAGCGGCGGCCAGGCGGACTTGGCCAGCGGCAGGTCGTCGAAGCCGACGACGCTCAGGTCCTCGGGGACGCGCAACCCGCGCTGCCGGGCGGCCTCGAAAACGCCGAAGGCCATTAAATCGCTGGCGGCGAAGATGGCGGTGGGCGGCTCGGGCAGCGACAGCAGGGCGTGGCCCTCGTCGTGGCCGGACTCGACGAGGAAGGTGCCGCGCCTGATCAGCTCGGGCTCGACGGGCAGCCCGGCGGTCTCGAGCGCGGCGCGGTAGCCGTCGATGCGGGCCTGGCTGCACAGCATGTCGGACGGCCCGCTGATCATGCCGATGCGGCGGTGGCCCAGCTCGATGAGGTGGCGGGTGGCGGCGAGCCCGCCGTTCCAGTTGGTGGCGCCGACGGAGACGACGCCGGGCGCGGGCTCGCCCTCGGGGTCGACGACGGCGAACGGCAGCGACCGGGCGCTGAGCTGGGCCTGGATGCCGGTGGACAGCCGGGAGGCGACGATGACGACGCCGTCGGTGCGCCGGGCGGCGAGGCGTTCGAGCCAGTCGCGCCCTGGACCGGCATGGGTGTGCAGGACGGAGATGACGACGCTGGCACCGGCGTCGTGGGCGGCGCTCTCGGCCCCGCGGACGATCTCCATGGCCCACGGCGACTCGATCTCGGCGAAGACGAGGTCGACCAGGCCGGCCGGGGTGTCGTCCTGGCTGATGCGCCGCTGGTAGCCGTGCTCCTGCAGCAGGCGTTCGACACGATGGCGGGTCGCCGGAGCGACCTCCGGGCGCCCGTTGATGACCTTGGAGACCGTGGGGATGGATACGCCGGCCTCTTCCGCGATCAGTGCGATCGTGACCCGCCTCTTCGCTGACACAAATCGGGAGTGTATCCGAAAGTTTCGGTTTGGGATCGCTCCCATAGGGGGTGTTGACGCTTTACCTGGCGTTTACCTACGATCACGGCAGCGAAACTATCGGGGGGTTCTCGAAACTTTCAACAGTCAGCTGAGGAAGGAACCCCATGAAACGCAGTCTGGTGGTGATCGCCACCGCCGTGCTCGTGGCCGGTTGCGGTGGCGGTGGAGGGGAGTCCGCTCCTCAGGAGAGTGGCGGCGCTCCCCAGAAGGTGACGCTTGAGTGGTGGCACCTGTCGACGGCGGACCCGCTCAAGACCCTGTGGGCCAAGCGGGCCAAGGAGTTCGAGGCCGCGAACCCGCACGTCACGATCAAGGCGACGGTCCTGGAGAACGAGGCGTACAAGGCCAAGCTCACCACGATCACGCAGTCGGGCAAGGCGCCCGACATCTTCGCCTCCTGGGGCGGCGGCGTGCTCAAGCAGCAGATCGACGCCGGTCTGGTCAAGGACATCTCGTCCGACGTCGCCGACGTCCTGCCGAACTTCACCCCCGCGTCGCTGAGCGCGTACCAGGTGGACGGCAAGACGTACGGGCTGCCGACCGACATCGGCCTGGTCGGCTTCTGGTACAACAAGAAACATTTCGAGCAGGCGGGCATCACCGAGCCGCCCGCCACCTGGTCGGCGTTCCTTGACGCCGTCAAGAAGCTGAAGGCGGCCGGGATCACCCCGATCGCCCTCGCGGGCAAGGAGAAGTGGCCGGGCCACTACTACTGGGCCTACCTCGCGCTGCGCATCGCCGGCATCGAGGGGCTCAAGCAGGCGGAGACCGACCACGACTTCACCAAGCCCGACTTCATCGCCGCGGGCCGGCAGGCGAAGGCGCTGGCCGACCTGCAGCCGTTCCAGAAGGGCTTCCTCGGCGCGGCCTACTCGACCCCCGACGGCCAGGCCGCGCTGGTCAGCAACGGCAAGGCGGCCATGGAGCTGATGGGCCAGTGGGCGCCCGTCACCCAGGCGGACGCGGGCAAGGGCCTCGGCGACGACCTCGGCTTCTTCCCGTTCCCCGCCGTCGAGGGCGGTAAGGGCTCGATCGACGACGCGTTCGGCGGCGGCGGCGGGCTGGCCGTGGGCGCGGACGCCCCGAAGGAGGCCGTGGACTTCGTCAAGTTCATGACCCAGATGGACAAGCACTCCGAGGCCGTGGAGTCCGGCGCCGTGCTGCCGGTGCTCAAGGGCGAGGAGAGCGCGGTCAAGGACGCGAACCTCAAGGAGGTGGCCACGCAGCTGGCCGGCGCCACCGGCTACCAGCTCTACCTGGACCAGGCCTACCCGCCGGCCGTCGGACAGCAGGTCAATGACAGCGTGGCCGAGCTGTTCGCCGGGACGAAGACACCGGAAGAGGTCGGCGCCGCCATCACCGAAGTGGCCAAGAGCGAAGGATGACGACACTCACGAGAGGGCCGGAAGCGGTCAAGCTTCCGGCCCCCGCCCCTGTCGGGAGGCGCCGCGGGCGCTGGGTGGGCATCATGCTGTTCCTGCTCCCCGCGCTCGTGCTGTTCCTGATGCTGGTCGTGACCCCGATGCTGGTGGCCCTGTACTCCAGCGTCTTCAAGTGGAACGGCTTCGGCGGCCTGCCGACCGACTTCATCGGGCTGGACAACTTCACCCGGCTGATCACCAGCGAGATCTTCGCCCAGGACCTGTGGCACCTGCTGGTCCTGGTGCTCTTCTCGATCCTCGTCCAGCTGCCCTTCTCGCTGGCCATCGCCATGCTGCTGAACCAGCGCATCCGCGGCAGGGCGCTCTACCGGGTGCTGTTCTTCGCCCCGTACGTGCTCAGTGAGGTCATCACCGGCGTGCTGTTCTCGCTGATCCTCTCGCCCGGCTCGGGCATGGCGAACCAGATCCTGGGACTGGTCGGGCTGGAGTCGGAGTTCCTGGCCGACCCCGACACCGTCATGCCGTCGTTGTTCCTGGTCATGACGTGGAAGTACTTCGGCTTCCACATGATGATCTACCTCGCCGGGCGGCAGAACATCCCGAACGAGCTGATCGAGGCCGCCCAGATCGACGGCGCCACGGGCTGGAAGACCTTCAGGTACGTGACGCTGCCGCTGCTCGGCCCGACGATCAGGATCAGCGTCTTCCTGTCGGTCATCTACACGATCCAGCTGTTCGACCTGGTCTGGATCCTGACCGGCGGCGGCCCTTCGCACTCCTCGGAGACGATGGCGGTCACCATGATGGAGTGGGGCTTCAAGCGTTCCCAGGTCGGCTACGCCAGCGCGATCAGCGTCGTGATGTTCGCGCTCAGCCTCATCTTCGCCCTCGTCTACCAGCGCTTCGTGATGCGCCGTGACCTGGAGGGCGCGACGACCTCGATGGGAGGCCGGCGATGAACCACAGGACACGCAGGCCGCTCAAACGGCGCCGCAACACGCTGCCCCTGCACGTGATCGCGGTGATCGTGGGCGCCTTCATGGTGACCCCGGTCATCTACGCGCTGCTCGGCGGCTTCAAGGACAACAGCGAGCTGTCGGAGAACCCGTTCGGCCTGCCCGAGGCGTGGATCACCGCGAACTACACCGACGTGCTCGCCTCGGGCGCGTTCTGGCGGCAGGTGTGGAACAGCACGTTCATCGCGGTCGCCACGACCGTGCTGACCGTGGCGGTGTCGGCGCTGGCGGGGTTCGTCTTCGCCCGGTTCGCCTTCCGCGGCAGGGAGCTGTTCTTCATGCTGTTCACGGCGGGGCTGATGTTTCCGTTCGCGGTGGCGATCCTGCCGATCTTCGTCCTGCTGCGCACGCTCGGGCTGCTGGACAGCCCGCTCGGCGTCATCCTCACGCAGGCGGCCTTCGGCCTGCCGCTGACGATCATCATCCTGCGCGGCTTCTTCCGCAGCATCCCGGGTGAGATCGAGGAGGCCGCCACGATCGACGGATGCTCGCCGTTCGGGTTCTTCTGGCGCATCCTGCTGCCGATGGCCAGGCCCGCCATCGCCACCGTCTCCGTGCTGGCCATCGTGGGGAGCTGGAACAACTTCATGCTCCCGCTGGTGGTGTTCAGCGAGGAGGCGAGCTGGACGCTGCCGCTCGGCATCCAGCAGTTCCAGGGCCAGTACGCCTCCGACACCGCGCGCATCCTGGCCTACCTGATCCTGGCCATGGTGCCCGCGCTCGGTTTCTACGCCATTGCCGAACGACACCTGGTCGGTGGGCTCACCGCCGGCGCGACGAAGGGGTGAGTCCATGCTGCATGTGTCCGGAACCCAGCTCGTCACCGAGGACGACACACCGGTACGACTGCGGGGGGTGGGTCTCGGGGGCTGGATGAACATGGAGAACTTCATCACCGGCTACCCGGCGAACGAGTCCGCCATGCGGCAGGCCGTGCGCGGCGTGCTCGGCGACGACCGGGCGGAGCTGTTCTTCGACCGGCTGCTGACCTCGTTCTTCACCGAGCGCGACGCCGACCTGCTGGCCGGGCTCGGCATGAACTGCGTGCGCATCCCGGTCAACTACCGCCACTGGGAGTCCGACGACCGGCCGATGGAGATCGACCCGCGCGGGTTCCGCCATCTCGACCGGGTGATCGGGCTGCTCGGCGAGCGCGGCATCTACAGCGTGATCGACCTGCACGCGCTGCCGGGCTCGCAGAACCAGCACTGGCACAGCGACAATCCCACCCACGTCGCCGCGTTCTGGCAGCACCGGCACTTCCAGGACCGGGCGGTGCATCTGTGGGAGGTCATCGCCGACCACTATCGCGAGCATCCGTGGGTCGCCGGGTACAACCCGGTCAACGAGCCTGGGGACGTGTCGGGGAAGGTGATCGGGCCCTTCTACGACCGGCTGGTGAAGGCGATCAGGGCGGCGGATCCGAAGCACGTGCTGTTCCTGGACGGCAACACGTACGCCACCGATTTCTCGATATTTCGGGAGGTGTACGAGAACACGGTCTTCGTCCTGCACGACTACGCGCTGGCCGGCTTCGCGCACGGCGGCCCGTACCCCGGCTACACGCGCGGCGAGTGGTGCGACCGCGACGAGCTGGAGCGCACCTTCGCCAAGCGCTCCCGCTTCCAGCGGGAGACCGGCACGCCGCTGTGGGTGGGCGAGTTCGGGCCGGTCTACACCGGTGACCCCGAGGTGGACGGGCAGCGCTACCAGATCCTGCGCGACCAGCTCGCGATCTACGACGCGCAGGACGTGGGCTGGTCGCTGTGGACGTACAAGGACGTCGGGCTGCAGGGCCTGGTACACGCCTCGGGGGCGTACCTGGACCGGTTCGGCGACGTCATCGCCAAGAAGCGGCGGCTCGGCGTGGACCGCTGGGGCTCCACCATGGAGGAGGCGGCCGACGTGCTGGCCCCGCTGCACGCGCTCGTCGAGAACGAGTTCCCCGGCTGGGACCCCTACCCGTGGGGCGCCCGCTACCAGACGGACGACCTGATCAGGCACATCATGATGGCGCAGGCGCTGCTGCCGGAGTACGCCGAGCGCTTCCGCGGGCTGAGCGACGACGAGCTGGCCGAGCTGGCCGACTCGTTCCTGCTGGAGCGGTGCGTACGCAGGGAGCCGCTGCTCGACCTGCTGTCCGCGAACCTTCAGGGCTGAGCCGATGCGGAATTGTCGGGTGGATCTAGTAGAACAGGAGCCGCCGCATCCCCCCGACATCTAGGACCGTCCGTGACCTTCGACGAGCAGCCCAGCCACTACGACACCTACCACGACTCCTACGCCGGGCTGCCGGTGTTCACCGTGCTGTGCGAGGAGAGCGAGGTCGAGGCGCCGCCCCCTGACCCGGGGGCGGTCGCCTGGAAGTTCGAGGCGAGCGAGTGGAACGACGACGCCCCCGAGGAGATCGCCACGAGTGTCCAGTGGTTCTTCGAGCACGTCGACACCACGAAGGTCACGGCGATCGTCCTCGGCGAGTGGGAGGACAACTACGAGGACAGCTGCGAGCCGGTCATCACGGCGCTCGCCAGCAACGCCGACCGGCTGCCCGAGCTGCGCTCGGTGTTCCTCGGCGCGATGTCGCCCGAGCAGTCCGAGATCTCCTGGATCCAGCAGGCCGACGTCACACCGCTGCTGACCGCCTTCCCCCGGCTGGAGCGGCTGGAGGTGCGCGGCGGCACGGGGCTGGAGTTCCCGGCGGTGCGGCACGAGTCGCTGCGCGTGCTCAGGTTCGAGACCGGCGGGCTGCCCGCCCAGGTCGTCCGCGGGGTCGGCGACTCCGACCTGCCCGCGCTGGAGCACCTGGAGCTCTGGTTCGGCGTCGACGAATACGGCGGCGACTCGACGGTGGCCGACGTCGCCGGCATCCTCGCCGGTGAGCGCCTGCCCGCTCTGCGCCACCTCGGCCTGCAGAACTGCCCCTACGCCGACGAGCTGGCCGGCGCCGTGGCGGCCGCCCCCGTCGTGGCCCGGCTCCAGACGCTGAGCCTGTCGATGGGCTCGCTCGGCGACGAGGGCGCGACGGCCCTGCTCAGCGGCCAGCCACTCACCCACCTGCGCCGTCTCGACCTGCACCACAACTACCTGAGCGAAAGCATGGCCGCCCGCCTGCCGGCGGCGCTGCCGGGCGTAGAGCTCCGCCTCGACGACCGCCGCAGCCGCGAAGAGGACTGGCGTTACGTCGCGGTGAGCGAGTAACCCAACGTGACCACCGATCCCACCGCCACCGCCCCGGGCCGCAGCTCCTCCGGCGACACGGCCACCAGTCGGGGTGTCACCTTCGCCACCGACCCGAGCACCGACCCGGGGGCGAGCTTTCTCGCCGATCCCGACCTCTACAGCGGCGATCGGTTCGCCGGTCTGCCGGTCGAGCAGGTGGGCGAGACCGTCCCCTTGTCCCCCGAGCTGGTCGCCTGGGATGTCACCGACTCCGTCGAGCCAGGCGAGCGGGGTGAGAGCGCCCTGCCCGGTGAGCTCGACGCGCTGCTCGACCGCGTCGCGCCCGAGCGTGTGCGGGCCCTGGCGGTGAGCGGCTACAGCGTGTCCCACGCGCCGGAGATCCTCGCCCGCTACGCCGACCGGTTGCCCGCCCTGCGCGCCGTCTTCCTGGGGTTCACGCCCACCGAGCAGTGGGAGATCTCCTGGATCGGCCATGGCGACATCACGCCGGTCCTGGAGGCGTACCCGCTGCTGGAGCGCCTGGAGGTGCGCGGCTCCGACGAGCTGGCGCTGCGGCCGGTCACCCACGACCGCCTCAGGGTGCTGCGCTTCGAGAGCGGCGGCCTGCCCGGCGCCGTGGTCAGGGCGGTGGGCGCGAGCTCGTTCCCCGCGCTGGAGCACCTGGAGATGTGGCTCGGCACCCCCGCCTATTTCGGCGACAACACCATCGGCGACCTCGACGAGCCGCTGTCCGGCGCCCGGCTGCCCGCGCTCAGGCGGCTCGGCCTGCGCAACAGCGAATACCAGGACGACATCGCCGCCGCCGTCGCCACCGCGCCCGTGGTGGCCGGGCTCCACGAGCTCAGCCTGGGCCGGGGCGCGCTCACCGACCACGGCATGGAGGCACTGCTCAGCGGTCAGCCGCTGACCCACCTGCGGGTGCTCGACCTGCACCACCACTTCCTCAGCGAGCCCATGGTGGAGCGGGTGCGCCGGGCGCTCCCCGGCGTGACCCTCGACCTGACACGCCCACCCGGCGCCCACGACCAGCCCTACATCGCGGAGTGGGAATGACGGTGCGCTTCGCCGTGGTCGGTACGCCGGGCGATCGGCGGGTCACGTTGTTTCGTGACGCGGTCGTGGCGCGGGGGCTTGCGGAGCCCTATGTCGTGTCGTGGCAGGACGTGCTCGCCGGGCGGGAGATCGGCGTGCCCGAGGGGGCGCTGCTTCGGATCGACTCGCCCGGTGAGGACGCGCGGGCGGACGAACTGCTGCGCGGCCCCGGCGATCCGGCGCGGGCCGGGGGTGGCGCGGCCTGGTACGCGTCGTTCTGTGCCGGGCTCGATCGGGCCGCGGCGATCCCCGGTGCGCGGCTGCTGGGCGACGTGGGCGAGATCAAGGTGATGTTCGACAAGCGGCGCTGCCACGCGGTGCTGGCGGCGGCCGGGGTGCCGGTGCCGGAGGCGTTCGAGGCCCGCTCCTACGACGGGTTGCGGGAGGAGATGGCGCGGCGGGGCTGGCAGCGGGTGTTCGTCAAGCCCGCCCACGGCTCGTCGGCGTCCGGCGTGATCGCCTTCCAGACCCATGGCAGTCGGGTGCACGCCGTCACCTCGGCCGTCTGGCTGGACGGTGTGCTGTGCAACTCCCTCCAGGTCAGGACCGTGACCGAGGAGGCCGAGGTGCGGCGGCTCGTGGACGTGCTGGCGCCCGACGGGCTGCACGTCGAACGGTGGTTCCCGAAGGCGATGACCGAAGGGCGGGCGTTCGACCTGCGGGTGGTGACGGTGGCGGGCCGTCCGACGCACGCCGTCGTCCGCACGAGCCGCTTCCCCATGACGAACCTGCACCTTGGGGGCGCGCGGGGCGACCTCGATGTCGTACGCCGGCGGACCGGGTTGTGGGAGCGGGTGCTGGAGGTGTGCGCCGCTGCGGCGCGCTGCTTTCCGCGGAGTTTGAGTGCGGGGGTCGACGTGATGGTGGGGACCGATTGGCGGTCCGTGGTGGTGGCGGAGGTCAACGCGTTCGGCGACCTTCTCCCGAGGCTGGGGGATATTTCTGGGCATGGTCGCGACACGTACGCCGAACAGGTCGAGGCGGTCCTGAATGGCCACCACTGACCGAAAGGGGGCGCACAGCCCGCACCCCAACGTTCGCCCCGATGTGAGCGCCGGCCCGCGTCCCGGCGGCGGTGGCGTCGGCATCGACATGAACGCTGTCGTGGGGACGCACGACCTGCTCATGGTCACCCTCGACACGCTGCGCTACGACGTGGCCGTTGCGCAGGCCGAGGCTGGGCTGTTGCCCAACCTGTTGCCGGACGGTGTGCGATGGGAGCGGCGGCACAGTCCGGGGAGCTTCACCTATGCCGCCCACGCCGCCATGTTCGCCGGGTTCCTGCCCACGCCGGTAACGCCGGGGCCGCATCCGCGGCTGTTCGCGGCCACCTTCCCCGGGAGCGAGACGACCGGGAAGGGCACGTGGGTGTTCGATGCGCCCGATCTGCCCACCGGGCTGGCGCGGGCGGGCTATCACACCGTCTGCATCGGCGGGGTCGGGTTCTTCAACAAGCTGACCCCGCTCGGGTCGGCGCTGCCCGGCCTGTTCGCCGAGAGTCACTGGGAGCCGGAGTTCGGCGTGACGAACCCCGAGTCGCTGGAGCGCCAGATCGACCGCGCCGCCGAGGTGCTGGCCCGCGTGCCTGGCCCGGTCATGCTCTTTCTCAACATCTCGGCCCTGCACCAGCCCAACCACTTCTACCTGCCCGGCGCCGGGGAAGACTCCCTCGACAGCCACGCCGCCGCCCTGCGCTACGTCGACCGGCACATCGGCCGCCTCTACGCCCTCATGCGCCGCCGCCGTCCCTGCCTGACCATCGTCTGCTCCGACCACGGCACCGCGTACGGCGAGGACGGGCACACCGGTCACCGCATCGGCCACGAGGTCGTCTGGACCGTCCCCTACACCCACTTCGTCCTGGAGAGTCATGCGGCCGTATGAGGGCTACGTCTACGCCTACCCGCACAAGACCGCCTACCGCCCCCTCGACCCGCGCCCGCACCTCAAGGAGGTCTGGGCCGGCGAGCGCCCCGGCGCCCTCTACGTGCACATCCCGTTCTGCGAGATGCGCTGCGGCTTCTGCAACCTGTTCACCCGCACCGGCGCCCCGGAGGAGCTGGTGACCGCCTACCTCGACACGCTCGAACGCCAGGCCCGCCAGGTGCGCGAGTGCCTGGAGGAGACCGCGTTCAGCACGGCGGCCTTCGGCGGCGGCACCCCCACCTACCTCAGCGCCCGCGAGCTGACCCGGCTGTTCGACCTGACCGAGCAGGCGATGGGCGTGGACCTGGCGCGGGTGCCGCTGTCGGTCGAGACCTCGCCCGCCACCGCCACCCCCGACCGCCTGTCGGTGCTGGCCGAGCGCGGCACCGCGCGGATCTCGATCGGCGTGCAGAGCTTCGTGCCGGAGGAGGCGCGCTCGGCCGTCCGCCCGCAGAAACGGGCCGAGGTGGACGCCGCCCTCGACGCCATCAGGGCCTCCGGCGTGCCCGTCCTGAACATCGACCTCATCTACGGCATCGACGGACAGACACCGCGATCGTGGCGGTACTCCCTGGACACGGCGCTCGGCTGGCGTCCCGAGGAGATCTACCTCTACCCGCTCTACGTGCGGCCGCTGACCGGGCTGGGCAAGCAGGGCCGCGCCTGGGACGACCAGCGGCTGGAGCTCTATCGGGAGGGCCGCGACCACCTCATGGCGGCCGGGTACGAACAGGTCTCGATGCGCATGTTCCGCCTGCCCGGCACCCCGTCCGCCGGCACCGACTACTGCTGCCAGACCGACGGCATGGTCGGCCTCGGCTGCGGCGCCCGCTCGTACATCAGCGGCCTGCACTACTCCTTCGAGTACGCCGTCGGCGCCCGCCACGTCCGCTCGATCATCGACGACTACGTGACCAGGACCGACTTCGACGTCGCGAACGTCGGCTTCGCCCTCACTCCCGACGAGCGCAGGCGCCGCCACCTCATCCAGTCGCTGCTGCGCGCCGAGGGGATGTCGCGTCCCCTGTACGCCGCCCGCTTCGGCACCGACGTGCTCGACGACTTCCCGCTCGACGCGTTCGCCTCCTGGCTGACGATCACCGACGAGACGATCACGCTCACCCCCGAAGGGCTCGCCCACTCCGACGCGATCGGCCCCGCTCTGTTCTCGCCGCGCGTGCGGGCCCTCATGGAGGCGTACGAGGCATGCTGACCATCCTCTATCGCGGCCCGCTCGCGAGCTGCGACTACGACTGCGCCTACTGCCCGTTCGCCAAGCGCCGCGACACCCCCGAGCAGTTGCGCGCCGACCGGGCCGCGCTCGAACGCTTCACCCGCTGGGCGGGCGGGCACGACGGCCAGCTGTCGATCCTGTTCACGCCGTGGGGAGAGGGGCTGGTCAGGTCGTGGTACCGGCGGGCGCTCGTCGAGCTGTCGTGGCTGCCCAACGTCACCAGGGTCGCCATCCAGACGAACCTGAGCTGCCGTACCGAGTGGCTGGCCGAGGCGTCGGAGCGGGCCGCGCTGTGGGTGACGTATCACCCGACGCAGGTGCCGTACGAGCGCTTCCTGGCCAAGGTGCGCTCGCTCCCGGTGCGCCACAGCGTGGGCATCGTCGGCGACCCCGCCCACCTGCCGGACGCCCGGCGGCTGCGGGCCGGCCTGCCGCCGGAGACGTACCTGTGGGTCAACGCCGAGGAGGGCCGCCACTACACCGACGAGGAGGCCGCCGACTGGACGGCCATCGACCCCCTCTTCCGCCACAGCCGCTTCCCCCACGCCAGCGCCGGCCTCTCCTGCCGCACCGGCGACACGGTGATCTCGGTGAACGGTGACGGCACCGTCCGCCGCTGCCACTTCGTCCCGGAGGTCCTGGGCAACCTGTACGACGGCACGTACCGCGAAGCCCTGCGCCCCCGCCCCTGCCCGGCGGCCCTGTGCGACTGCCACATCGGCTATGTGCACCTGGAACCGCTGGGCCTGTACGACGTCTTCACGGGCGGCGTCCTCGAACGCATCCCCCATGCCTGGTGAGGGTGGTCAGGTCTCTCGTTCGGGGTGGTAGTCGTTCTCGGCGACGCCGAAGGTCCAGGCGACGCCCTGCCGGGCCCGCTCGGTCCACGGCGGGACGCGGAGGAAGTAGGTGCGGCGGGTGCCGTCGGGCTCGGGGGTGGCGTTGACCACCTCGACCATGGTCAGCGGCTCGTCGCCCTCCAGCTCGACCCGCCACAGCACGCCCGTCTCGTCGGAGTGGAGCGGCTCGGCGCCGGACTCGGCGAGGTAGCATTCGAGGCCGAAGTGCTCCAGCATGGCGCGGCGCAGCTCGGCGTTGGGTTCGGCGCGGATGCGCTCGGGGGTGAGCGCGGTCATCGCGGCGCCGAAGCCGGCCGGCACGGGCATGCCGTGCCAGGCGTGCAGGGCGAACCCGTCGGCGTACGCCAGGGCCGGGCCCTCGGCGCGGTGCAGCCGTCCGAGGTCGTCGAGGTGCAGCTCCACGGGACGCTCGGTGACGACGGCCACCCGTTCGTACGGCCACCACCATCCCGCCTGCTCGGCCACCCGCTTCAGCCCGTCGAGCCCGTCGAGCCCGTCGAGCCCGTCGAAGGCCGACAGCCAGGGCGCGTCGTGCTGCCCGAACACGGCGTCGAGCGTCACCTCGCGCAACACCGCCCCAAGCGCCCGCCCACCCTGGGCCTGGGCCGCGCCGTCCTGCTCGCCATGCCCGCCCAGCTCGCCGATCGCCCGGCGAATGTCGTTGATCAGGCGTTCGGCCTGCGGCCAGAGGCGGCCGCCCGTGTCGGCCCAGAGGGCTGCCCAGCCGGCCGGGCCGCACTCGGCGTAGACCTCCGCTCTGGCGCGCGCCCACGGCTGGGTGCGAAGGTCGTCGCGCACCGAACGTCCGGGACCGTCGGGCAGCAGGTCGGGCAGGCCCGGGATCGGAAAGGCCCCCGCAGGACTCTCCGGCCCCAGCCCCGCCGGGGTGCCGGGTTGAGCGCCGGCTCGACTCGACGGCCCCAGCCCCGCCGCGGTGAGGGCCGCGCGAGTCTGCGGGTCGCCTGTCAGCCAGGCGGCCGTGACCGCTCCCGCCGCCGGGGACGGCAGCACCAGGACCAGCTCGGGCTCGGCCAGCCCCGCCTCCCTGTACGCCTGACGCACCGCCGCCTCGGCCCCCTCGCCCGGCCCGGTGGCGAGCGCGACCTGCTCCCATGTCAGCGTGGCCATCAGTCGGCCACCACCCGGTAGGAGCCGGGCACGTATTCGCGCTGCCTGACCACGCGGTACCAGCCCTTGGGCAGCGAGATCGCCGCGTGCTCCTCGTGCTCGAGCCGCCCGCCGTCGGGCAGGTGCAGGAACCCGTGGGACAGCGTGCCAGGACCGGGGATGGCGTGCGCGTGCCCGGTCGCCTCGCCGTAGGCCAGCACCAGCCGCCCGCACGCGTCACGCGGCTCGGGACGCATCTTGGCGGGCGCGGACGCCTCCGGGACGGGCACGAGCAGGATGTCGCCCTGTCGGTACATCGACCAACCTCCATCGTTCGGGGGGATGATCGAAAACTAGCGGGCCCCACCGACAAAACCCGGTGCCCTTCAGGGCATCACGTAGGGGGTGGTGCTGGTGTGGCCGGCCGCGTTCGTGGCGGTGACCGGGATCCAGGGGGACGCGGGCTCGTAGGGCGCCCAGGCCGTCTCCAGGCGGGAGCGGGCGTACCACTCCTGCCGCACCGACGTCTCACCGAAGGTCAGCGTGCCGCCCCGCAGGTTGTAGCCCTCCACCTGCACGCCCGGCCGCCCGTTCATGGCCTTCCGGTACGCCGCCACGATGATCGGCTGCTGCCACCCGGCCGCGATGTCGTCGGCCAGCGAAGGCGTGTCGTGGCGGGCCTGGCAGGTGAAGAACGGGTCCCAGCCGTACGAGATGATCTTGGCGGGGTGCCGCCCGGCGGCCATGACCTGCTGGTCGAGCCGGGCCTTCGTGGTACGCCCGCGCAGCGGCAGCGGGTCCACCCGGCCGCACTCCCCCGCGACGGGCGTGGGCTCGAAGCCTTCCACGTTCACCCACAGCTCGACCCCGTCGGGCACCTCGCGGGCCGCCGCCTCCACGTAGGAGGCCGTGGACCCGTAGTACGCCTGCCCATTGCGCACCGCGCCGACCACGGGCACCAGCCGCGCGGCCACCGCGGCCTCGTCCTCGTGCGGGCCGTGCACCGGCACCTTGCCCGTGCCCCGCCCGTCCTGGACGGCGATCGCCATGGGCAGCCCGTGCCGGGTGCCCGCGATGTCCGCGATGCCCTCAGGCACCTGCGACGGCGGGAACCCGCGCCCGCGCCGCGCGTCGATGTACGGGCTGACGACGATCTTCTTGCCCGGCAGCGCGTCGGCGACGACGGCGTGCTGGGCGGCGTACAGGGAGATGATCGGATCGCGGTCGGACCGGGCCCGCGCGGCCAGCTCGAACGACTGGTACACCCCGCCGAACGCGGCCCCGAACCGCCCCCGGTAGTCGGCCAGCACCCGCGCGGTGAACGCGTTGAGCGCGGCGGTGTGGGCGAGGTCGGGCTCCCACGGCTTGCCCGCGCGCTGCGGCGCGGCGGGCAGCCCGGGAAAGACGGTCATCCCGTACGCGGCGGCCTCCCGCATCAGGTTGCCGAGCCCGTCGCCGTCGGTGGCGACCAGCACCAGGTCATGCGTGGGAGCGTTGCACGAGCCGGCCAGCGTCAGCCGGTAGAAGATCCGCCCGTCGCTCTCCACGCGCCGGTCGAGGCCGGGGCAGCGCAGCAGCCCTTCGCCGAACTCCTCGCTGGTGACGTACGTGTAGACGCGCCGCACCCCGGGCACCTCGGCGCACGGCCGCCCGTCCACCCGGCAGGCGGCGAAGTCGGGATCGGGCTGCCCGGCCGCGAACCTGGGCCCGAACGTGATCAGCGTGTCGCCCCCGATGGCGTGGATCGCCTCGACCATCCGCCGCGTGACGCACGGATCGGCGCGCGGCATCACCCAATAGCCGGTCACCGCATAGGGGGCGGACACCCGCAGGTCGCGCGGCGGGCACTCGTCGTCCTTACGCACCGGTTCGTCGGGCACGACCAGGCCGGCCACGAAGGCGGCCGCCACCACCAGCCACAGGATCCGGTGCACCCACACCCCTTCCACGCACCCTCCAGACTACGCAGCACCCCCCGCATGCGGGCGATCACCGGCGATCACGGAGAATGGCCCGCAAGGGGGTACACCACAGTGCGCATCGATCTCACAGGCAAAACCGCTCTCGTGACCGGTTCGACCCAGGGCATCGGGGCGGCCATCGCCACCGGGCTCGCGCGGGCCGGCGCCCGCGTGGGGATCAACGGCCGCGGCGAGGGCTCGGTGGCGGCGGCCATCGAACGGATGGACAACGAGCGCATCGACGCCGAGCGCGAAGCCGGCGAGCACCTGCGCTACGACCTGGTGGCCGCGCCGGGCGACGTCTCGACCGACGAGGGCTGCGAGCAGGTGCTGCGGATGCTGCCGCACGTCGACATCCTGGTCAACAACCTCGGCATCTTCGGCGCCAAGCCGCCGCTGGAGATCGAGGACGACGAGTGGCGGCGCTATTTCGAGGTGAACGTGCTGGCCGCGGTCCGGCTGACCCGGGCGTACCTGCCGGGCATGAGGGAGCGGGGCTGGGGCCGCATCCAGTACATCGCGAGCGACTCCGCCGTCGTCATCCCAGCCGAGATGATCCACTACGGCATGTCGAAGACGGCGCTGCTGGCCGTCTCCCGCGGTTTCGCCAAGGAGGCGGCGGGCAGCGGGGTCACGATCAACTCGGTGATCGCGGGGCCGACCCAAACCGGCGGCGTCGAAGACTTCGTCTACCAGCTCGTGGACCGCGACCTGCCGTGGGAGGAGGCGCAGCGCGAGTTCATGCGGCTGCACCGGCCGCAGTCGCTGCTCCAGCGCCTGATCGAGCCCGAGGAGATCGCGAACCTGGTCGTCTATCTCAGCTCGCCCTTCGCCTCGGCTACGACGGGGGCGGCCGTACGGGTGGACGGCGGCTACGTGGACTCGATCATTCCCTGACGATCTCAGTACGACTGCAGCTCGATGAGGTAGAAGGCGAGGCTCGTGTCGAAGTCGCGGACCAGGAGCCGGGGGTAGAGGTCGGCACGAGCAGCCGCCGCCACCGCCTCGCCCTCACTCCCGCCGGCCGCGACAGGTCAGCGGCGGTCGAGGCCGGACAGTTGCCAGGCGAGGCGGCGGCGGACCGCCGGGAGGTGGCCGGCCAGGGCGAGGACGGCGTTGCGCAGGGGACGGGCGGCGGCGCGGGCCGTGGCCAGCCGGGTGAGGCGGGAGGCCAGGGCGACCACCTTCTCCGCGACCGGGCGCCTGGCCGCCGCGTAGGCGTCGAGCCGTTCGTCCGGGGCGCCGTTCAGTACCTCAGAGAGCGCCTCGCCCACCTGGACGGCGTCTTCGATGCCCAGGTTCATGCCCTGCCCGCCGGCCGGTGAGTGCACGTGGGCGGCGTCGCCGGCGAGCAGGACGCGCCGGTCGCGGTAGGTGTCGGCGATGCGGTGGTGGACGCGGAAGCGGGAGCCCCAGACGACCTCCTCGACGACGGCGGGCGCGGACTCGGGCCCGCGCGTGTCGAGCAGTCGCTGCACGAACGCGACGTCGGGCTCGCGCGGCGCCTCGTCCACGGTGGCGACGATCCGGTACATGCCGTCGGGCAGCGGCGCGACGACCACCAGGCCGTCGGGCGAGAAGTACAGGATGACCTCGCCCTTGGGCACCCCGCCGTGCAGCCGCACGTCGGCGAGGACGAACGACTCGGCGTACGTGCCGCCGGCGAAGCCGATCCGGGCCTGCTCGCGGACGAGGCTGTGCATCCCGTCGGCGCCGACCAGGTAGGAGGCGCGCAGCGTGCGCCCGTCGCCGAGGGTGGCGGTGACGCCGGCGGCGTCCTGGGTGACGGCGGCGACGCGGGCCGGCCGCAGCACCCGCCCGCCCAGCTCCTCGAACCGGGCCAGCAGGTACGCCTCGGTGTCGGCCTGGGAGATCATCAGCGTGTACGGGTACCGCGTCGGCAGCCCCTCGAAGGGCACCGGCACCAGCACCCGGTCCCGGTCCCGGACGGTGAAGCGCGGCGTCGGCACCCCCCGCGTGACCAGGTCGCCGGTCACCCCGTACGGCTCCAGCAGCTCCAGCGTGCGCGGGTGCACGACGGCGGCGCGCGAGGTGTTCGCACCCTCGGCCTGCCCGTCCACGATGACGACGCGGTGCCCGCGCTGGGTGAGGACCAGAGCGGCGGTGAGCCCGACGGGGCCGGCGCCCACGACGATCACGTCCGTGGCATTCATGTCTCCTCCTCGAAACGAAGCCAACATCAGTTGGCCAACATCTGTAGACGCTACGCCGCCTCCCCCGCAAGCGTCAACACTTGTAGGCCAACACCTGTTGGCACTGACGAGAGCCGACCCACCGCGCCCTATGCCCACATGTCTCGAAATTTCCACTGCCGCCACCAATGACCAGCGCAGAAGTCGCCACCGCGATAGAACTTCCCGTTCACCATTCTCTGCACCTTGACAATGAGCAGAAAATCCGAGTAACACCAGCCTCACAAGCCACGACAACAACCTTTGCAGGCCCATTCAGATCATGTTAGAAGGGAGGGAAGCAGAGAGGACCGGGCACCGTGACGGTGATTCTCGACGGCGTCTCCGTGCGTTCGCGCGGCGAAGTCTGGCTGGCCGACGTCAACCTCGAATTATCCCCTGGAATGACCACCCTGATCGGCCCGATGACGGCGGGAAAGACGACGTTGATGCGGGTCGCCGCCGGTTTGCTGACCCCCGACGCGGGCCGCGTGCTGATCGACGACAAAGACGTCACACGAATGTCGGTGCGCAGACGATCGGTGGCCTTCGTCTACCAGCAATTCATCAATTACCCGTCGCTCACCGTCTACGAGAACATCGCCTCACCGCTCCGCCTCGACCCCCGTTTCCGCCGCGACGGCGTGGACCGCCGGGTGCGCGAGGTGGCCGAGCTGATGGGCATCGAGAACCTCTTGCAGCGCAGGCCCGCCGAACTGTCGGGCGGCCAGCAGCAGCGCACCGCCATCGCCCGCGCCCTGGCCCGCCCCGTCGATCTGCTGCTGCTCGACGAGCCGCTGGCCAACCTGGACTTCAAGCTGCGCGAGCAGTTGCGCGCCGACCTGAAGAGCATGTTCGCCGGCTCGCCCGGCGTCGTGCTCTACGCCACCGCCGACCCGGCCGAGGCGCTGACGTTCGCCGCGCCGACCGTGGTGCTCGGCGAGGGCAGGGTGCGGCACGTCGGCGACGTCGCCGACATGTACGCCCGCCCGCCCACGCTGGCCGTGGCCGCCACGCTCAGCGATCCGCCGCTCAACGTGCTGCCCGGCGTCGTCAGGGACGGCCGCGTCGAGGTCCTCGGCACCGCCGGTGAGCAGGGCGAGCAGGAGGTCGTGCTCGGCGTACGCCCCCACCAGGTGACGATCGGCCGGGGCCGGCCCGGCGCGCTGGAACTGCCCGCCGAGATCAGGCTGGCCGAGGTGACGGGCAGCGCGACGTTCCTGCACCTGCTCCTCCAGGGCGGCCGCCACCTGGTCGCCCACCTGCCGGGCACCCAGCGGTTCACGCCCGGCGAGACCACGCGCGCCTACGTCGATCCGGCCCACGTCCTCGTCTTCGACCAGGACGGCCGGTTGGCCGGCACGAGCGCGGCGGAGGTGGGCCGGCATGGCTGACATCCGGCTCGACGGCGTGGGCCACAGCTACGACGGCGGGAAGACCTGGGCGCTGAAGCCCATGACCTGGACGTGGCGTGACTCGCGCGCGTACGCGCTGCTCGGCCCGAGCGGCTGCGGCAAGACGACGCTGCTGAACATCATCTCCGGCCTCATCACCCCCACGGTGGGCCGCGTCTACTTCGACGACCGCGACGTCACCGGCGTGCCGACGGCGGGCCGCGACATCGCGCAGGTCTTCCAGTTCCCCGTCCTGTACGAGGAGATGTCGGTCTACGACAACCTGGCCTTCCCGCTGCGCAACCGCAAGGTGCCGAAGCAGGAGGTGGACCGGCGGGTCCGGCAGGTCTCCCAGTTGCTCGGCCTCGACCAGGTGCTGGGCCGCAGGTCGCGGCGGCTCGACCCGGGCCGCCAGCAGATCGTCAGCCTGGGCAGGGGCCTCGTCCGCGCCCAGGTGGCCGCGGTGCTGCTGGACGAGCCGCTGACGGTGGTGGACCCGGCGCTGAAGTGGACGCTGCGCAGCAAGCTGAAGGAGATCCACCGCGACACCGGCCACACGCTCATCTACGTCACCCACGACCAGACCGAGGCGCTGACGTTCGCCGACGAGGTGGTGGTGGTCAACGACGGCGAGATCGTGCAGGCCGGGGAGCCGGCGGAGCTGTTCCTGTCGCCGGCGCACGAGTTCGTCGGGCACTTCATCGGCTCGCCCGGCATGAACGTGGTGCCGGCCGAGATCGCCGGCGGCGTGGTCCGCGTGGACGGCGGCGACGTGGGCGCGGCGGACGACGGCCTGCCCCCGGGGCCGGTGCGGATCGGGGTGCGGCCGGAGTTCGTGGAGATCGGCGGGCCTGAGACGTCGCCGGGCGTGCCGGCCCGGGTGACCGGGGTGGACAGGATGGGCGCGTACGACCTGGTCCACACGGTGGTCGGCGAGCACCGCGTGATCGTCAAGACCGAGTCGGACGCGCCCTACCGGCCGGACGACGGCGTCCACCTGCGCTTCCCCGCCGAACGCACGTTCCTGTTCAGGGACCAGGTCAGGTGCGGCTCGCTCGCGCCCCTGCACGAGAGGGGCCTGGCGTGAGCGAGCAGGCGGCGGTCGAGCCGGCGGCGGCGGACGAGCCGCGCGTCACCCCCAAGCGCAGGGACAACCGGGCCTGGTGGCTGGTGCTGCCGGTGGTGGTGTCGGTGGCGTTCACGGCGGTGATCCCGCTGATGACCGTGGTCAACTTCTCCGTGCAGGACGTCTTCGGCCCGCACGACCGGGTGTTCGTCGGCCTGGAGTGGTTCCGGTCGATCGCGCGTGACCCGGAGGTGCACGGCGCGCTGCTGCGCACGCTGCTGTTCTCCGCGCAGGTGCTGCTGCTGGAGATCCCGCTCGGCGTGGCGCTCGCGGTGGTGATGCCGCGCAGGGGCGTCGGCGTGTCGGTGGCGCTGGTGCTGGTCGCGCTGCCGCTGCTCATCCCGTGGAACGTGGTGGGCACGATCTGGCAGATCTTCGCCCGCGGCGACATCGGGCTGGGCGGCTGGGCGGTCAACAACGTGCTCGGCGTCAACTTCAACTACACGCTCGACTCGACCGACGCCTGGATCACGGTGCTGGTCATGGACGTGTGGCACTGGACGCCGCTGGTGGCGCTGCTGGCGTACGCGGGGCTGCGCTCGATCCCCGAGCCGTACTTCCAGGCCGCGCAGATCGACGCGGCCTCGGCGTGGGCCACGTTCCGGCACATCCAGCTCCCCCGGCTGCGCGGGGTGCTGACGATCGCGATCCTGCTCAGGTTCATGGACAGCTTCATGATCTACACCGAGCCGTTCGTGGTGACCGGCGGCGGGCCGGGGAACGCGACGTCGTTCCTCAGCATCCTGCTGTCGAAGATCGCGGTCGGCCAGTTCGACCTCGGCCCTGCGGGCGCGTTCTCGCTGCTCTATTTCCTCATCGTGCAGGTCTTCTGTTACGTCTTCTTCACCGTGCTCACCAGGTCGGGAAGGTGAGGTGGATGGCGCGGACCACCGGCCGGCGGCTCCCCTGGGCGCGCACGGTCTTCTGGCTGTACGTGGCCACGCTCATGCTGCCGCTGCTGTGGATGTTCGGCATGTCGATCAGGCCCAACGAGGACATCCTCGGCAGTTTCTCGCTCATTCCGCAGCGGGTGACGTTCGACAATTACGCCGCCTTCTTCGGCGACCCGGCGTGGTATTCGAGCTACCTCAACTCGATCATCTACACCTCGCTGAACGCGGTGATGTCGCTGCTGGTGGCGCTGCCCGCGGCGTACGCGTTCTCACGGTTCCGCTTCGCCGGCGACAAGCATCTGTTCTTCTGGCTGCTGACCAATCGCATGGCGCCGCCGGCGGTTTTCCTGCTGCCGTTCTTCCAGATCTACCAGAGCGTCGGCCTGTTCGACACGCATCTCGGCGTGGCCATCGCGCACATGCTGTTCAACGTCCCGCTGGCGGTGTGGATCCTGGAGGGATTCATGTCCGGAATTCCACGGGAAATAGACGAGACCGCGGCCGTCGACGGTTATTCGCTGCCGCGTTTCTTCATCAGGATCTTCCTGCCGATGATCCGCTCGGCGATCGGCGTCACGCTGTTCTTCTGCTTCATGTTCAGCTGGGTCGAGCTGCTGATCGCGCGGACGATCACCTCGGTCGACGCCAAGCCCATCGCGGCGACGATGACCCGCACGGTGAGCGCGGCCGGCGTGGACTGGGCGCTGCTGGCCACGGCCGGCGTGCTCACCATCGTGCCTGGCGCGGTCGTCATCTGGTTCGTGCGCAACTACATCGCCAAGGGTTTCGCGCTGGGGAGGGTCTAGATGCTCGAGTGGATGGTCTGGACCGTCCCGACCGCCCTGGTGTTCGCCGGGCTGGCCCTGCTGCTGGTCGTCATGGCGGTGTGGGCGCGCATCTCGCCGCCCGTCGCGAGGCGGGGGTTCCTGCGCATCGAGACCGATCGCGGTGACCGGCTCTACATCGGCCTGATCAGCGCCGCCGTCGTGCTGGCCGGCTGGATCGCGATCACCGACCTGTCCATGTGGCTCGCGCTCGGCTGCGCGGTGCTGGTGGCGGTCGTGATCGGCATATGGGGATGACAGAGAAGGAGCCGAACGATGAGGCATCGGGCAGGCAGGTCGGCGATCGCAGGTCTCACCGCGATGGTGGTGATGGCGGCCGGCTGCACGCAGGGCGCCGAGCGGCCGGCCTCCGACTACACGGAGGCCGGCGGTAAGGCGGCGGCCGAGCGGTGGGTGTCGCAGGAGTTCACCCCCAGCACGCTGAGCAAGGAGCAGCAGCTCGCGGAGATGGACTGGTTCATCAAGGCCGCGGCGCCGTACCGGGGGATGCAGATCAACGTGGTCTCCGAGACGATCACCACCCATGAGTACGAGTCGCGCCAGCTCGCCAAGGCGTTCACCGAGATCACCGGCATCCGGATCAAGCACGACCTGATCCAGGAGGGCGACGTCGTCGAGAAGCTGCAGACCCAGATCCAGGGCGACCAGAACATCTACGACGCCTACGTCAACGACTCCGACCTGATCGGCACCCACTCGCGCGGCGACTACGTGGTGCCGCTGTCGGACTACATGGCCGGCGAGGGCAGGACCGTCACCTCCCCCACGCTCGACCTCGACGACTTCATCGGCATCAGCTTCACGACCGGCCCGGACAAGAAGATCTACCAGCTGCCCGACCAGCAGTTCGCCAACCTCTACTGGTTCCGCTACGACTGGTTCACCGACCCGGCGATCAAGAAGCAGTTCAAGGACGCCTACGGCTACGACCTGGGCGTCCCGGTCAACTGGGCGGCCTACGAGGACATCGCCGAGTTCTTCACCACCAAGGTCAACGGCGACGGCACGATCGACGGCCAGAAGGTCTACGGCCACATGGACTACGGCCGCAAGGACCCGTCGCTGGGCTGGCGCTTCACCGACGCGTGGCTGTCGATGGCGGGCAACGGCGACCCCGGCATCCCCAACGGCCTGCCGGTGGACGACTGGGGCATCCGGGTGGAGAACTGCCGCCCGGTCGGCTCGTCGGTCACCCGGGGCGGCGACACCAACGGCCCTGCCGCCGTCTACGCGCTCACCAAGTACGTGGACTGGCTGAAGAAGTACGCGCCGCGCGAGGCGGCCGGCATGAACTTCAGCGAGGCGGGCCCGGTGCCGGCCCAGGGCAACGTCGCCCAGCAGATCTTCTGGTACACCTCGTTCACCGCCGACATGACCAAGCCCGGCCTGCCGGTGGTCAACGAGGACGGCACGCCGAAGTGGCGCATCGCGCCGAGCCCGCACGGGGCGTACTGGAAGGACGGCCACAAGCTGGGCTACCAGGACGCCGGCTCCTGGACGCTGCTCAAGAGCACCCCGCAGGACCGCCGCGCCGCGGCCTGGCTGTACGCGCAGTTCGTCACCTCGAAGACGGTGTCACTGAAGAAGTCGATCGTCGGGCTGACGTTCATCCGCGAGTCGGACATCAAGAGCGACTACTTCGCCGACAACGCCGACAAGTACGGCGGCCTGATCGAGTTCTACGGCTCACCGGCCCGCGTGCAGTGGACGCCCACCGGCACGAACGTGCCCGACTACCCGAAGCTGGCGCAGCTGTGGTGGCAGAACGTGGCGACGGCGGTGACCGGCGAGACCACGCCGCAGCAGTCGATGGACAACCTGGCCAAGCAGCAGGACGACATCATGGCCCGGCTTGAGCGGCTCTCACGCGAACGGGAGGGCTACGGCGGCCAGTGCGCGCCCAAGCTGAACCCGGAGCAGCCGGCCCAGTACTGGTTCGACCAGCCGGGCGCGCCCGCGCCGAAGCTGGCCGACGAGCGGGGCAAGCCGGAGACCGTGGACTACGACAAGCTCATCGCGACGTGGAAGCAGGGGAACTAGCGAGGTTGGCGGTCAGCCAGTCGAAGGCCCGCTCCTGCATGGGCACGTCGAAGCTGTGCGGCACGTCGGCGAAGACGGCCTCGTACGCGCCGGGCGCGTCGCGGTAGCGCTCGGCGATGATGGCGTGCGCCCGCCTGATGCCCTGCTCGGGGAAGAGGCTGTCGCGCATGGCGTACTGGACCATGAGCGGCGCGGGCGCGCGGGCGGCCACCAGGTCGGGGTAGTCGCCGAGGCGCGGCAGGCCGGGCGGCCACAACATCCAGGTGTGCTTCTCGACGTGCCCGCCGAGCATGTCGCGGAAGGAGGCGGCCATCGCGGCGACCACGACCGCGCGCAGTTCCGGGTCGAACGCGCCGAGCAGCGCGGCCCGCAGCCCGCCGCCGGACAGGCCGGCGCAGCCGACCTCGGTCACGTCGGGGCGCGAGCGCAGGTAGGCGGCCGCCGCGAGGTCCTCGCCCGCGACGACGCCGGTGAACGAGGTGCCGAGCGCGGCGCAGTGCTTGGCCACCACGTGCTCGTGGTCGCGGGCGGCGAGGTCGTAGCGGTCGGCCTCGCTCAGCCCGTCCGCCTCGGGGAGCTCCAGCGGGAAGCGGCGGCTGCCCCACACGAACACGTCGTGGGCCAGCACCGCGAAGCCGCGCCTGGCCAGCTCGTCGGCGAAGGCCCGGCCGCCGTAGAGCTCGTCGCGCAGGCGGCGTACCTCGGGAGCCGGTTCCCCGGGGCCGTCGGAGATCTTGTCCTTGCCCGCCCACTTCATGCCGGCGTGGCAGTGCAGCGCCACGACCCCGGGCAGCGGGCCTTCCACGTCACGCGGGCGCAGCAGGTACGCCCGCGTGCGCGGGCCGAAGCCCACCGACCAGGACAGCTCCTCGCCGTACAGGTCGCCCGAGTTCCAGGTGCGCTCGACGCGGACGTCGTCCGCCGTGAGGTCGAGCACGCCGATGGCGTCACGGGCCGCCGCGCGCAGCTCGGGCCCCGGCAAGGCCGGGTAGAGCCCGCGCTGCGCGGCGGCGATGGGCGCCAGCTCAGAGAACACGGGATGCCTCGCTGAAGCGAGCCGGCTCAGAGGACACGGGTCCCCTCGTCCCCGAGGAGGACCGGGGCGCCGGTCCTGGCGGAGACGTTGGCGGCGTGGCCGGTCAGCACGCTGCGGATGCCGTCGCGGTAGTCGGCCTGCCGGGCCAGCGGGTCGTCGCCCGGCCCGCGGAAGACGTCGTTGAGCAGCAGGCGGTCGCCGCCGCCGTGGCCGCCCGCGCCGTTCTCGATCGGGATCTCCTCCGGCGGCGCCCAGTGGGGGCGCAGCAGCAGCCGCTCGGACGAGCCGGTGGCGTGCTCCTTGGAGGCGGCGCTCGGGTCGATCGCGGCGTGCACGGGCGTCCACTCGCGCTCCACCACGTCCAGCTCCAGCCGGCCCGCCGTGCCGTTGAAGGCCACCCGGTAGCCCTCCCACGGCGCGTGGGCGTGCAGCGAGTACGTCATGACGGCCCGGTTGGTGTAGCGGACCATGACCGACATGTTGTCGTCGATCGTGATGCCCTCGCCGAAGACGTCCTGGTCGCGCAGGTAGCCGTCCTCGTGCTCGGCGTCGAGGTAGAGCCGCTTGAGCCGCTCGTCGGCGGAGATGTCGAGCAGGAACGGGTCGCTGCCCAGCCCGGGGGCGCCGTGGGCGCGCTCGGGCCGCTCGCCGAGCCCGCGCTTCCCGGCGTTCTCGGCGCCGTAGAAGCGCAGCCCGGTCTGCGCGAAGACCATCTCGGGCGCCGCGCCCAGCCACCAGTTGACCAGGTCGAAGTGGTGGGTGGACTTGTGCACCAGCAGGCCGCCCGAGTTGACCCTGTCGCGGTGCCAGCGGCGGAAGTAGTCGGCGCCGTGGATGGTGTCCAGCGTCCACTCGAAGTGCACCGAGGTGACCTCGCCGATCGCGCCCCGCTGCAGCAGGCGGCGCACCGCGGAGTTGCGCGGCGAGTAGCGGTAGTTGAAGGTCACGATCAGCTTGCCGCTGCTGCGCTCGGCGGCCGCGGCGATGGCCGCGCAGCCGTCGGCGTCGATGGTGAGCGGCTTCTCCACGATGACGTCACGTCCCGCGTCGAGCGCCGCGCACACGTACGTCGCGTGCGCGGCGTCGACGGTGGTGACGATGATCGCGTCGGCGAGCTCGAGCACCTTGCCGAACTCTTCGGGGGCGAAGCACGGCACCTGCCGGCCGATCCGCTCGGCGTAGTAGTCCATGCGGGTCCGGTTGGTGTCGCACAGGGCGACGATGGTGCCGGCGTCGCGCCACTCCCCGAGCAGCGCGTCGACGTACATCTGCGCGCGGTGCCCGAGCCCGACGAACGCGTACTTCATGACTCTCCTTAACCGGCGATGGAGGCGTTGGCCTCCGTGATGAACTTCTGCGCGGCGTCATCGGGGGTCATGCGGCCGAACATGACCTCCTCCGAGTAGCGCGTCAGGATGTCCTCCATGGCGCTCGCGCCCTTCGGCGGAGCGGCGGGCGGGTCGGTCAGCTCGCCCTTGGCCTCGTCGAGGAAGGCCAGCGTCTTCTTGTCGGCGTCGGGCAGCTTGTCCCTGACCGCCGCCAGCACCTTCGAGCTGGCCGGCAGGCCGCGGTCGCTGAGGATGATCGCGCCCGCCTCGGGGTCGTTGACCATGAAGTCGATGAACTTGGCGGCCTCGGCGGCGTGCTCGGACTTGGAGGAGGCGGCGTAGAACATGGCGGGCTGCAGGAACATGCCGCCGGTCGTCGCGCCCTCCAGCTTCGGCATCCGCAGCAGCTCCAGCTCCTGGCCGGACGCCTTCGCCGCCGCGCCGAGCTGGTTGCTCCACCACATGCCCATCGCGCCGGTGTTGGTGCCGAGCAGCGACTGGTCGATGCTGGTGGCGCCGATCTCGGAGCTCTTGGCCGCCTCGGGCGCGCCCTTCGTGGAGATCAGGTCCTGCATGATCTTCCACCAGTCCTTGATGGTCTGAGGCGACAGGCCGAGCTTGTTGCCCTGGTAGAAGGGCTCACCCTTCTGCGCGGCGTAGATCTGCAGGTACGCGGGGTTCCAGCTCAGCTGCGTACCGGTGAGCTTGCCGCCGCTGCCCGAGGTGATCTTGGCCGACAGCTCGACGTAGTCCTGCCACGTCCACTTGGTGTCGTCCGGCATCTCGGCCTTGGCCTCCTTGACCAGGCCGGGGTTGACCAGCAGGGAGAAGGCGTTCACACCGGTGGGGATGGCGAACTGCTTGCCGTCGATCGCGCCGGTGGCCAGCACCTTGCCGTCGATGTCGGCGGTGTTGACCTTGCTGGCCAGGTCGGCGAGCGTGCCGCGGTCGGCGTACTCGCGCAGGCCGCGGATCTCCAGGCTGATGACGTCGGGGGCGTCGCTGCCGGCGACCTTGGTGGACAGCGTCTCGTAGTAGGAGGCCCAGTCGGAGAACTCGCCCTCGACGTCGATGTTCGGGTTCTTGGCCTCGAACTTCTTGATCGCCTCTTCGGTCATCTTCTGCCGCGCGTCACTGCCCCAGTAGGAGAAGCGCAGCTTGACCTTGCCATCGGCGGCCTCTTCGCCGCTTCCGCTGCCGCAGGCCGCGGTGACCGCCAGCACAGCTGTGGCGAGCAGCGCCGCCGACCACATCTTCTTGCCAGAGCTCACGGCTCTACCTCCTATGGGTGTTCGCTGTTGGGGGGTGGAGGAACTACTTCAGTCCCGTGGTGGCGACACCACGGATCAGGTATTTCTGGCCCGCCAGGAAGAACCCGAAGATAGGACCGAGGGCGATGATCGACATGGCGAACATCGGGCCCCACGACGAGTCGCTACTGGCGTCCAGGAACGTGCGCAACGCTACCGGTACGGTGAAGTTGTCGGGGTTGTTGAGATACAAGAGTTGACTGAGGAAATCGTTCCATGTCCAGATGAAGGTGAAGATCGCCGTAGTGGCCAGCGCGGGCATGCAGAGCGGCATGACGACCCTGATGAAGATGCGCCAATAGCCGGCCCCGTCGATCTCCGCCGCCTCGTCCAGTTCCCTCGGCAGGGTGCGGATGAACTGCACCATCAGGAAGATGAAGAACGCGTCGGTGGCCAGCACCTTCGGCATGATCAGTGGCCAGATCGTGTTGATCATGTCGAGCTTCGAGAACATGATGTACTGCGGCACGATCGTCACGTGCGCCGGCAGCATGATCGTGCCCAGCATGAGCGCGAACCAGAGCTTCTTCAGCGGGAAGTTCAGCCGGGCGAAGGCGTAGGCGGCCAGCGAGCAGGCCACGAGGTTCGCCACCACCGACAGCACGGTGACCACCGCGGAGTTCCACAGGTAATAGCCGAAGGGGTGCTTGAGCGCGTACCAGCCCTCGGTGTAGTTCTCCAGCGTGACCGTGCTCGGCCACAGGCCGGGCTCCCGGAAGATCAGCTCCTCCGGCTTGAGCGAGCTGGAGATCATCCAGAACAGCGGATAGAGCATGATCAGGCCGAAGCCGATCAGCAGGATGTGCTTGACGACCGGCCCGCCGCGGAAGGGGCGGAACAGGACCGGGGTCGGCCTACTTGGTGTCGCCATAGAAGACCCAATACTTGGAAGCGAGGAAGTTCACCCCGGTCAGCCCGGCGATGATCAGCAGCAGGACCCAGGCCATCGCGGCGGCGTAGCCCATGTCGTAGTTCTTGAAGCCGTTGAGGTAGAGGTAGAGCGTGTAGAACAGGGTGGAGTCGGCGGGGCCGCCCCTGCCGCCGCTGACGATGAACGCCTGCGTGAACGACTGGAACGACTTGATGAGCTCCAGCACCAGGTTGAAGAAGATGATGGGCGTCAGCAGCGGCACCGTGATCGACTTGAACTGGCGCAGCGGCCCGGCGCCGTCCACGGCGGCGGCCTCGTAGTAGCTGCTCGGGATCTGCCGCAGACCGGCCAGGAAGATGATCATCGGGGCGCCGAAGGTCCACACGTGCAGGAGGATCAGCGTCGACAGCGCCGTGTCCGGGTCGCCCACCCAGCCGGGGCCCTCGATGCCGAAGATCGCGAGCACCGCGTTCACCAGGCCGTCGGCGCCGAACACCTTGCGCCACAGGATCGCGATCGCGACGCTGCCGCCGAGCAGCGAGGGCAGGTAGAAGATCGAGCGGTAGATCGACAGGCCGCGCAGGCCGCGGTCGAGCACGAGGGCCAGCGCGAGGGCGAAGGCCAGTTGCAGCGGGACCGAGACGACCACGTAGATGGTGGTCACCTTCAGCGAGTTCAGGAACCTCGGGTCCTGCGTGAACATCTTGACGTAGTTGTCGAACCCGACCCACTTGGCCTCTTCGAGGAGGTTGTAGTCGGTGAACGACAGGTACAGGGAGGCGAGGATCGGGCCGACCGTGATGACGAGCAGGCCGGCGAACCAGGGGGCCAGGAAGAGGTAGGCGGCCCGTGCCTCCCGACGGGACCGTTTCGTGGAGCGGTGTCCACCGCGAGGGGCGTCAGGCGCCGCCCGCCGGGGTTTCACCGCCACCGAAACTTCAGTCATCACGGACCTTCCGGCGAGTAGTGAACGGATAGCGCTTTCCTATAGCTGCTGGGAAAGTTACGTCAACCCTTTGCAGGCGTTACATAGCCGTTACCGATATATCTTTCCGGCGTTTCCCCAGGTAGCATGCTCTTCCACCGCAGAAGTCTGATGAATTTCGTTACGGTTTAGTACAACCGTTTGCAGACTCCACGTCACCGTGGAGCTGCGGTGGAGTCCCTGATCACCAGCCGGGTCTCCAGCGAGGTCGTGGCGCTCACCTCCTGGATGAGCAGATCGACCGCGAGCCGCCCGGCCGCGGCCGTCGGCATGGCCACCGTGGTGAGCTTCGGCCGGTTGAGCCGCCCCGGCACGATATCGTCGATCCCCACCACGCTGACGTCCTGCGGCACGGACAGACCGAGGTCGCCGAGTCCCTCGATGAGCCCGATGGCCACCAGGTCGTTGTAGGCCAGCACGCCGGTCACGCCCGAGTCGCGCACCCGCGCCGCCGCCGCGAACCCGCCCCGCTCGGTGGGCGCGTTGGGGCCGATGACGATCAGCTCGACGTCCGGCACCTGCTCGGCCGCCGTACGGATCTCCGCGCTCGTCCACGACCCCGCGGGGCCCGACACCAGCGCGACCCTGCGGTGCCCGAGCCCGGCGAGGTGCTCGACCGCCAGCCTGGCGCCGTGGCCGACGTCCATGAGCACGGTGGCCGCGCCGCGCAGCCGCCGGTTGATCACCACGAACGGCACCCGCTCGGCCAAGCGTTCGAGCGCCTTGTTGGACGAGCGCGGGCTGCACAGCACCACGCCGTCCACCTGCTTGGAGAACGCCTGGACCAGCTCCTCCTCCACGGCCGGCTCCTCGTCGGTGTCGGCCACGAACAGGTGGTAGTCGCGCTGCCTGGCCGCCGCGTGCGCGGCCTTGATCAGCGGGGGGAAGAACGGGTTGGCGATGTCGGCCACGATCAGCCCGAGGTTGTGCGTACGCCCGGTCGTCAGCGCCCTGGCCGCCCGGTTGGGCCGGTAGCCCAGCTCCTCGGCCACCGTCAGCACCCTGGTGCGGGTGGCCGCGTTGACCATGTGCGGCGCGGAGAACGTCCGGGAGACCGTCGACACGTGGACGCCGGACGCCCGGGCCACATCGCGAATCGTCACTGTCACAGTCGCTCACCCTAACGCAACCGCTTGCAGGGCCCGCTAGACCGGTGAAAGCGCTTGCCACGCGGCTGGTACGGGAAAGCCCGAAGGAAGCCCCAGCTAGACGGCCGGTGACGAAATCCCCTCTTGACGCCTCACCCTTCCTGACACAAAGGTTTAGTGCAACTGTTTGCAGTCTTGAAGGAGCCCCACACGGTGAGCAGAGTCCTCGTCACCGGAAGCGCAGGACGCCTCGGCCGCAGCGTGGTCACCACGCTCGCGGCGGCCGGGCACGAGGTCATCGGGGTCGACAGGACCCCAGGGACACCCGCGGAGGCAGCCGCCACGTTACCGGCCGACCTCACCGACACGGGAGAGACGTTCGAGGTGATGGCGCGGTTCCGTCCTGAGACGGTGATCCACCTGGCCGCCATCGCCACGCCGTTCAGCCATCCCGAGTCGGTGATCTTCAAGGTCAACACGCAGCTCGCGTTCAACGTGTGCGAGGCGTCGCTCGCCCTCGGCGTGGCGGGCGTGGTGGTGGCCAGCAGCCCCACCGTCATGGGGTACGGCGCCCCTGGCGGTTGGGCGCCCCGCTACCTCCCCATCGACGAGGAGCACCCGGTCCTGCCTTGGAACGCGTACAACCTGTCGAAGGTGACCGCCGAGCAGACGATGAAGGCGTTCGCGGCGGCGGGCACGACCAAGCTGGCCGCCGTGCGCCCGTGCTTCGTGATCCCGCCCGAGGAGTGGGCGGGCGCGCCCACGCAGTCCGGCCACACCGTACGCGAGCGGCTCGACCGGCCCGAGCTGGGCGGGGTGTCGCTGTTCAACTACATCGACTCCCGCGACGCCGCCGAGATGATCGCCGTGCTCGCCGAGGCGCTGCCCGAGCTGCCGAACGGCGAGGTGTTCTTCGCCGGCGCCGCCGACGCGCTGGCCAGGAAGCCGCTGGCCGACCTGCTCCCCCAGGTGGTGCCCGGCACCGAGGGCTTCGCCGACGGGCTCACCGGCACCACCCCCGCCTTCTCGACCGCCAAGGCAGAGCGCCTGCTCGGCTGGCAGCCCAAGCGCAGCTGGCGTACCGAACTCAAGGATGAGACCTGATGAAACTCAGCGGTGTGCTGTTCTTCCCCGTGACCCCCTTCGACGCCGGCGGCGCGCTGGCCGAGGACGTGCTGGCCGAGCACGTGCGCAAGGGCATGGAGCACGGCCCCGGCGGCGTGTTCGCGGCCTGCGGCACCGGCGAGTTCTCCGCGCTGTCGGAGGACGAGCACGCCCGGGTGGTGCGGGTGAGCACCGAGGTCGTGGCGGGCCGCGCGCCGGTGTTCGCGGGCGCGGGCGGGCCGATCGGCGCGGCGCTGAACCAGGCGCGGGCCGCTCGTGACGCGGGCGCCGACGGGCTGCTGCTCATGCCGCCCTACCTGGCGCAGGGCCCGGGGCACGGCTTCGAGGCGTACGTGCGGGCCGTGGCCGAGGTGCTGCCGGTGATCATCTACCAGCGCGGCTCGGTCGTGCTCGAACCCGAGACCGTGGTCAGGCTGGCGGAGATCCCCGGCGTGATCGGGCTCAAGGACGGCGTCGGCGACATCGACCGCATGCAGCGCATCGTGCTCGCGGTCCGCGAGAGCCACCCCGGCTTCCTGTTCTTCAACGGACTGCCGACGGCCGAGCTGACCATGCCCGCCTACCGGGGCATCGGCGTGCATCTCTACTCCAGCGCGGTGTTCGCCTTCGCGCCGGAGATCGCGCTGGCGTACCTGAACGGCGACGAGCGGCTGCTCACCGCGTTCTACGCGCCGCTCGTCCGGCTGCGCGGCAAGGTGCCCGGCTACCCGGTGTCGCTGGTCAAGGCCGGCGTACGGCTGCGCGGCCTCGACGTAGGCGGTGTACGCCCGCCGCTGGTCGACGTGACCGACGAGCACCTGGCCGAGCTGGCCGAGCTGATCAAGATCGGGCTGGACCGGGTGACGTCATGACGATCGCGGAGCTGCGTACCGAGCTGCGCACGGCTTCCCTGCCCCGCCCCTGGGGCGCGGACGTGCCGTACAACCATGTGATCGTCACCCACGTGACGCTCAAGGACGGGCGCACCGGCACCGGGTTCTCGTGGACGCCGCAGATCGGCGCGCACGCCGTCAAGGCGCTGCTCGACCACGACATCCGGGAGGCGCTGATCGGCGCGCCCGCCCACCCCGAGGTGGTGTGGGACCTGCTCTGGCGGCACCTGCGCGAGGCCGGGCCTGGCGGGATCACCACGATCGCGCTGGCCGGCGTGGACCTCGCGCTGTGGGACCTGCGCTGCGGCGAGGCGGCGCTGCCCGACGTGCTCGGGCGGCGGCGCGACGAGGTGCCGGTCTACGGCAGCGGCGTCAACCTGCACTACCCGCTGGAGGAGCTGGTCGAGCAGGCCAGGCGCTGGGTGGCGGCCGGCTTCCGCGGCGTCAAGATCAAGGTGGGCCGCCCCGACCTGGCCGAGGACGTCGCCAGGGTCGCCGCCGTCCGCGAGGTGATCGGCCCCGACCGGCTGCTCATGATCGACGCCAACCAGCGCTGGGACCTGCACAGGGCCCGGCGCGCGATGGCCGCGCTGCGCGAGTTCGGCCCGCACTGGATCGAGGAGCCGCTGCCCGCCGACGACGTGGCCGCCCACGTGGAGCTGCGCCGCTCGATCGACGTGCCGATCGCCGTCGGCGAGAACGTCTACACCACCTACGGCTTCCGCGACCTGCTGGCCGCCGGGGCGTGCGACGTGGTGCAGCCGAACGTGGTGCGGGTCGGCGGCATCACGCCGTTCCTGCGGATCGCCGAGCTGGCGCGCACCTACGACGTGCCGGTCTATCCGCACCTGCTGAGCGAGGTGTCGGGACAGCTCGCGCTCTCGCTGCCGCTGCCGGTCATGGTGGAGGACGTCGAGGACGCCTCCTTCGCCCGGCTGGGGCTGCTGGCGGAGCCGTACCCGGTGGCGGTGTCGGACGGCGTGCTGCGCGCGGGCGGGCACGCCGGGCTCGGGCTGAGGTGGTCGTGATGGCGCCGGCCAAGGTCGTCCTCGCGGGAGCCAACGGGCACGGCCGCCACCACCTCGGCATCCTGCGCGACCTGACCGCGCGCGGGCTGGTCGAGCTGGCGGGCGTGTGCGACCTGCAGCCCGTCGAGGTGGACTTCTGCACCCCCCTCCAGTCGCCTGACCTGGGCGAGCTGATCGCCAAGACCGGCGCCGAGTTCACGATCATCTGCACGCCCATCAACACCCACGCCGACCTCGCGATCACCGCGCTGCGCGGCGGCTCGCACGTGCTGCTGGAGAAGCCGCCCGCGCCGAGCATCGAGGAACAGCGCAGGATCGCCGAGGTCGTCGCCGAGACCGGGCTGGCCTGCCAGGTCGGCTTCCAGTCGCTCGGCTCGGCCGCCGTGCCCGCCCTGCGGCGGCTGATCGCGGGCGGCGCGCTCGGCCGGGTGCGCGGCATCGGCGGGTCCGGCGCGTGGGAGCGGCCCTCCTCGTACTTCACCCGCGCCCCCTGGTCGGGGCGGCGCCGGCTGAACGGCGTGGACGTGATGGACGGCGCGCTGACCAACCCGTTCGCGCACGCCACCGCCACCGCGCTGGCCCTCGTGGACGCTCCCGTCGCCGGGATCGAGACCGAGCTCTACCACGCCCACCCCATCGAGTCCGACGACACCTCCTGCGTACGGATCCGGCTGGCGGACGGGCTCGTGATCACCATCGCGGTCACGCTGTGCGCGCCCGAGTCGGTGCCGCGGCACGAGCCTTATCTGGTGGTGCACGGTGACCGGGGGCGGGCGACGCTGACGTACACCAACGACCGGCTCAAGGTGGAGCTGGCCGACGGCTCGGTCACCACGACCGTGCACGGCCGCACGGGGCTGCTGGAGAACCTCATCGACCACGTCCGCACCGGCGCGGAGCTGCTGGCTCCGCTGGCCGTGACCGAGCGGTTCACCCAGGTGGTGGACGCGATCAGGCTCTCGCCCGAGCCGGTGCCGATCCCCGAACGGCACCAGCTCGTCCTCAGGGACGCCGACGGCGAGGTGGCCGGCCGGGTCCTGCCCGGCGTGGTCGAGCTGACCCGGCGCAGCGCCGACGAGCTGGCGCTCTACTCCGAGCTGGACGCGCCGTGGACGCGGGTGGCGCTGCTGGTGTCGGGCGCCGAGGTGGCCGCCTACGACTGGCGTCCCGACCTGCCCGCCACCGACTCGCCGCGCCCCTACCTGCACGGCGTCCGTACGCTCGGCGGCGTGGAGGTCACCCAGGTCAGGCCCGACGACCATGTGCACCATCTGGGGGCCGGGGTCGCGATCTCCGACCTCGGCGGTGCCAACTTCTGGGGCGGGCGCACGTACGTCAGGGACCAGGGGCCGACCTGGCTCGACGATCACGGCACCCAGCGGCACCTGGCCTTCACCCGGCTCGACGACGGCGGCTTCACCGAGTTGCTGGAGTGGGCGGGGCCCGGGGGGCCGCTGGCCCGCGAGGAGCGCACGGTGGCCGCCCGGCCGCTGGGCGAGGCGTGGGCTCTGGACTTCGCGTTCACGCTCACCAACCTCACCGGGGCGCCGCTGAAGGTCGAGAGCTCGGCCACCAAGGGACGGGCCGGCGCCGGATACGGCGGCTTCTTCTGGCGGGCGCCCGGCACCTCCGTCGACCGGGTCACGCTGCCCGGTGACGAGCAGGCCGTGCACGGCAGCCGGCGGCCGTGGGTGGCCATGTCGGGCAGCGCGCCCGACGGGCGCGACTGGACGCTGGTCTTCGTGCAGGCCGACGGGGACCCGTGGTTCGTCCGGGTGGCGGATTATCCGGGGGTGGGTCAGGCGCTGGCCTGGGACACGCCGCTGACCTTCGAGCACACGCTGTCGCGGCGGGTGGTCACGGTCGTGGCGGACGGCCGGCTGACGGCGGACGAGGCTGGGGAGCTGGCGTCCGCCGTCACCTTCTGACGACCACCTCAGGGCTCCGGCGGCACCTCGCCGGAGCCCCCACCCGGCGCGGTCCTGCCTGAGGTGTGGCGGAGGAGGCGGAGGGCGCCGCGGGACAGGGCCGTCAGGATGTCGGCGGCCTCGTCGAGGTCGGGGTAGCGGCCCTCCAGATGGCCCATCGCCAGGGCGTTGGTGGCCGCGTTGATGCCCTCGGCGATCATCTCGAGCCGCCGCCTGTCGCGCTCGTCGTCGGCGGTGTAGCCGAGCGCGGCCAGGTCGGCGGCGTGATGGTCGCGGTAGGCGGCCGCCGTCTCGCGGGCGAAGTCGCGCAGCGATGACGAGGGGTCGTGGCGGGCCCGCAGCTGGATGCGCAGCAGCTCGGGATGGCGGCAGATGGCCTCGAGCGGGATGCGGAACGTCTCGCGGTGACGTTCGAGATCGCCGGGAGCCTCGCGGGCCCTGCGGCGGGCCTCGCGCATGGAGGCGCGCAACCGCTCGCCGCCCTCTTCCGCCAGCACCCTGAGCAACTCCTGCATGTCCTTGAAGTGCACGTAGAAGCTGGACTGCGCGATGCCGGCGGCCTTGGCGACCTTGACCGTGGTCAGGCCCGCCTCGCCCTCCTCGTCGAGGATGGTCAAGGCGGCGCGGATGAGCTTGCGCCTGGTCAGGTCTTTGGCCTCGCTCCTGGTGAGCGGCGTGCTCGTCATCGATCCCCTCCCTCCAGTAACGATTCTCTCGCGGGTCTTGTGCGGAATTTCACCGATAGTACTATCGGTGAAATTGCTCTCGGGGGATCAGCCGGGAGGAGGCGTGGATGAGACGCTGGAGGACGCCGGCCGCACTGCTGCTGGCCGTGACGCTGCTCATGGCCTGCAGCGGGCAACGACCGGTCGCAGGAGGACCACCCGGAGGGGAGCCCGCCGCGACCGGGCCGACCCAGGGCGGACGCCTGGTCTACGCACTCAGCGCCGACGCCAACGGGTTCAACCCGGTCACCGACCAGTTCGCGGCGCAGAGCTACAGCATGGTCGGCACCATCATCGAGCCGCTGGTGAGTGTGGCCGCCGACGGCGACTGGAAACCGTACCTGGCCGAGTCGGTCACGCCGAACAAGACGTACGACGAGTGGACGATCAAGGTGAGATCGGGCATCTCGTTCTCCGACGGCATGTCGCTGACCGGTGACATCGTCAAGGCCAACCTGGAGGCGCAGAAGGCGTCCCCGCTGACGGCCGCGGTCTTCGTGCCGATCAAGTCGTTCGAGCTGGCCGACCCCATGACGGTCAAGGTCGTGCTGAACCAGCCCTGGGTGGCCTTCCCCTACTACCTGTCCACCCAGACCGGCATGATGGTCCCGCCCGCCTCGCTCAGCGACCCCAAGGCGGCCAGCCTCAAACCGGTGGGCACCGGGCCGTTCATCTTCAAGGAGTACGTCCCCGACAACCGCATGGTCGTCACCCGCAACCCCCGCTACTGGCGGCAGGGCCTGCCGTACCTCGACGAGATCGAGTTCCGCATCCTGCCCGACACGCAGACCCGCGCCCAGACCCTCGAAGCGGGCGGCGTGGACGCCATGGGCACCTCACGCGACGAGGACCTCACCAAGTTCGGCGCCATGAAGGACACCTACACCGTGCACCGGGCGCAGGGCATGGCGGTGGCCGAGTACATGTTCCTGCTCAACACCGCCGCCGCGCCGCTCGACGACGTACGCGTGCGCAGGGCCCTGGCCCACGCCACCGACCGCGAGACCGTCATCTCCACCCTGCGCGGCGGCCTGACCCAGCCCGCCGACGGCCCCTGGTCGAAGGACTCCAAGTGGTACACCGAGGGCGGCTACCCCGGCTACGACCCCGCCAAGGCCGCCGCCCTGGTCAAGGAGGTCGAGGCGGAGAAGGGCCCGATCCGCTTCGAGCTGATCTCCACCCCCGACCCCAACACCATGCAGGGCGTCGAGCTGGCCCAGGACATGTGGCGCAAGGCCGGCATCGACGTCACGATCAAGCAGGCCGACCAGGCCGACCTGATCAACCGGGCCATCACCGGCAACTTCGCGGCCACCGTCTGGACCCAGTTCTCCTCGCAGGACCCCGACGGCGAGTACATCTGGATGCACCAGGGCTACGCCAAGCCCGTCGGCGAGGTCTCGCTCAACATGACCAGGCTCAAGGACGACAAGCTGAGCGCCGCCTTCGACCGGGGCAGGGCCGTCGCCGACGAGGCCGTGCGCAAGCAGGCGTACGCCACCGTCCAGGAACGCCTGCGCGAGCTGGTGCCGTACGTGTTCATCGACCACCTCGACACCGGCGCCATCGTGGCGCGGACCAAGGTGCGCGGCATCGGCGAGCACCTGCTGCCCGACGGTGAGAAGGGTCTGCCGCTGACCGGCTCGCCCATCCCGTACCACCCGTTCGGCCAGCTCTGGGTCAGCGAGCGGTGATCCTCCTCCACCGGCTGGTCCGGCTCGCGGTGGTGCTGGTCGTGGTGACCTTCCTGTCGTTCGTGCTGCTCAACCTGCTGCCCGGTGACCCGGTCACGCAGATCCTGGGCCTGTCGGCGACCGAGGAGGCCCGCGCCCAGCTCCGCCAGGAGCTCGGGCTCGACCAGCCGCTGCTGGTGCGCTACGCCGACTGGCTGGGCGGGCTCGCGACCGGCGACTTCGGCACCTCGTACATCACCAGGATGCCCGTCGCCGCCGAGCTGGCCGAGCGGCTGCCCGTCACGCTGGAGCTGCTCGTCGCCGCGCAGCTCATCGCGCTCGGCCTCGCCATCCCCGTCGGCGTGGCCGCCGCCCGCCGCGCCGGCCGCGCCCTCGACCAGGCGCTCACCGCGCTCAGCTTCGCGCTGCTGTCCACACCCGTGTTCGTGCTCGGGGTGCTGCTGATCCTGCTCTTCGCGGTCACCTGGCAGGTGCTGCCGGCGACCGGGTGGACGCCGATCTCGCTCGACCTCGGGTGGAACCTCACCTCCGTGATCCTGCCCGCGGTGACGCTCGGCTGCGGGCAGCTGGCCGTTTATGCGCGGCTGCTGCGTACGGACCTGATCGCCACCCTCCAGGAGGACTACATCACGCTCGCGCGGGCCCGCGGCCTGTCGCCGCGCCGCATCCTGTGGCGGCACGCGCTGCGCCCCTCCGCGATCACCCTCATCACCGCCGTCGGGCTCAACCTGGGCGCGCTCATCGGCGGCACGGTGATCATCGAGACCCTGTTCGGCCTGCCCGGCGTCGGGCGGCTCATCGTCGACTCCATCTTTTCCCGCGACTACCTGACGGTTCAGGGAGGCGTCGTGCTGATCTCGGTCGGCTACGTGGTCGTCAACTTCGCGGTGGACCTGGTGTACGCCGCCGTCGACCCCAGGATCCGGCGTGCGTAGGCGGCCCAGTAGGCGGCCCGGCAGGCGGCCCGGTAGGCGGCCCGGTAGGCGGCCCGGTAGGCGGCTCGGTCCCGCTTTCTGGCTGGCGGCCTGCTGGATCGGGCTCGTGCTGCTCGCCGCCGTGCTCGCCGACCTGCTGCCGCTCGCCCGCTACGACGAGACGCTGGCCGGGCCGCCGCAGTCGGGGCCCAGTGCGGCGCACCCGTTCGGCACCGACGGGCTCGGCCGCGACGTGCTCAGCAGGGTCGTGTACGGCGCCCGCGTCTCGCTCGGCGTGGGCGTCGGCGCCGTCCTGCTCGGCCTCGGCATCGGCGCGCCGCTCGGCATCCTGGCCGGTTACCGCCGCAAGGCCGCCGACGCGGTCATCATGGCGGTCAACGACGTCGCGCAGGCGTTCCCCGCCCTGGTGTTCGCGCTGGCCGTGGTCGCCTTCGCCGGGGCGAGCCTGCGGAACGTGCTCATCGTGCTCGGTGTCCTGGGCATCCCCTCGTGGGTGCGGCTCATCAGAGGGGCCACGCTGACGTTCGCGGAGCGGGAGTTCGTGCTGGCCGCGCGCGTGCTCGGCACCCGCGACCGGCGCATCCTGTGGCGGGAGATCGTGCCGAACGTGGCCGTGCCCGCCGCCTCGTACGCGTTCATCGGCATGGCCGTGGTCGTCGTCGCCGAAGGCAGCCTGGCCTTCCTCGGCCTGTCCGTCCAGGCGCCCACGCCCACCTGGGGCGGCCTCATCAACGAGGGCCGCACGCTGATGGAGACCGCGCCGCACGTGGTGCTGGCTCCCTCCGTGGTGATGTTCCTGACCGTGCTCTCGTTCAACCTGGTCGGGGACCGGTTGCGGTCGCTGACGGACGTCCGCGAGAGCGGCCTGGAGCCGGTGCGACAGGCTCCCGAGATCGCCGCCCCCGCCCCCATCGCTCCCGTGGCTGACGCGCTGCTCCAGGTCGAGGGGCTGCGCACCCACCTCGTCACCCCGCGCGGCCTGGTCAAGGCCGTGGACGGCGTCTCCTTCGCCCTCGACCGGGGCAGGACGCTGGCCATCGTCGGCGAGTCGGGGTCGGGGAAGTCCATGCTGATCCGGTCGATCCTCGGCCTGCTGCCGGGCACCGCCGTACGCGGCGGCCATGTCCTGCTGTCCGGCGACGACCTCACCGCGTACGGGCCCGCCGAGATGCGCTCCGTGCTCGGGCTGCGGCTCGGCACCGTGTTCCAGGACCCCATGACCGCGCTCAATCCCGTCCGCACGATCGGCACCCAGGTCGCCGAGCCGCTCCGGGTGCACCTGCGGATGAGCCGGCGCGAGGCCCGCGACGAGGCCGTCCGCCTGCTCGCCTCCGTCGGCATCCCCGACCCGGCCCGCATGCTGCGCCGCTACCCCCACCAGCTCTCGGGCGGGATGCGGCAGCGGGTCACGATCGCGATGGCGCTGTCGTGCCGGCCCGACGTGCTGTTCGCCGACGAGCCCACCACCGCGCTCGACGTCACCATCCAGGACCAGGTGCTGCGGCTGCTGCACCGGCTGCGCGAGGAGCGGGACATGGCGGTGGTGCTGGTCAGCCACGACCTGTCCGTCGTCGCCCGGTGGGCCGACGAGGTCATCGTCATGTACGCGGGGCGGATCGTCGAGCGCGGGCCCGCCGCCGAGGTGTTCGCGCGGCCCCGCATGCCGTACACCGAGGCCCTCCTCCAGGCCGCGCCCCGCCTGACGGACCCCGTCCACCACCGCCTCCGCGTCATCCCCGGCCGCCCACCCGATCTGGTCGACCTGCCACAGGGCTGCGCCTTCCGCGCCCGCTGCCCGTACGCGACCGCCCGCTGCGCCGAGGATGCGCCCCCACTCCTCACCGACCACCCCCACACCTACGCCTGCTGGCACCCCCGCGCCTCAGCAGGACCCGACTCAACCCTCGACTCCGCACCCTCCTCCGACCTCGCAGAGAGAGGTGAGCCCAGTGGCCGGTGATGGAAACGCGCACCTCCACCCCCACGGCGACGTGTTGCTCCCCCTTCCCCCCGAAAAGAGGCGAGCCCCTGATGGCCGGTAGTGGAAATGCGCACCTCCACCCCCACGGCGACGTGTCGCTCCCCCTTCCCCCCGAAAAGAGGCGAGCCCCTGATGGCCGGTAGTGGAAATACGCACCTTCGGGGCCGTGACGACGTGTTGTTGCGGGTGGAGGATTTGGTGGTGGAGTTTCCCGCCGGCCGAGGTCGCACTGTGCGCGCCGTGTCCGGTGTGAGCTTCGACCTGGCGCGCGGCGAGACCCTGGGCATCGTGGGCGAGTCGGGCTGCGGCAAGTCGAGCGCCGCCCGCGCGCTCGTCCAGCTCCCGCCGCCGCGCTCGGGCTCCGTACGGCTCGACGGGGTGGAGCTGACCGAGCTGCGCGGCGAGGCCCTGCGCAGGACCCGCAGGCGCCTCCAGATGATCTTCCAGGACCCGATCTCCTCGCTCAACCCGCGCCGCCGCGTCCGCGACATCGTCGGCGAGGGCCCCCGCGTCTGGAACCTGCCGGGCGACCGCGTGGACGAGGTGCTGGAAGCCGTCGGCCTGGACCCGGAGACGGCGGCGGTCCGCAGGCCGCACGAGTTCTCCGGCGGGCAGTGCCAGCGCGTCTCGATCGCCAGGGCGCTCGTCCTCGACCCCGAGGTGGTGATCTGCGACGAACCGGTGTCGGCGCTCGACGTGTCGGTGCAGGCGCAGATCCTGGGACTCCTGGAGGACCTCAAGGAGCGTTTCCGGCTCACGCTCGTCTTCATCGCCCACGACCTGGCCGTGGTGAAGAACGTCAGCGACCGGATCATGGTGATGTACCTGGGCAAGGTGTGCGAGCTGGCGCCCAGCGCCGACCTGATCGGCCGGCCGGCGCACCCGTACACGAAAGCCCTGATCGCCTCCATCCCGGGCGGCGGCCTCGACCTGCCGCCCGCCGACATGTTGATCAGCGGCGAGCCGCCGTCGCCGGTCAGCCCGCCGACGGGGTGCCGCTTCCGTACCCGCTGCCCGCGCGCGGCGGCGCGGTGCGCGCAGGAGGAGCCCCAGATCCGGCGGATCGGCGAGGACCACTGGCTGGCCTGCCACTTCCCCGACTGATCACCCACCGAGAACACTGAGAGGTACGACCGCATGGCCATCGACTTCACCCTCGCCCCCGAGCACGAGGAGATCCGCAAGCGGGTCCGCGCGTTCATCCAGGGCACGGTCATCCCCGCCATGGACGAGGTGCAGGAGGGGGACCGCGACGCGTACCTGCGCACGATCTTCCACCTGCGCTCGCTCGCCCAGGAGCAGGGGCTGTGGCTGCCGCACATGCCGAAGGAGTGGGGAGGCATGGGGCTCGGGCACGTCGAGCTGGCCATGGTGCAGTCGGAGGCGGCCAAGACCCGCATCGGCCCGTGGGTGCTCAACTGCCAGGCCCCCGACGAGGGCAACATGCACACGCTCCTGCACTGGGCGAACGACGAGCAGAAGGAGAAGTACCTCCGGCCGCTCCTGGAAGGCAGGAAGATGTCCTGCTTCGCCATGACCGAGCCGGAGGTGGCCGGTTCCGACCCGACGCTGATCCGTACGGAGGCCGTGCAGGACGGGGACGAATGGCTCATCAACGGTCACAAGTGGTTCATCTCGAACGCGCGGCGAGCCAACTTCGCGATCCTCATCGCCCGTACCGAGAAGGACGTCCCGGAGGGGTCGCGGGGCGCCAACACCGCGTTCCTCATCGACCTGCCCAACCCGGGCTGGAACGACGTCCGCGAGGTGGAGACCATGCACGGCTCCACCGGTCACAGCGAGATCGTCATCAAGGACCTGCGCGTGCCGTCCAGCGCCATCCTCGGCGGGCGGGGCAACGGGCACCGGCTCGGGCAGTATCGGCTCGGCCCGGCCCGGCTGGCCCACTGCATGCGCTGGATCTCCCAGGCCGAGACGGCCCTCGACATGATGGTGGACCGCGCGCTCAACCGCTACAGCCACGGCTCGCTGCTGGCCGAGAAGCAGGGCATCCAGTGGATGATCGCCGACTCGGCGATGGAGCTCTATCAGTGCAAGCTCATGGTCCTGCACGCCGCTTCGAAGATCGACAAGGGCGAGGACTTCCGTACGGAGGTTTCCATGGCCAAGCACTTCGTCGCCAACAGCCTCAACCGGATCATCGACCGCGCGATCCAGGTGCACGGCGCGCTCGGCTACTCCACGGACACGCCGCTGGCCCACATGTTCCAGCACGCCCGGTGGGCCCGTTTCGCCGACGGGGCCGACGAGATCCACCAGATGCGCATCGCCGAGCGCACCATCGCCGCCTACCAGGCCACCGGCTCCACCTCGGCCGCCACCGGGGACCTGCCGTTGTAGGCCCGCACCCTCAGACGCTCACCCGGGGCGCCGGCAACGGCACGATCTCCCGGTCGTAATAGGCCCGGAAGTCCTCACCCGCCGCGAACAGCTTGTCCAGCTCGCCGTGGCAGGCCTCGATCACTTCCCGGTCGTCGATCCGCCGCGCCCCGCTGTGCGTCCCAGCCTCGTCGTACGTCACCTCGTACATCACCACGGTTCCCAGCACCACCAGCTCCGGCAGCCGCCGCCCGCCCTCCAGCTCGGCCACCTCGCCCGCGTCGAGCACCCGTACCTGCTCGACGGTCGCCACCCGCAGCGCCAGCACGTGCATCTCCCACTGCAGGTACGGCGTGACCGGCTGCTCCACGATCCTGATGCGGCGGCGCAGGAAGTTCTCGGCCGGGCGCTCGCACTCCCGCATCAGCCCGCCCCGGCTGTCGAACAGGCCGATGGGCTTGTCGTCGATGAGCTTGAGCGAACGATCCCAGTCGCCCTCCATCATCGCGACCCAGCTCGGCTCCCCGGCCTCCCGAAAGCTTTGGATGCGCTCCAGCTTCCAGAACACGTCATCAATTTTCCGGAAATTAGGCCAGAAGTCGTCGAGATATTCATCCGCACTCAGCAAGACGCCCGGTATCTCATGAATGCGCTCAAGCATGAGAAAATATCCCTTGTTACGCAAGCAGCCTGCCCACCGAACAACCAGACATCACGCCAGAACCCGGTCACCACTCTCGCAGGCATTCGCTCATATCCGCAGGTCAAGTCCCTGCCTATCACCACGAAGCCCCCTTGTCGAGCGTCCCCACCCACCCCCGGCAAATCCCACCCCCTGCCTCCAGACGCCCCCGGGCCAGCCCCCGCAGCCTTTCCCGAAGTACGCCCGGCGAGCTCTCGCGCTGTCCCGATGTGCAACCCCGGCGCTCCCCGCAGCCCTTCTCCTGGGCCACCCCGGCGCTCCCCGCAGCCCTTCTTCCGGTGCGCCCCGGCGAGCCCTGCGACCTTTCTCCAGGCACACGCCCCAGCCCAGCCGATCGCCCACGATTACCACTAATCAACCGGAAAGCCGCATTTCCCCAAAAATCCGGACCTGGGATTCGGCCGGGCATGGAAACTTGCCGGCCGCTGCCGGGCAGGTGCCCACCCCCGGCAGCGGCCGTGCTTCGTACCCCCCAGACGCCACACCTCTGGCCAGGTTCAGCGGCCGTGGCGGGCGGCCTCGGTGGCGACGGTCTGGATGGCCTTGACGGCGACCTCGGGCTGGTCGACGTAGATGTAGTGCTCGCTCTTCTTGGCCACGGTCAGGCGGCTCTGCCGGGACAGGGCCAGCCACTTGCGCTGACCGGCGGTCCACGCCCGCTCCAGCTTCGGCCCGTACGTCGGGAGCGCCGCGAGGTACGGCTTACCGTGCTTGATCACCTCGACCGGGATGTTCCCGGCGTAGCGCACCTTACCGTCGGGAACGACCAGCATCTCGGGGTTCTGCCCCTGGAAGACCGCGAGGTTCTGCGCCCGCAGCTCGGCCGCCGGGCCCTTGGCCGACGCCGGGATCGCCTTCTTGACGTCGCGCAGCATGGTGGAGGGGGTGGCGTCCAGCAGCACCAGGCCCTTGACCCGGTCGCGGTGCTCGGGGGCGTACCGGGCGGCGATGAGCCCGCCCAGCGAGTGCCCGGCCAGCACGACCGGCTGCCTGCCCGCGACCCGGTCGAGCACCCCGGTCAGGATCTTGCCCGTGCTGGCGAAGGTCTGCTTGCCGGACGGCTTGTCGCTCGCGCCCTCGCCGAGCCGGTCGTACGAGCAGACCCGGTTCTTCTTGCTCAGCGTCTTCTGCAGCTTGGCCAGCTTGTCCAGCCCGTCACCCATGCCCGCCAGCAGCACGATGACCGGCTTGCGCCCCTTGGCCGGCCGCCCCGAGCACGACACGTTCACCGACTTGGCCGCGACCTTGATCTTCTTGGTGCCGACGAACGGGTCCGCGACGCGCTTCCCCCCGGAGAACGGATCCCAGCTCGCCATGTTGGTGTTCGCGAACGGGTCCCACTCCTCGGCAGCGGCGGCCGGCCCCGCGGCGGCCCCCAGGCCGACGGCGGCGCACAGGGTGATCACAGCGGCTGCCTTGAACGTCCGGATCATGTCATCCTCCCAAGCGAGTCTCAGTCCGCCGGCCTGACCGACCGACGGTGCCGGCGGCCGCTTAGTCGGCTCGCCCCCGACACCCCAAACGCTATGGATCCGACCCCCTGCCGGTCGTCACCACACGGTGGACAACTGCGCGTAGCTCGCAAGGGGGACAAGCCCCGACCACCCCAAGAAACTCACCGAACAACCACCCCCCACCACCCCAGCACACACCGTGAACCGCACCCCACCACCCCAGCACACACCCTGAACCGCACCCCACCACCCCAGCCACACACCCTGAACCCGCACCCCAACACCCCAGCCACACACCCTGAACCCGCACCCCAACACACCAGCCCCAGACCCGCAACCCCCACCCCCATACTCTGCACCGGCACCCCTAACACCCCAGCGCCAGCGCCAGCGCCCTGCGGACCCGCATCCCCAACGCCCAACCTGACCAGCGCCCTCACACCCACGTAGGCGGGGGCAACCCGCCCCAGGGACCACTCCCACCTCCCGGCGGACCCGTCGTACACCGTCATCCGGCTGGGAGGAGGTAGCGGTGGAGGATGGGGTGCCAGCGGTTGGCGGGTTGGGCGCGCAGGGCGGCGACGGCCAGGCAGTATTTGCTCACGCTGACCGGGCGCACCCCGAGGCCGCGTAGCACCTTGTCGGCCAGCGCGCGGCCGTCCACCGACTTCGACTCCAGCAGGACCAGGTCGCCACGGGCGGGGGCGCGGCGGTGGCCGTCACGGCACACCAGGCCGGTGTCGCAGGTGAGGCGGGCGCCACCCGACTGGTCGATGAAAGTCACCCGTCTGTAGTCGGTGGCCAGCACCGGTTGCAGCGGCTCGGGTGCGACGAGGTGCAGCTCTTTGAGTAGTGTGTCGCGGGCGAAGTCGAGCGCCTCCTCGGTGAGCGGCTGCCCAGGAGCGCCGTCGTACGGGATGCGGTGTTTGTCGGTGCTGCCCCTGGCGCCGCTCAGCTTGAGCTCCAGCCAGTGGCCGCCACCGTCGAGGTAGGTCCTGGTGCGGAGCTTGAACCGGCGCCGGCGATCCTGCCGGTGGTGGTGGTAGGTGAGCAGGTCGGGGGTGTCGTAGTAGGTGGAGGTGTAGCGGAACTGACGGCGGCCGTCGATGCGCAGCACCTGGAACCGGTCGCCCAGCTCGGCGGCCAGGTGGGACATGGTGGCGGCCGTCACGATGTATTTGCGGTCGACCCGGCTCATGAGCTGGGGGACGTCGTCCAGCTCCATGCCCGGCAACCGGGCCGCGACCCCGGCGAGCAACGCGTCGGCGTAGGGCCGCCCGACGAACCCCTCCCCCCGCCGTACGTGGACCTGCGTCTCGTCGGCGGACCGGCCGTGCTCCGACGCGGACGCGAGGCTCGCGAACGGCAGGCCCCCATCGCCGGGCGACAGGCCCCGATCGCCGGGCGGCAGGCCCCGATCGCCGGGCGGCAGGCCACGGGCCCCAGGTATGCGGCACCCGGTGGACGGCAGGTTGGGGGTGGACCCGCAGGCGGTGAGGGGCGCTCGATGGATGGTCGGCATCAGCGGGCTCCTACGCCGAGGGGCGGGGTGGAGGCGAAGCGGACGTCGACCACCGTCACGTCGCGTACGTAGTCCACCTGCGTCACCTCCCACTGCAGCACCTTCGCCCGCAGCCGGCTCTCCAGGTCGGCACGGAGCAGGTCGGGGTCGGCGTGGACGACGTCGAGGGTGACGACCTGATGTCGGGTGCGGCCGAGGACCTGGGGGTGGTCGGCGACGTAGATGACGGTGAGGAGGACGGCGTTCAGCAGGAGGGCGGTCAACGGCCACGACGCGCCGGCGATGCCGTTGACCAGGCCCAGCACGATCGCGATGAAGTAGTAGGCGATCTCCTGCTGGGTGATCTCGCTCGACCGCAGGCGGATGATGGACAGCACCCCGAACAGGCCGAACCCGACGGCGATGTCGACCCGCTGGACCAGCAGCAGGGACACGACGGCGAAGATGCCCACGTTGAGGGCGATGTAGGCGAACAACAGATCACGGCGGTGGTGTCGGCGGTAGTAGAGCCCATAGGCGAGTACGAGGATCGCCACGAGGTCCATCGCCAGTCCGGCTGCCAAGGCTGCTCCTTTCGTTGGCTTCCTGGTGAACAGCTTGGTAGGCGGGGGTGAGGTGGAAGTGAGGCGATGATGAGGCGACTCTCATCCAGCGCCGGCATGACGTGCGCAGTGACCGACGAGCGGTGGCCGGCGAAGGCGGTGACCTGGGAGCGGACGCGCGATCGGCGAACGGGTGCGGCTGACGAGCGGGCGGCAGATCCGATCAGGCGGCTCATACGGGAGCGTAGGCGGCTCGCCTGTCGCTTCCTCCTGCGATCAGGCAGTTCGCAGGCAGCGGCCCCGCCGGCAGGCGTGTGCGGTCGCCACTGCGGGCAGGGCAGGCCCAACCTCGTGCGATGAACGGGGCGGTCAGGCGGCTCCCGTTCGGTGGCCGGCGCCATCAGGCGGCTCCCGTTCGGTGGCCGGCGCCATCAGGCGGCTCCCGTTCGGTGGCCGGCGCCATCAGGCGGCTCTCATGCAGCCGCGTTGCGGGCAGGCCGCAGCGCGGGCGATGGCCGGGAGTCAGGCGATTCGCATGCGGTAGCCGGTGCCGCGGACCGTTTCGATGCGTTCGGGGCCGATTTTGCGGCGGAGGTAGCGGACGTAGACGTCCACGACGTTGGAGCCGGGGTCGAAGTCGAAGCCCCACACGTGGCTCAGCAACTGCTCACGGGTGAGGACCTGGTCGGGGTGGCGGCAGAAGATCTCGGCCAGCGCGAACTCGCGGGTCGACAGATCGACCGCCCGATCCCCCACGTACACCCGCCGCGTCCGCAGATCGAGCGACAAGTCCGACACCCGCAGCACGGTCACCTCAGGTGTACGGTCGGCGCGCAGCCGCAGCCGCACCCGGGCCAGCAGTTCCTCGAAGGCGAAGGGCTTGGCGATGTAGTCGTCGGCCCCGCCCTCCAGCCCGGCCACGGTGTCGCTGACACTGTCGCGCGCGGTAAGGATGATCACGGGGATGGTGACCATGGCCTCGCGCAGACGCCGCAGCACGGTGAACCCGTCGCTGCGCGGCAGCCCGATGTCGAGGATGAGCAGGTCGAACCCGCCCGCAGCGGCCAGATCGTACGCCGCCACCCCGTCGCCCACCGCGGCCGTCACGAAGCCGTTGGCCCGCAGCCCCTTCTCCACGAAGGCCGCGATCCTGGCTTCGTCCTCGGCGATCAAGATGCGGTTCATCCGAGCCTCCACAACTCCCACATCGGCAGGGACATGACAAAGCAGGCGCCACCGCCGGGCGCGTCGATCACGCGGACGTGGCCGCCGTGGGCCTGGGCGATGGAGCGCACGATGGCGAGGCCCAGCCCGGCCCCGTCGTGCGCGCCGGTGCGGCCGGCCCCACGGACGAACCGGCCGAAGATGCGCTCGCGCTCGGCGGTCGGGACGCCGGGCCCGCTGTCGCGTACCCACAGCTCGACGCGGCCGTCGCGGACGGCGGAGCCGACGGCGATGAGGTCGCCGTCGGCGGTGTGGCGCACGGCGTTGGCGACGAGCTGCATGAGCGCCTGGGTGAGCCGCTGCCGGTCGGCGGGCAGCTTGGCCTCGGCCACCTCGTCGACCCGCCAGGTGCGGGCGCCGAGCGCGCGGGCCTTGGCGACGACGCTGACCGTGAGGTCGGCCAGCTCGACGTTGTCGAGCGCGAGGAAGCCGGGCTGCTCGGCCTTGGCGAGGGTGAGCAGGTCGTCGACGATGCGGTTCATGCGGTCGAGCTCGTCGGTGACGAGGGCGAGGGTCTCGGCGCGGTCGGCGGGGTCGTCGCCCATCAGCTCGAGGTGGCCGCGGATGACGGTGATGGGGGTGCGCAGCTCGTGTCCGGCGTCGTCCATGAAGTGCCGCTGCACGACGAACGCCTGCTCCAGCCGGTCGAGCATGTGGTTGAACGTCGCCGCGACCGCCGCCACGTCGTCGTCGCCGGGCACGTCGAGCCTGCGGGTCAGGTCGGTGGAGTCGCTGATCTGCTCGGCGGTCTGCCTGACCAGCCGGAGCGGCGCGAGCACCTGCCCGGCCACGAGCCAGCCGGCCGCCCCGGCCAGCGCCATAGCAGCGAGCGCGGACAGCCCGAGCACGCGTACGGCGTCCACGATCTCGTCGCGGTGCCTGTCGTAGAAGATGGCCACGACGAAGTGCCCCTGGCGGGCGTCGCCCGACACGGTGACCGGGATGACCGCGTATTGGACCGTTCCCCGGCTGGTCTCGACCTCGTCGCGCTCGACGCGCGTGGCCTCGGCCATGTCGGCGACCAGCTCCGCGTCGCCGTCGAGCGGGACCGGCGGCGGCACGGAGGTGGCGCGGTCGGCGCGGCCGTCGACGATGCTGAAGAACGTCTCCCATCGGTCGGGCGCGTTGACCGCGAGGTAGCCGGTCAGCAGGTCGCGCACGTCGGTGACCTTGCGCCCGGTCCGCTGGTCGAGGGCGGTGGCGGCGTAGCGGCGCAGCTTGTCGACCTCGTTGCCGAGCTCGTGGGTCATGCGGTCGTCGAGCCGGGCGAGCAGGATGGTCCAGGTGGCGAAGATCGCGACGGCGAGTGCGAGGCCGACGACGGCGAGCATCCAGCCCACGATCCGGGCACGGGCGCTCACCCGCATGTGGCCTCCTCGTCAGTCGTCGTCACCGGCGTCATCACCGGCGTCGTCACCGTCGTCATCATCGCCCCCGTCGTCGTCATCGGCGAAACCGCCGCCTCCGCGCCGCGGCGGAGGCGGCGCGACCGGCTCGGCCCTGGACCTGCGCTCGGCGGCGGCCCGCTCGCTCACCCGCGGCTCCGCATCAGGGGTGCCGTCCCGGGCGGACGGAGACCCCTCGGACGGGGAGGCCGCGGACGGCGAGGAGCCCGACGGCGAAGACGAGGAGGGCGACGGCGAGGACGAGGAGGAGGGCGACGGCGACGGTGTGGAGGCCCGCGTCGACGAGGTCAGCGACCCCGGGGGCTCGGGCGTGACGACGATGGGCCCGCCCAGGTCGGCCCCCTGATCGGCGGCCCGCACCAGCCCCACCGACATGAACCCGACCGCCGCGGCCCCCAGAACGAGGAGGATCACCGTGCCCCGATGTCTCATGCCCCGACCCTGCCGCCCTTCGAGGAGACCACGCTGAGGCCCAGATGAGAAACCTCTCATCTAAAGCGGTGAAGCGCCGGGTCAAGACGCAACCCTCCCCACCTCATTGTTGGGAACAAAGTGACAGATGGGGCGTTTGAGGTGCGGCATCCCGGTTACGGGGGAAGAGATGACCTTGTGGGAGTACATCGAAGACCGATGGGATCTCATCGTCTTCGAGACGCTGCAGCACGCCAGCATGGTCGCCCAGTGTGTCCTGGTGGCGGCCGTGCTCGGCGTGCTCATCGGCGTGGCCACCTACCGCCGCGTCAGACCGTCGGCCTTCGCGATAGCGGCGGCGGGGGTGCTGTTCACGGTGCCGTCGCTGGCCATGCTGGGCCTGCTGATCCCGCCGCTCGGCCTGGGCGTGGCCCCCGCCGTGACGGCGATCGTCCTGTACGCGCTGCTGCCCATCGTCCGTAACACCGTCGTCGGCCTGCAGGGCGTGGACCCCCTGCTGGTCGACGCCGCCCGCGGCATCGGGATGAGCCGCCGCAGGTCGCTGGCCAGGGTGGAACTGCCGCTGGCCTGGCCGGTGATCCTCACCGGCATCCGGGTGGCCACGCAGCTCGCGATGGGCATCGGCGCGGTCGCCGCGTTCGTGTCGGGCCCGGGGCTCGGCGAGCAGATCTTCTCCGGCCTGGCCAGGCTCGGCGGCGCGAACGCGGTCAACGCCACGCTGACGGGCACGATCGGCGTGGCGATCCTGGCGCTGATCTTCGACGGCGTCTTCGTGCTCATCGGCCGGCTGACCACGCCGAGCCGGCGGCCCGCGACCGGAGGTGCCCGTGGCTGACCTGCAGCGGCCCGCGACGACCGGCGGCGTGCCGATCGAGCTGCGCAAGGTGACCAAGTCGTTCCCCGGCGGCGGCGAGCCCGCCGTACAGGAGCTGGACCTCGACATCCAGGCGGGCGAGATCGTGGTCCTGCTCGGCCCGTCGGGCTGCGGCAAGACGACCACGATGCGCATGATCAACCGGCTGATCGAGCCCACCTCTGGCGACATCATCATCAACGGCCAGAACTCCCGCGAGATCGACCCCGACCGGCTGCGCCGCCACATCGGGTACGTGATCCAGCAGGCCGGGCTGTTCCCCCATATGACGGTGGCGGCGAACATCGCCCAGGTGCCGAAGATGCTCGGCTGGGACCGCGCGCGCATCGCCGAGCGGGTGGACGAGCTGCTCACGCTGGTGGGGCTGGAGCCCGAGACGTTCCGCGACAGCTATCCGCGCCGCCTGTCGGGCGGCCAGCAGCAGCGCGTGGGCGTGGCCAGGGCGCTGGCCGCCGACCCGCCGGTGCTGCTGATGGACGAGCCGTTCGGCGCGCTCGACCCCATCACCCGCGAACGCCTCCAGGACGAGCTGCTCCGCCTCCAGGACGACCTGGCCAAGACCATCGTCTTCGTCACGCACGACGTGGACGAGGCGCTCAAGATCGGCGACCACATCGCGATCATGCAGCGGCCCGGCCACATCGTGCAGTACGCCCGCCCTGCCGAGATCCTCACGAACCCGGCCACTGACTACGTCGAGCAGTTCCTGGGCGCCGGCTCGTCGATGCGCCTGCTGCGGCTGACGAAGGTGGGCGACATCGACCTGGACCAGGTGCCGTACTTCTCGGAGGACCGTGACTGCGCGGAGCTGCTGCGCGAGATCGAGCGCGACGGCCGCGGCTACGCGCTGATCACTGACGGGATGCGCCGCCCGCTGCGCTGGGTGAGCCAGGCCGACCTCGAAGGCCGGACCGGCCCGGTCGGTACGGCGGGCGACCCGGTCACCGGCACCATCCACCACCGCATGACCTTGCAGGACGCCCTGGAGGCGCTGCTCAACGCCGACACCGACGTGGTGCCGGTGGAGGGCAGGCGGCGCTCGTACGCGGGGGCGCTGTCGCTGAGCACGGTGCAGAACGCGATCCAGACGATCAAGGCGCGCGAACGCGAGCGCCGCCACCGCAGGAGCGGTGCCCGATGACGGTCGAAAGCGCCGCCGACAGGGAGGCGACCACCCCTGAGCCGCGCATCGGGCGGTCCTGGCGCGCGATCCTGCCCCCGCTGTGCTACCTCGCCGTAGCCGCCGCGATGATCGTCTACACGCAGGTCGCTCCGCTGGACAGCATCGAGCGCGGCTCGCTCAACCTGACGTTCCTGATGCGCCGCACGTGGGAGCACATCCAGCTGGTGTTCTTCTCGACCGTGCTGGTGCTGCTGGTGGCGCTGCCGCTGGGCGTGCTGCTGACCAGGCGCGGGCTGCGTAAGGCCACGCCGGTGGTGCTGTCGCTGGTGAACCTGGGCCAGGCCACCCCGGCGGTGGGCCTGGTGGTGCTGCTCGCGGTGGTGTTCCAGATCGGGTTCTGGACGGCGGTGGCGGCGCTGTTCGCCTACAGCCTGCTGCCGACGCTGCGCAACACGATGGTGGGCCTGGAGCAGGTGGACCCGCGCCTGGTGGACGCGGGGCGCGGCATCGGCATGTCGGCGTCAGGGGTGCTGTTCAAGGTCGAGCTGCCGATGGCGGTGCCGGTGATCCTGTCGGGCATCCGTACGACGCTGGTGCTGAACGTGGGCACGGCGGGCATCGCGGCGTTCATCGGCTCGGGCGGTCTGGGCGACCTGATCACCGCGGGGGTGAGCACGCAGCGCAGCCTGATCCTGGTCACCGGCTGCGTGCTGATCGCGGTGCTGGCGCTGCTCATCGACTGGGCGGCGGGCCTGGCGCAGCGGCTGCTGTCGCCGAAGGGGCTCTCATGAGGGCGTTCCTGGCGGCCGTGGCGGTCCTGGTCTGCGTCGTGGCCTGCGGGCTGCGGCCGGCGTCGTCGTTCGTGCCGCCGGTGGAGCCGGGCGGCATCCGCCCGGTGCCGGGGCTCGAAGGGCAGCGCGTACGGGTGACGTCCAAGGAGTTCACCGAGCAGCTCGTGCTCGGCAAGATCGCCGTGCTCGCCCTCACCGCGGCGGGCGCGGACGTGGAGGACAGGACCAACGTCCAGGGCAGCGTGAACGCCCGCGCCTCGCTCATCCGCGGCGGCACCGACCTGATGTGGGAGTACACCGGCACCGGCTGGATCACCTACCTGGGACAGCAGAAGCCCGTCCAGGGGGCGGAGGCGCAGTACGAGGCCGTACGCGACCTCGACCTGCGCAAGAACGGCATCGTGTGGCTGCCGCCCGCCCCGCTGAACAACAGCTACGCCATCGGCGTCACCCGGGCGTCGGCCGAGAAGTGGGGCTTGTCGAAGATCTCCGACATCCCCAAGGTGCCGGTGGCGCAGCGCACGTTCTGCGTGGACCACGAGACGTTCGGCCGCGACGACGGCTTCCTCGGCATGCTCAAGGGCTACGGCCTGACGTACGGCGAGGAGGTGCCGAGGGCGAACGTGCGCAGGGTGTCGGTCGGCGTGCTCTACAACTCGGTGGCCAGCGGCCAGTGCACGCTCGGCATGATGACCACCACCGACGGCCGGGTCAAGGCGCTCGACCTGGTGCTGCTGGAGGACGACCGGCACTTCTTCCCGCAGTACAACGCGGCGGTGACGATGCGCAGGCAGCTCGCCGACGCACACCCGGAGATCGCGAAGATCTTCGCGCCGATCAGCGCGAAGCTGACCGACGACGTCATGCGGGACCTGAACGCGCAGGTGGACGTGGACGGCGGCATGCCGGCGCTGGTGGCCCGCGACTGGCTCAGGTCGGAGGGATTCGTCCGATGACGGGCGTTAACCCCACCTGACCACGGGCAGCCCGCAAGGCATGTCGCACACACCACCACCGCAGAACCAGCCGTACCCGGGCAGCACCGGCGAGATGGCTCCTGAGCCGCGCGACGAGATGCGCGACTACGTCGGCCGCGACCTGCTCGCCGGCAAGAAGGCCCTGATCACGGGCGGCGACTCGGGCATCGGAAGGGCGGTCGCCGTGGCGTTCGCCAAGGAGGGAGCGGACGTCGCGATCGCGTACCTGAGCGAGCACGAGGACGCCGCGCACACCCGCAAGCTGGTCGAGGAGGCCGGGCGGCGCTGCGTGACGCTGCCCGGCGACCTGGCCGACCGCGCGCACTGCGCGTCGGTCGTCGAGCAGGCCGTCTCCGAGCTGGGCGGCCTGGACGTGCTGGTCAACAACGTGGCCTACCAGGAGCCGGTGAGCGGCCTGGAGGAGCTGGACGACGAGCAGTGGGAGCACACGTTCGCCGTCAACATCCACAGCTACTTCCGCGTCATGAAGGCCGCGCTCCCGCACCTGCGCGAGGGCGCGGCCATCATCAACACCTCGTCGATCAACGGCCTGCGCGGCAACAAGTCGCTCATCGACTACGCCGCCACGAAGGGCGCGATCAACGCCTTCACCTACTCCATGGCCCAGAACCTGGTCGAGCGGGGCATCCGGGTCAACGCGGTGGCGCCTGGCCCGGTGTGGACGCCGCTCATCCCGGCCACGATGCCGGAGGAGAAGGTGGAGAAGTTCGGCCAGCAGGTGCCGATGGGGCGACCCGCCCATCCGGACGAGATCGCCCCCTCGTACGTGTTCTTCGCCTCCGACCGGCTGTCCTCGTACTACACGGGCGAGGTGCTGGCCCCGATCGGCGGCGAGACGCTACCGGGCTAGACGCGGCCCGAGTCCTTGATGGCTCCTCCGCGCGGCGGCGTGATCTTCGTCCAGAGCTGCGGCTCTGGACATCGGACAATGCGTCACTCCACGTAGATCGTGCCGCCGAGGCGCCGGAACTCGGCGGCCTTCTCCTCGAAACCGGCCCGCCTGATGTCGTGGCTGATCCGCATCGAGCAGAACTTGGGGCCGCACATCGAGCAGAAGTGCGCGGTCTTGGCGGGCGCGGCGGGCAGCGTCTCGTCGTGGAAGGCGCGGGCCGTGTCGGGGTCGAGCGAGAGGTCGAACTGGTCCTCCCAGCGGAACTCGAAACGCGCGTCGGACAGCGCGTCGTCCCACTCCTGCGCCTTCGGGTGCCCCTTGGCGAGGTCGGCGGCGTGCGCGGCGATCTTGTACGTGATCACGCCCGTCTTCACGTCGTCCTTGTCCGGCAGGCCGAGGTGCTCCTTGGGGGTGACGTAGCAGAGCATGGCGGTGCCGAACCAGCCGATCATGGCGGCCCCGATGCCCGAGGTGATGTGGTCGTAGCCGGGCGCGACGTCGGTGACGAGCGGGCCGAGGGTGTAGAAGGGGGCGTCGTCGCACAGCTCGCGCTGGAGGTCGACGTTCTCCTTGATCTTGTGCATGGGCACGTGTCCCGGGCCCTCGATCATGACCTGCACGTCGTGCTCGCGCGCGATCACGGTCAGCTCGCCCAGCGTGCGCAGCTCGGCGAACTGCGCCTCGTCGTTGGCGTCGGCGATCGAGCCGGGCCGCAGGCCGTCGCCGAGCGAGAACGACACGTCGTAGCGGGCCAGGATCTCGCACATCTCGGCGAAGTTCTCGTACAGGAAGCTCTCGCGGTGGTGCGCCAGGCACCAGGCGGCCATGATCGAGCCGCCGCGCGAGACGATGCCGGTCTTGCGGCGCACGGTGAGCGGCACGTGCGCGAGCCGCACGCCCGCGTGCACGGTCACGTAGTCCACGCCCTGCTCGCACTGCTCGATCAGGGTGTCGCGGAAGACCTCCCACGACAGCTCCTCAGGCCGGCCCTTGACCTTCTCCAGCGCCTGGTAGATCGGCACGGTGCCGACCGGGACCGGGGAGTTGCGCAGGATCCACTCGCGGGTCTCGTGAATGTCGTCGCCGGTGGACAGGTCCATGATCGTGTCGGCGCCCCAGCGGGTGGCCCAGGTCATCTTCTCCACCTCCTCCTCGATGGAGGAGGTGACCGCGGAGTTGCCGATGTTGGCGTTGATCTTCACGAGGAAGTCACGGCCGATGATCATCGGCTCGGTCTCGGGGTGGTTGACGTTCGCGGGGATGATGGCCCGGCCGGCCGCGACCTCGTCCCGTACGAACTCCGGCGTGACGCCCTCGCGGACCGCGACGAACTCCATCTCCTTGGTCACCAGCCCGCGCCGCGCGCAGCCGACCTGGGTGACCGGGTGCCCGGCGGCCCGCCGCTCCTCGATCCACCCGGCCCGGCGGCGCGGCAGGCCCCGCCGCAGGTCGGGCTCGTAGGAGGGGTCGGTGTACGGGCCCGAGGTGTCGTACAGCGTCACCGCCGTGCCGTTCGACAGGTTCACCCGCCGCATCGGCACCCGCAGCTCGCCGCTGTAGATCTTGGAAAAGCGCGCGTCGGTCATCGCGCAAACTCCCTTCGCCGGCATTACCCGGAGCAGGTTCTGGCGGTCGGCGGCTGGCAGCCGTCCTCTCAGCCCGGTCTCCACCGGGCTCCCGCGTTGGACGGCGGTGATCGTACCCACGCGGGGCGCGATCCCAAACCAGGGCGAGAAGGTTTGGCGGGGCTTCTCAGCGGTACGGACCCCATCAGGGGAAACATGATGAGAATCGCCGCTGTCGCAGGACTACTCGTCGTGATGGCCGCATCCGGCGCCACCGCCGCCGCCGGGGACGGCATGCAACAGCACGAGGTCAGCCAGGAGCAGTTCGACACCCTGCTGGCCCAGTGCCGCTACTCCGATACCGGTAAGGCCAAGTGCCGCGCGAACGTCAGAGAGCTCTATCGCGTCGGCCGTACCGATCCGTCACTCGACTGCCGTACCTACTCCGGCGTGACCGTCTGCGGCACGCTCAAGCTCAGCAAGGCGGAGCGCGCGTGCGTCCGCGACTCCGAGGCCGAGGGACTGTCGTTCCGCCGCGCCGAGGTGGAGTGCTACACCGCGTCCTGAGGAGCCGAGTTGATCATCGTAGGTGTGGACGGCTCCCGTGCCGGCCTGGAGGCGGCCGGCTGGGCCGCCACCGAGGCCGTGCTGCGCCAGGTGCCGCTGACCGTCGCGCACGTCGTGCCCAAGTGGGTGTGCGAGGAGGACCAGCCCGTCCGTTACGCCGAGGTGGCGCGGTGGATGCGCGAGGGCGCGCAGACCGTGCTCACCTCCGCCAAGGACCGTGCGCTGCGCGAGCGGCCCCAGGCGCGCGTGGAGACCGTCCTGCTCCCCGGCGATCCCCGCGCGGCCCTGGTCAAGGCCGCCGCCGAGGCCGAGCTGCTGGTCGTCGGCAGCAGCGGCATCGGCGGCGTGCGCGGGCTGCTGGTCGGCTCGGTCGCGTACGGGGTCGTCGCGCACGCCGAGACGAACGTCGTCCTCGTCCGCGACCGCCCCGCCACGCCCGGCGAGGTTGTCGCGGGCACCGACCTGTCCGCATGCGCCGAGCGGGCCCTGGAGTTCGCCTTCGCCGAGGCTGAGCTGCGCGGGGCGCGGCTGCGGGTGGTCCAGGCGTGGGCCTGGCCCCAGCCGGGCGGCTTCGGGCCGGCCGACCCCGAGAGCGAGCAGGGCCACCTGCGGGCGCTGCACGAGGCGCTGTCGCCGTACCGCGCCCGGCATCCCCGCGTCGAGGCGGTCGCCGAGATCGTGCACGGGCATCCCGTGGACGTGCTGAAGGAGGCGGCGGCCGGGGCCGAGCTGTTGGTGGTGGGCTCGCGCGGGCGCGGGCAACTCGCCGGCATGCTCATCGGATCAATCAGCCAGGCCATGCTGCACCACGCGCCCTGCCCGCTGGCGGTGGTGCGCTCCCCCGCCTGAAAGTTACATGCGTCCCCGCAGGTCACGTCCGCGGTCCTGATCGCCTCCTTCCCCGTTCCGCCCGCTGCTCCTTACGATCTGCGCAGGCTGACGACGGGAGATCGGACGATGCGCGCAATCGGCGCCGTGCTGGCCGGAATGGTGACCGTGATCGCGGCCGTGCTGTTCGCGACGACGCCGGCCGAGGCGGCGGCCGTACGGATCATGCCGCTCGGCGACTCGATCACCGGCTCCCCCGGCTGCTGGCGGGCCATGCTGTGGAACCGGCTGCAGAGCACCGGCCACACGAACATCGACTTCGTCGGCACGCTGCCGCCGCAGGGCTGCGGGGTGGCGCACGACGGCGACAACGAGGGCCACGGCGGCTACCTCGCCACCAACATCGCGAACCAGAACATGCTGCCCGGCTGGCTCTCGGCCACCCGGCCCGACGTCGTGCTCATGCACCTGGGCACCAACGACGTGTGGAGCAACATCGCGCCCGCGACGATCCTCGGCGCGTTCACCACGCTGGTGAACCAGATGCGGGCGAGCAACCCGAACATGCGGATCCTGGTCGCCGAGATCATCCCGATGAACCCGGCCACCTGCCCCGACTGCGGCCGGCGCACCGTGGCCCTCAACGACGCCATCCCCGCCTGGGCCGCCGCGACCTCCACCGACCAGTCGCCGATCACCGTGGTCGACCAGTGGACAGGCTTCAACACCGCCACCGACACCTACGACGGGGTGCATCCGAACGCGGCCGGCGACCAGAAGATGTCCGACAAGTGGTACCCGGCCCTGGTCGAGGCGCTCGCGGGCACCCCGACCCCCACCGTCACGCCCACCGTGCCGGCCGGTGACTGCACGGCCGCGTACAAGACGACCGGGCAGTGGCAGGGCGGCTTCCAGGGCGAGGTCACCGTCACCAACACCGGCACCGCGCCGATGAGCGGCTGGACGGTGAGCTGGACGTACGCCGACGGTCAGCGCGTCACCCAGCTCTGGGGCGGCACGCTGAGCGCGAACGGCTCCTCGGTGACCGTGCGGAACGCGGCGTGGAACGGCTCGCTGGCGCCGGGGGCGTCCACCACGTTCGGCTTCCTCGGCTCGTCCACCGGGGCCGGCACCGCCCCGGCGCCCACCTGCGCGATCTAGGACTGGGCCTTGATCACCGGCGCGCCCTCGCTGGCCTGCACCAGCACGAACCCCTGACCCCTGAACGCGAGCTGCATCGCCTCACCGCTCCCCCGGCCGATCAGCGCGCCCACCTTCATCGTCCGGTTGACCCCGACCTGCAGGGAGGTGCTCCAGCACACGGCCGACTGCCCGTCCGCGAACGTCGGCATGCGCGCCGCGTCGAGCAGCACCGGCGTGCCGTGGGTGGTCACCGCCACCCACCCCGTGCCGGTGATCGTCGTGTTGAACAGCCCGCCGGCCGCCATGCCCGCCCCCTGGACCCGCTTGATGTCCCAGGTCAGCTGCGGCTGGAAGGCCAGCAGGTTGCGGCCGTTGACCGTGATGCCCTCGTTCTCCAGGTAGAACAGATGGATGTCGTCGGCGTTGTCGGCGAGGTAGAGCAGGCCCTGGCCGCGTACGCGCATCAGCGCGGCGCCCTCGCCCGTGACGGCCTTCTTGAACAGCTTCCCGAGCCCGCCGCCCTCGTAGTCGAAGTCCATCTCCCCCTGGAAGGCGACCATCGACCCCTGCTTGGCCAGCACGTCGTCGGGGAGCTGGACGCGCAGCATCTTGCCGTTCTCCAGGGCGAACCCCGGAGGCAGCTGCTGGGAGCCGAGATTGCCGAACACCGAACTGCGCACGTCCTCATGACCTTTCGCCTGCGGGCACCGTATGGAAGGACCAACGCCCGCCGCCGTCCGCCGGTTCCCCCGCGACGCCGGGCAGGGTGAGCGCCGAGTGGGCCGGCCGCTCCATCGGGACGGGGTCGGCGGTGAGGTCGCGCAGCATCGCGTCGCGCCGGTCCATCGCCTCCTGCGTCGCGGGGAAGAGCACGCTGCCGCCGCCGTCCACGTGCGCCTGGTTGAGGGTGACGAACTCGCGGATGTCCCGCTCGTACGCGGCGAACGCCTCCTCGTGCCCCGGGTGCACGGCCAGCGAACGGGCCAGCATGTACGCCCCGACCAGCGCGAGGCTGGTGCCCTGCCCCGTCAGGAACGACGGCGCGTACGCCGCGTCGCCCACCAGCGCCACCCGCCCGCTCGACCAGGCCGGCATGCGAATCTGGCTGACCGTGTCGAAGAACAGGTCGTCCGCCGCCCGCATGGCCGCCACCAGGTCGGGCACCCGCCAGCCCGCGTCGGCGAAGGTCGCGGCCACCAGGTCACGCTGCGCCTCGGGGTCGCGGAAGGCGCCGAACGGCGGGTCCTTCCGCGCGAAGTTCAGGAACCCGTGCACCTCGCCGCCGTCGCCCGCCGCGTAGAGGACGGCGGCCCGGCCCGGCGTGCTCCACAGCACCCCCTCGTGGGCCAGCCCGAGGATGTTCGGCATGGTGAACCCGGCGAAGCAGTGGCCGAGGTAGTGCTGGAAGCGCTCCTCAGGGCCGAACACCATCTCTCTGGTACGCGAGTGCAGCCCGTCGGCGCCGATCACCACCTCGTACGTCCGCCGCCCGCCGCTCGCGAACGTGACGTCCATGCCCTGCCCGGTCTCGGTCATGGCCGCGATGGAGTCGCCGAACACGAACTCCACGTCGTCGCCGACGGCCGCGTGCAGCGCCTCGGCGAGGTCGCCGCGGCGTACCTCCAGGTCCTGGCCCGCCACGCTGCCGTCGATGAGCCGCGGATCGATCACCGCCACCTCGTCGCCCGCGACGTCGAGGAACGTGAACTTGTGCGTGTCCACGTGCGCCGCGCGCAGCCGCGGCAGGATCCTCATGTGGCGCACCACCTCCAAGGCGGTGCCGCGCACGTCGATCGGGTAGCCGCCGCCGCGCAGCCCGCCGGCCTTCTCGACGAGGGTGACGGCGAAGCCGTAGCGGCCGAGCCAGTACGCGAGCGCCGGGCCCGCGATGCCGCCGCCGGAGATCAGTACTTCACGCTTCGATGTCACTGGACTTCCTTCCTCTGTGAACGAACAGGGACGTGGCCGTGATGACGCCGGCGAGGACGAACCCGAGCACGAAGCCCGACTCCCCCGGCACGCCGGACACCGGGTCGGTGCCGGCGGTGAGCAGCCCGGCACTCGCCTGCATGCCGACCGCCGATCCGACGACCCTGGCCACCAGGACGAGGCCGGTGGCGATGCCGGTATCGGCCTGGGCGACGGCGCCGGTCGTACCGGTGAGCAGGGCCGTTACGCAGAGGCCCGCGGCCAGCGCGATCACCGCCTTGCCGACGACGAGCTGCCAGAGCTCGGCGTGCGCGGCGGCGAGGACGAGCAGCGTGGCCGCCATGACGGCGATCCCGGCGACGGCCACGGGACGCGAGCCGTACCGCCGCACCGCGAACCCGGCGATCGGGCCGCTCGCCGCCGAGGTGATGAGGCTGGGCAGCAGGAGCAGGCCGGTCGCGGTGGCGCTGACGCCGAAGCCGTAACCGTCGCCCGCGACCCCGAAGAGCTGCGGGACGAGGTATGTCGCGGACGCCGACCCCACGCAGACGACCAGCGTCATCACGCAGGAGGTCCACATGCCGGGCGCGGTCAGCATCGCGAGGTCCACCATCGGCGCCGCCACCCTGCGCTCGACCAGCACGAACGCCGTCCCGAACGCGATCGTGACGATGACCACCGCGACGATGACGACCGGCCGCGCCCCGATCTGAGGCAGAATCGCCAGACCGGCCATCAGGGAGATCATGGTGCCGCTCAGCAGGGCGAGGCCGGGCCAGTCGACGCCCGCGCCCGGCCGTCCCGCCGGGTCACGCGGCATCATCCTGGCCACGGTCACCGTGGCCGCGATGATCACCAGCGTCGGCAGCCCGAACATCGCATGCCGGGACAACCCCTCCGCCAGCGGCCCTGCGATGAGCGTCCCGACCATGCCGCCGCCGATGAACAGCCCCGTGACCAGCCCGATCGCCACCTGCGCGTCCCCCGGCGGCAGGTATTTGCGGACGAGGATGAACGACAGCGGCAGCACGCCCATCATCGCGCCCTGTAACACCTGCCCCACCAGCAGCACCGGCAGGTTGGGCGCCAGCGCGGAGACCAGCCCGCCCGCGGCGACCACCGCCATCAGCCGCATCAGCACCAGCTTCGCGCCGTAGCGGTCGCCCAGCTTGCCGGCGACCGGGGTGATGAGCGCGCCGGCGATCAGCGTGGTGATGGGCAGCAGGGCCGCGACGGCGGGGCTGACGTCCAGCTCGCGCTGGAGGAGCGGGAGTGCCGGCGCCATCACCGACTCCAGCACGCTGGTCGCGACGGCCAGCGTGCCGAGCGCGGCGATCGCGGGTCTTCCGATGCGGATGGGCGGTGCCGAGGTCTGCGTCATGAACGTCCTTCCCCCCGTGGATGTACGTCACTACACTACAACGTGCAGTGTAGTCGCTGCTACAACGACCAGTGTAGTTCGGCTACGATCGGGGCCATGCAGACCACGAAGACCCTGCGTGAGGGCTCCCCGCACAAGCGGGCCGCCATCCTCGCGGCGGCCAGGGAGCTGTTCCTCACCGACGGCTTCGACCGTTCCAGCATCGGGGCCATCGCCGCCAAGGCCGGGGTGTCCACGCGCACGGTCTACGACTACTTCGGCGACAAGCAGACCCTGCTGCGGGCCGTCGTCGAGGCCATCGGCCAGTCACTCGTGACCGCCGTCCAGCACACCCTCGACGCCACCCTCACCGGCCTCACCCGGCCGGACGAGCTGGAGGACGCATTGGTGGCGTTCGCGATGCGGATAGCGACCGACATGCTCGACTCCGCCGAGTACGCCACCCTGCAACGCCTCGTCGTGACCGAGTCCGGCCACTTGCCCGACCGAGCCGACCAGCCCATCTCCTACGCCCCCGACGAGGCGCTGGGCGAACGCCTCGCGGCTCTGGGCCGCGCCGGCCTCCTGTCCGTCCCCGACGCCCGGCTCGCCGCCGACCACTTCATCGCGCTGACCTTTGGGGTCGCGCTGAGCCGGCTGGGCTCGGCGAACGCGGCGGAGGACACCCGCGTCCGCCCCCTGATCGAGGAAGGCGTCCGCACCTTCCTCCGCGCCTACCGCCCCACCTGACCCGCCCAGCTACGCCTACCGCACCACCCGACCCGCCCAGCTACGCCTACCGCACCACCCGACCCGCCCATGCACCGCTCGCCCGGGACGCCCGCGCCCAGCTTCGCCTCGTAGCAGCCCGCCCCTCACCGGGGGCAGGCGGGCTCACCTGCGGGAATGCAGCACCGCCAACTCGGGGGCCGGGTCGAAGCCGTGCTCGATCAGCCAGTGCACCGCCTGGAGGCTGCGCACCGACCACCATCCCCGGATCGCGTCGAGATCGACGCCGGCGCCGTAACCGGCGAGGACGTCGGCGAGCCGGTCCTCGTGGTTGAGCGTCAAGATGGCGAGGTCGAACATGGCATCGCCCCGCCCCGCCTCGGACCAGTCGATCACACCCGTGACCTCGTCGTCCTCGACGAACACGTGGGAGATCTGCAGGTCGCCGTGCATGAACACGGGCGTCCACGGCCGCAACGCCGCCTCGGCGACGCGCCGGTTGCGCGCGACCACGTCCGCACCGACCACCCCGTTCGCGACCAGCCACTCGCACTCGACGTCGAGTTCGCGCACGACCTTGTCGAGACTGGTCCCGCCCCACGGCGGCAGCGGCGCCTCGTGCAGCCTCCGTACGGCGGCCCCCGCCGCGGCCCACGCCGCCGGCGACGCCGTGGACGGCTCACTGAGCCGTCCAAGCGCTCTCCCGGGCAGCGCGGCGAGCGCCAGCACAGGCGGCCGCCGCCACAGGATCTCCGGAGTGGGAACGGGCGCCCAAGCCATCGCCGCGACCTCGACCTCGGCCCGCTCCTGATCGGCATCGACCTTCAGGAACACGTCCCCGACACGCAAGGTCGCCCGCTCCCGATGAGCGACGACGACCTCGATCCCGTCCACGCGGGCCATTATCACCACGAGATCGACGTGACGTCGCCAGGTTTTCCGTAGGCTGAGCCGATGTCCTGGACCCTCGAAACCCCGGACGGCGCCGCGCTGAGAGTCAACGCGTGGAACTGGCGCCCGACCCTGGAGCTGTTGGAAAGATCCGGCATTCTCGACGAAGAAACCGCCGGCCTCCTGGGCTACAACATCGCCGTGGACCTGACCGCCGCACAGGCCCACCGGATCGCCACATTCCTGGACACGTACCTGGCAAGCCTCCCCGATGAAGCCCAGGTCATGCTGGACGGCTCCACCACCACAGAACCCGACACGAACGAGTTCCACCGCGACGACCTCAGCCTGAACTACTCCGCCTCGAACGACTGGCTAAGGCGCTTCCGCGACTTCTGCCACACCGCGAAAACCGGCTTCACCGCCTCCTGACCCGAAGCGCGTCCGTCTCGGCGAAGAGATCGTCCATGGTGTCGAAGGAACGAGCGCGGCCCTCCCGGAGGCGCCCGCCCACACGTGGTGGAACGAGTCGGCAGCGGCGTGGGGACTATGTGGACGCCAGGAGCGGGTACAGGGATCGATAGATCCTGGCTGGGATGCGAGGCGCGCCATCCGAGCCGTTATGCCGTAGCGACTGAGGCGACTGCAGCCGGAGGAGCGCACCCCTCGGGAAAGGGCCACATGACGAGAAACGCCGCGACGTGGATCGGCGGTTCGGTGGCGGGGTTAGCGGTCCTGCTACTGCTCCTGATGACGCCGTTCGCGCTAGCCGGGCTCGCGACCGTGAACGGAGTCGATTGGGCTTCTCTTGCCGACGTCGGTGAGGCCTACGGCTCCGCCGTCGCACTGCTCACCGCTGTGTCTCTTCTGGTGCTCGCCATTTCAGCGGCCTTCCAGGTGAGGGCTGCTCGGATCTCCTCGGAGACCACCACGCGGGTCCTGCATTATGACATCATGCGGCTGGTGATGGAGGATCCGTCCCTCGCCCAGGTCGAAGGCCTGACCTGGGATGGCACTGCGGAGTCGTCCGAGGAGATCCGGCGGTGGGTTTACGCGAACATCCAGCTCGCGCACTTCCGGTCGTTGTACGTGCTCAAGGAGCTTCCGGAAGCGGAGCTGCGGTTGCAGATGGCCGGCCGGTTCAGGTCGCGGACCGGCCGACACCATTGGAAGACCAATCGAACCTGGTACCGAGCCAGCGCTCGGCACCGCAGGGATCAGCGGTTCTGTGACGTCGTCGAGGAGGAGTACCAGAAAGCCCTCCAGGCGGGCGAAGCGACGGCGGAGCGCTCGCACGTCGCCCGCCGCCTGTCCCGAGAGCTCGTGGCAGGCGGGATAGCAGCGCTCGCCATCATCGGAGCCAAGGCCTTGCTCGACACGAAACTCGGCCGCCGGAGCTGACCGCGGGCACGCCTCGGATGATCCAGAGCTGAAGGATGACGGTCGCGCCGCGCAGAGGTCATCACTGGCCGGTCAGCCGATGAAGTGCTCGATGCCGATCCCTGCGGCCGCGAGGGCGGCGGAGGCGGAGGTGAGGGCGAGCACGACGAGGGCGCACCCGCTGGAGGATGATTTCGAGTTCATTTTGGCAGCGGTTTCGCGGTAGAGCTTTACCGCGGGGTCATTTTCGTCGTCGTAATCTCCGTCGTGATAGGCGACCATCTTCGCGGCGCACAAAGCGCAAAGACTGCCCTCCGACACGTCACAACCACACCCGTTGCACTTCGCCATACCCTCAGCCTCCATGGGCCACTCGTCGGGTAGTACCGATTCAGGCGAACCTTACATGGCTGACCGACGCATTTGTCGTTCATTGTCAATCTGCCTATAAGGCATCCGCCGGACCCGACGCCGTCTAACGGAAGCCGCGGCTTTACGACGGGACGCTCAACCTGCGAGCCCGTTCTCCGCGTCCGGCGCCGGCGGGATGGCCCGGACACCCGCCACCGCACTGGCCGATTCCCCGAGCTCGGGGGCACCGAGCGGACGCGTACTCTGCTCGACCGCCTTGAGCTCGACCAGCCGGCCTTCCACGACCTTGAGTGTGTGGAATTTCCGCGCGGTCACCATGACCCTCCTCTCCATGGATCCGACCGTGTCGTTGTACGCCTTGACCGACCGGTCGAGGGATCTGCCCAAGCTGTTGAGGTGATCACCCATGGTCGAGAGCCGCTCGTACAGTTCGCGGCCAAGCTCGTAGACCTGCTTGAGATTGTCCTGGAGCGCCGCCTGCGTCCACGCGAACGCCACGGTGCGGAGCAGGGCGATGAGCGAGGTCGGCGTCGCGATCAGGACGTTCTTGGCGCTCGCGTACTCGAGCAGCGTCGGCTCCTTCTCCAGCGCCGGCTGGAGGAAGGCGTCGCTGGGCACGAACAGCACGACGAACTCCGGCGAGAGGACCTTCCGGAAATACTCCTTGCCTCCGAGCGCATCCACGTGCTGGCGCAACTGCCGGGCATGATCGGCCCAGTGCCTGTCCGCCTCAGTGTCGTCCACGGCCTCGATCGCCGACATGAACGCGGCCATCGGCACCTTGGAGTCCACCACGACGTGCTTGCCCCCTGACAGATGGATCAGCATGTCGGGCCGGAGTGCGCCCTCGCTGTCGGCGAAGTGGACCTGGGTGTCGAAGTCGCACCGCTCGACCAGACCCGCCTGTTCCACCGCCCTCTTGAGATGCATCTCGCCCCAGGACCCGCGCACCTGCGGCTTCTTGAGCGCCTCGACGAGCGCCCGGGTCTCCTTCCGGGTCCGCTGTCCTTCCTCGGTGAGGGTGAGCAGTTGCCGGCTCAGCGAGGCTTCGGCGGCGACACGGCTCGTGGAGAACTCCTTGAGCTGCCGGTCCATCTCAGCAAGCTGTTCATGGACCGGCCTGCTGGCCGCGCTGAGGGTCGCCTCGGCCTTGGTGACCAGCTCGGCCTGAGACTGCTTCAGCATCTCCTTGGTCGCCGCGCGCAGCGTCTCCTCCAGGAGCCGGTTGTTGTCCAGGCGAGTCTGGTCAAGCTCCGCGCGGACCGCCTGCACCGTCGCGGCCTGCTCCAGGAGCGCCTGCTTCTGCATGGCCGACTCGGCGAGCTGCGTCTTCAGGTCCTGTACCTCCAAGCGCAGAACCGACTCCCTCGCCCGCAGCTCGGTGATCGCGAGTTCGCCGCCGCGGAGACGAGTGCCCGCTTCCGCTCCTCGCGCCTGCTCCGCCTGAAGCTCCGCTCGCAGACGCTCCGCATCGGCCGCCTTGCGTTGGAGGCCGCTCCGAGTCGCGTCCAGCTCGGCGGTGAGCCGGCCGAGTCGCTCGTCCAGCGTCCTGCGCTCGGTCAGCGCGGTGGTGTACGCGTGGTTCACGTCAGCCAGTTGTCTCTGGAGCTTGTCCCGTTCGGCACGCAGCGCGGCCGACTGCTCGGCCGCCTGGGTTCGCTGCTCCTCGGCGAGCCTCAACGCGACACGCTCGTCCGCCACGCGGCTACGGGCGATCAGATAGGAGATCGTGGCGCTGACCATCATGAGCACGATCGCCAGTACGACATGGAACAGGGTCATCTCAGGCCACCCGCTTCCAGTCCTGGCACCCGCTGGTCTCGAAGAACTCGCCCTTCTTGAGCGCCACCCTGGTCTGGCCCCGGACGTTGCCGTTGGCGATGATCGAGGTGAACTCACCGGAGGCGTTCTTCAGCCGGGCCCAGTAGCAGTTGGCTCCGTCCGCCCCGGCCGTCTTGTAAGTGCCGGGTTTGATGTCCTCACCGACGAGGTACTGCCCGTCACCGGGGAAGGCAGTGCGCGGGCCGTCTTCTTCCTTCGAGTCCGCCGTGGGGTCAGCTGTGACCGTGGCGGGCATCGAATCGGCCGGCGTCGTCTCGGTCACCGTGACGGTGGGGCGCGGAGCGGCCGAGGTTCCGCCGTCGCCACCCGCACCGATCCCCACGCCGATGGTCAAGGAGACCACCGCGGTCAGACCGTAGGCGAGGAAACGCCGGCCGGTACGCGCCGCGGGAGGCGCAGGCGCGGCAGGCTGCCAGCCGGGCTCGCGAAAAGCCTGCTGGTGCGGGGACTGCGGGTGGGGACCAGCGCCAAGGTTGTGGTTGGTCATATCAAGTCCTCTCGCGGTCGAGCTTCTGAGCCCAATGGGGTTGACGAGAGAACTGTGGTGCGAGCGCCTTGCCGCCCGCTGAATTCAAGCCGATAACCCCATTTATCAGCTTTTTTCATGGAAAGCATTGCGAGCGACTTGCCGCCTCCTGACACCCGGCCTCTACGAACAACCGGGAGACCGCGCCTTAAGCCTGACCTCCGGGGGAGCGTCGGACGAAGGGCAGGGTGCGGCGGGGGCCGGTCATCCGCTCCAGGCCCTGGCCGATGTCGGCGGCCGCCTTCTCGGTGACGCCCGAGCCCAGCTGGTCGGCCGCGCGCTGGGCGAGCCAGTAGAGCAGTTCCCGAGCCGTTCCCGGGCCGCTCTCCGCCATGATCGCGACCAGTTCCTCCAGCCGGAGGGGGCGGCCGAGCCCGTTGAGCGCCGCATTGACCTCGTGCTCGGTGAGCGGGGTGGGAAAGCGCCGGCGCAGCCCCTCCCGGACCGACTGGATCGTGCCGATGGAGGAGGACGCCGTCTCCGGGAGCCGGCCGCCGAAGAGCCTGCGCGGGCTGCGCAGCGCGCGGACGAACGCGGGGGCGGTCATCCTGGTGACGCCGTCCTCGATGTCCCGTTTGACTGGGCCGTCCAGCCGCAGCTCTCGCAGCGCGTGCGCGGCCAGCCCGGTCAGCAGGGCCGCACTCGTGCCCCAGCCGCTCTCCGCCATGATCGCGAGCAGGAACGCCTGCGGCGGGGGCTCGTCCAGGGCCTCGAGGATCTCCTTGACGTCTGCGGGCAGGAGCAGGCGGCCCCGGCTGAGCCGCAGGATGCGGCGGTGACGCTCCAGGCTGTCGTCGTGGAAGCAGGCGGAGATCGGCCTGACCAGGTAGCGGCGGCGGTGGAGCTGCTCGGCGACGTCTCTCCCGCTGCCGCGGCCGTCCAGCTCGCGCAGGACGCCGTCCAGCACGTGGCGCTCACGGGACTGCTCGATCAGGTTCAGCAGCTCCTCGACGGGCAGGCCCGACAGGACCCGCCGAACCATCCCGCCGTCGCCTGTGAGGAAGGCGATCCGCAGCTTGACCAGGGGCTCGCAGCGGGCGGACACCGCCTTGAGCGCCTTGGCGAGCGGGCCGGGAAGGGCTCCGAGCGGGCTGAAGTCGCCGCGGAGGTCGTCGATGTCGTGGGGGCGGAGGACGGGGCCGTACAGGAGGCTCAGGAGGATGCGGAAGAAGGTCTCCGCGGTGGGAGAGCCGGCCAGCCGGTCGGGCAGCGGGGTCAGGTTCCGCTGGACGATGACGCGATAGGCCCGGCGGTCGGCGTCGGTGACGCGGTCGAGCGCCTGCGACAGCCGGCCGTTGAGCTCGTGCAGCCGCGCCTCGTCGGCGCGGGCGAGGCCGGCCAGCGACTCGGGGAGCAGCTGCCGCACGGAGGAGGCCAGCCTGATCGCGGCGTGCTCGCGTACGCGCATGAGGGCCTCCGCGCGGTCGCCCGCGCTGTCGAGGTCGAGCGGGCGGTCGAGGCCGGCCATGCGGCTGATCAGACCGGTGAGGCCGTCGGCCTCGTACTGTGCGAGCTCCTGCTCGTAGTGGCGGGCCTCGGCGGGGAGATCGTGCGCGACGTCCCGCTCCCACGGCAGCTCCCAGGTGCCCTGGGCGGGCGCGACGTCGGCGAAGGAGAGCCGGATGCGGTGCCTGGAGGCGCTGTTGGTCCAGGTGGAGACGGCGAGGCGGCTGCGCATGCCGTACGGGAGGAGCGCCGCCACGCAGTCGAGGAAGTCGAGCCGCTGCTCCAGCGGGAGCTCGGCGCGGACCACGCAGACGGGCCGGCCGGTGAGCAGGAGCGCCGCCGCCCGGCGCGCGGTGGCGTTGGCCACGGCGGCCAGCCTGGGCGGGTCGTAGTCGTGCAGGCTGAGCCGGAACGGGCTCTCGCCGGAGAAGTCCTTGCGCTGCAGCGCCTCGTACAGCGCGCGGTAGGAGAGCGGGATCTTCGCGACCTGTTCCCAGCGCAGGCAGATGTGCCAGGTCATCGTGTACGGCCGGTGGAAGCCGTCCTGGGACTCCGGCTTCGTCTGCAGCGACAGGCCGAGCCAGGACTCGCCGCCCCGGTCGAAGGGGCTGGCCGCCACCCGCGGCAGCGCCTTGGGCTCCACGGTGCCCGAGGCGAACGACTTGAGCCAGTCGGAGAACTCGGCCCTGCTCAGCGCTCCCGTACTGGAGCCGATGACGTCGTAGTCGTCCAGGCTCTGCGGCGTCTTGCCGAGGACCGCCCAGTGGGCGGTCGGCCGTACCGCCATCACCCGCTCCTCATCGAACGCGAGCTCAGCATGTCGCCGAGCCAGATCACCGGCTCCATGACGTTGATGGGACGGACGGCGCCGCGGATCATGAGGCCCTTGTGCGGATCGTCGATGACGTTGAGGAAGTCGTCAGGGTCGAAGCGGCGGCGGCGCTCGTCGATGTACATCCCCACCGACGAGGTCACGAAGAACCGCACGCGGTCCTTGTGGAAGTAGGTCTCGATCAGATCGACGATCATCTCCGCGTTGTGGCTGCGTCCGTGCCGGCAGAGCCGGTGGAAGAACTCCCTGGCCCGGTCCTCGTCCACGCGCGGGATGCGCAGATCGTCGCTGACGTCGGGCTCGGCGAGCTTCCACCGGTCGGCCAGCATCAGCACCCGCGGGTCGTCATATTTCGTGATGCAGACGGCTATGTAGTGGGGCAGCTTGCCGTCGGCGAACTCCTCGCCCACCAGCATCTGCCCGGCGACCTCGTTCAGGGCCTGGTCGAGGTGCTTGAAGGCGTCGCCGACCCGGCTCTCCCTGTCGGGGTCGAACATGTAGATCAGCCCGCGGCTCCTGACCAGGCTGGCCACCAGGGTCTCCTTGTCGACGCTCGCCTGCTCTTCGGCGTACAGGCCGCCGCGCGGATCCAGGAAGTCGAGCCTGATCCGCGGCGCCCTGCCCGGCAGGGTCCGCCACGGCCGCCACCACTGCCGCCGGCTCTCGGCTGCGCCGATCAGCAGCCAGTTGTAGTACGTCAGGGACTCGGTTGAGTCGGGGAACATGCGATCGTCCAGCAGCCTGTTGCGGAGCCTGATCAGCTCGGCGCCCGACGCCTGGTTCTCGCCGACCAGCCTCCAGCTCGTCCCGGCCCTGTTCAGCGCGATGCTCAGCGCCGCGAGGAAGGCGGTCTTGCCGCTACCCGAGGCGCCCCACATCGCGATGTCGGGCGCGGGTTCTGAGTCGGTCACGCGGGGTCCTCATTTCAGCTGACGAAGGGAAGGGTGAGCGAGCCCCCGGCGGACGTCAGGTCGAGGCGGGCGGCGAGCTCCTCGACGTCCACCGCGTCCACCTGGTACAGCGCCGCCGAGCCGAGCCGCTCCCAGGCCGGCGAGGCGGCGTCGCAGATCGCCGCGAACCTGGTGCCGTGGCGCCGCTCCAGCTCCTGCAGCAGCGCCTGCCAGTCGTGCCGGTGCGGGCAGGGCGGCACGCGGTCCCTGCCGACCCTGCGGGGGTGCGGCGGGCGCGCGCCGATCGTGAGCAGCGCGGTACGGGCGCCGTCCTGCGGCAGCAGGCCGCGCAGCTCGGCCAGGACGTCCTCCACCTGGGCGGCGTTCGGATACGTCGGCGGAGTGGGACGCAGCGAGTCGAGCGCCAGCCTGGCCTGGGCCGCCGAGCCGCCCCAGAGGGCCACGCGGGGCGGGACGTGGGTGGGATGGCGCTCGCCGAAGACGTGGGTGCCGTAGCTGATGACCGAGAACTGGGTGGGGCTGTCGGCCAGCAGATCGATGAGGTACGCGGGCCAGTGGCAGCGGGCCTCCAGCTCGTCCTGGGCGCCGGTGGTCTCGATCGCGCAGATCAGGTGGGCGGGGCGGGAGGAAGGGGGACGCCGCCGCGCGGGCAGGCCGGCGACCACCTCCGACCAGGAGCCGGTGTGCGGCCGCAGGTCCGCGACGCCGGGGAAGCCGACCCGGCCGGGGGCCTCCAGCACCGCCCTGAGGGTGTGCCGGCCAGGGGGCAGGGGCGCGTGGTCGACCGAGACCAGGCCCGAGGGTTCGAGCGGGCCCGCCCATGCCGAGACCGCCAGGAGCATGCCGCCGGGGTCGGCGCAGGTCACGGCGACGTGGACGTCCTGCCCCGGCAACGTGCCCGCGGCGAAGAGCGGCTGCCCGGCCAGCTCCAGCCGCCCGTCCGCGGCCCGTTCCCTGACCACGACCAGGTCGTACGACTGCCGCAGCGGCACCTGGGTCACCAGGTCGCGCAGCAGGTCGGCCGCCTTGACCCCGGGCGGCCGCATGACCTGGGCGGCGGGGCACCACGCGGTGATCGCGCGCAGGCTCGCCTCCTGCTCGGGCCCGTCGGCGGCGGGCAGCACGACGACCGCGTCCCTGCCGTCCGGGGAGATCAGCTCGCGGGCGACGTCGCCCACCGCGTCCGCCACCTCGTCCCCGGTGGCGGTGAGGGTGGACCACTTGGCGGCGGCCCTGCGGATGACGTACGGGGTGCCGATCTCGTCCGCGCGGACCTCGAAGAACCTGATGCCGGCGACGTCGATCTCCACGACGGTGAGCTGCTCCGCGAACGACGCGATGAGGTCGTGAATGGACGCGCTCATAGTGCGGAAATGTGAAGTTTGAGGGAATTTGTCAATATTGCGCCCGTTTCCTGGTTATTCGAGGCTCGCGGTGGCCGGTCAAAGTGTCAGACGCGGTTGGTTACCCCGTCGTTGCCGATTGTTGATGCTAATAAGTACTCTGCCGAGAGGGTAGCGGCGGGACGCGAGGGAGCGGCGTGTGATCGGTAGATGGTTGATCATCCTGTCCGGCGCCCGCCAGGACGTGCTGGAGAGATACGACGGCGAACGCGCCAGGTTCATCGGCCTCGGCGGGGCCATCCTCACCACCGCCTGCTTAGCCGCGCTGGCCATGACGTTCGCGCTCTCCTCGGCGCTCAAGGTCTTCCTGCCGCTCGCCATCGCGATCGGCCTGGTCTGGGGCGTGATCATCCTGGGCCTGGACCGCTGGCTCGCCACCTCGCTGCCGGTCAGGGGCCGGCGGCGGTTCTGGCTCGCGCTGCCCCGCGTCCTCCTGGCGCTCCTCCTCGGCGCGGTCATCTCCACGCCGCTCGTGCTGCAGATCTTCAAGCCGGAGATCGACGCCACCATCCTCGACATCAAGCAGGAGCGCCTCGACGCCTTCACCCGCGCCCAGCAGACCGGCGAGACGGGCAGGCGCGTCGCCACCCTGGAGACGACGGTGACGGAGCTCGAAGCCGTCATCGCCTCCCGAGGGGAGACGGCCCTCGACCCCGCCTCCGACCAGCGGATCCAGGAGCTGGAGAAATCCCGCAAAGAGGCGGTGAAACAGCGGGACACCTTCTACGACGAATGGCAGTGCCAGCTTTACGTGGGCCCGCCGAAATGCGCGAAGAAGGGCGCGGGACCGCTGGCGCGGGCGGCCGAACGGGCCTACCGGCGCGCCGCCACCCGCGTCGACGACATCGAGCGGCAGATCGAGCAGCGCCGCCAGCAGCTCGGCAACACCCAGGCCACCGGGCGGGCCAGGCGGCTGGAGGCGGCGGAGGAGGAGCTGCCGAAGGTGCGGGCCGAGCTGGATCGCCTGAACGCCCAGCAGGCCGAGCTCCGCGGCCAGTTCGTCGATGAGAACCTCGACTCCGACGGCCTGCTGCTCCGGCTGGAGGCGCTCGGCCGGGTCTCCCAGGACAACGCCTCGCTCACCATGGCGCGGCTGCTGCTCTTCCTGTTCATCCTGGTCATCGAGTGCCTGCCGGTGCTGGTCAAGCTGATGCAGCGGCCCGGGTCGTACGACAAGATCGAAGAGAAGCTGGACGCGAAGCGGCTGCGCGACGCGCTGGACGACATCCGCGACGAACCCGCCGAGACACGGCGTTACTCCTCCACCTCCTCCACCTCCTCCTACGAGCCGCCCGAACGTGACGACTCCGGCTCGTACCCCACGGAGAGCCACGGGACGCGCAGTTTCGAGGACGACGCGCTGCGCACCCTGCGCGACACCCGATCCGGCGGCGGGCGCTACGAGCACGCCGGGCGGCTGAACGATGATTGGTGACCGCGTCGCCGGCCGGTTCGTCATCGAGGCGCCCCTGGGCAGGGGCGGCATGGGACGGGTCTGGCGGGCCAGGGACAGCGCGCTCGACCGTACGGTGGCGCTCAAACAGATCCGCCCCGACATGGGGCCCGCGCCCGAACTGGCGGCGCGCGCCAGGCGGGAGGCACAGGCACTGGCCAGGGTCATCCATCCCGGCATCGTCAGGGTGCACGACATCCTGGACACCCAGGACGGGCCGTGGATCGTGATGGACCACGTACGCGGCGACACGCTCGGCGCGCTGCTCGACCGGTCGCCGCTGCCGGAGCTCGAAACGGCCAGGATCGGGGCCCGGGTGCTCGACGCGCTGACGGCGGCGCACGCGGTCGGGGTGTACCACCGCGACGTGAAGCCGGACAACATCCTCATCACCGCCTCCGGCGAGGTGGTGCTGGTGGACTTCGGCATCGCCGCCATCGAGGGCCGCTCCTCGCTCACCGGGCTCGGGCAGCTCGTCGGAACGCTCGACTTCATGGCGCCCGAGCGGCTGCACGGCGACCCGGCCGGAGAGGCCGCCGACCTGTGGTCGCTCGGCGCCACGCTCTACACGGCGCTGCAGGGCCGGCCGCCGTTCCGCAGGAGCAACGCGGAGGCGGTCAAGTTCGCGATACTCACCGCCGAACCCGACCCCATGCGCGAGCCCGGCAGGCTCGGCCCGACGATCAGCCGCCTGCTGGACAAGAAGCCGGGCACCCGCATGAAGGCCGCCGAACTGGCCCACGACCTCAACCGCCTCCTCCAGCCACCTCGCCCACGGAAACCGCCCCGCCCTCAGGAACCGCCCCGCCTGCAGAAACCTCCTCACCCTCAGAAACCCCCTCGCCCACGGAAACCGCCCGAAGGCGGAGCGATCGGGCGCGATCGCGAGGGTCCCGTCGTGCGGAGGGCCCGGCCGCCGATGGCGCACCAGGGGGAGCAGCTGCTCGCGCTCCCCGCCGCCGAAGCCGCGTCGATGCTCGGCGAACGGTGGCAGGACCTCACGGCCGACGCCGTGGAGGAGATGTGCCGGCAGGCGGCCAAGGGCGCCAAGATCCTGCAGATGCTGCTCCCCCGCCGCGCGTGCCGGCTGTTGGATCAGGTACGCGACCCCGCCCTGGTCGCGGACGTGGTGCTGGCGATGGACCCCCGCCACCGCGGGCGCATACTGGGCGGCATGCACGACAGGAACTCCGCCGCCGCCATCGGCGCGATGGCCGCCGCCGACCCCCGCCAGACGGGCCTCGTGGTCGCCGCCATGCCGGAGGATCCCGCCGTACGCGCCCTGAACCGGCTCCTGCCCGCCACCATCGCGGACGTCCTCGCGCACTGCCCCCGCTCCACCCGCGACCACCTGCTCTCCCGCCTCCCCGACAGCACCCGCGCCGCCGTCCGGAGCAGGCTCACGAACTGACGGTGATCACCAGCTTGCCCGTGGTGCGGCCGGTCTCCCCCAGAGCGTGGGCCCGCGCACCCTCGGCGAGGGGGAAGGTGGCAGAGATGTGGGCGCGGAGCCTGCCCCGGTCGACCAGGTCGGCGATGGCGCGCATCCCGGCCTGGTCGTGCTCGACGATCAGCGTGACGGCACGGACCTGCGCCTTCTCGGCCGCCGCCTGGGTGTCCTCGGCGCCCGGCACGAGGGAGACGAGGACGCCGCCGGGGCGGAGCACGCTTACGGAACGGGTGGCGTTCTTCCCGCCGAGGGCGTCGAGGACGACGTCGTAGCGCTCGCCGGTTTTCGTGAAGTCCTCGGAGCGGTGGTCGATGCAGGCGTCCGCGCCGAGCTCGCGCAGGAAGGCGTGCTTGGGAGCGCTCGCCGTACCGGTGACGTGGGCTCCGCGTTCCTTGGCGATCTGTACGGCGAGGTGCCCGACACCGCCGGCCGCGGCGTGGATCAGCGCCCGCTGCCCCTTTTCCAGCTTCGCGGTCTCTACCAGGGCCTGCCAGGCGGTGAGCGCGGCCAGCGGCAGAGCGGCCGCCTGGACGTGGTCGATCCCGGCGGGCTTGGGGACGAAGGCGCGGGTGGGGCCGGTCACGTACTCGGCGTGGGAGCCGGCCCCGTACGGGTAGGGCAGCATGCCGAACACCTCGTCACCCGGCTCGAAGAGGGTGACGCCGGGGCCGGTCGCCGCCACGGTGCCGGAGACGTCCCAGCCGAGGGTCAGCGGCGGGGGTGGCAGGAAGATGCTCGTGGCGCGGTGCTTGACGTCGGTGGGGTTGAGCCCGGCCGCGTGCACGGCGACGAGGATCTCCCCGAGGCCGGGCTCGGGGCGCGGTAGCTCGGTCAATCGCAGCACGTCAGGGCCGCCGAGGGCCGTCTGGTGCAGGGCGAGCATCGTGGGGGCGTCTGTCGAAGTCATGCCTTCGATCCTGGCCCTGCCGTCTGGTACGGGGCGATGGCAAGAACGTCATCCTCCGATACATTCCTGCCATGCCTCTCGCCCCTGCCGCCCACCGCGTTCCCCGCGGGCTCGCTGATCGCGCGGCCGAACTGGACCCGCCCCCACGGCCCGGCGCCCACAAGGTCGTCGTCCTCGCCCTCGACGGCGTCTACCCGTTCGAACTGGGCATCCCGCACCGGGTCCTGGGCTCCGCCGACGGCCGCTACGAGGTGCTGTCGGCGAGCGTGGACGGGGGCCCGGTCCGTACCGACGCGGACCTGACGATCACCCCCGGCCACGGCCCCGAAGTGCTGGCCGAGGCCGACACCGTGATCATCCCTCCGTACGGCATCACGCCGTCCTCCGCCGCCACCCCCGACCCGCTGGCCCTGAGGGCCCTGTCCCACGTCCGCCCCGGCACCCGCCTGGTGTCCATCTGCACCGGCGCCTTCCTGCTGGCCGCCGCCGGCCTCCTGGACGGACGCCGCGCCACGACCCACTGGGCGCTCACCGACATCTTCCTGGCACTGTTCCCTCGGGTGGAGCTGGACGCCGGCGTACTCTTCGTCGACCACGGCGACGTCCTGACCTCGGCGGGAGCGGCGAGCGGCGTCGACATCTGCCTGCACCTGGTACGCAAGGACCACGGCAGCGAGGTCGCCAACCAGGTCGCCCGCCGCTGCGTCGTAGCCCCGTACAGGGACGGCGGCCAGGCCCAATACATCGAACGCCCGCTCCCACCCGGCGGTGAAACCGGCACAGGCCCCACCCGCGACTGGGCCCTGCAGCGCCTGAACCTGCCCCTGTCCTTGGAGGAGTTGGCCACCCACGCGGCCATGAGCCCCCGCACCTTCGCCCGCCGCTTCCAGCAGGAGACCGGCATGAGCCCCGGCCGCTGGCTCACCCAGCAACGCCTGAGACGAGCCCGCCACCTCTTGGAGTCCACCGACCTGCCGGTGGAACGAGTAGCCCACGAGGTCGGCTTCGCAACGGCCACGTCCCTACGCCGCCACCTCGCAACAGAAACAGGCGTAGCCCCCTCGACCTACCGCCGCACCTTCCGCACCTCGGCCCCGACCGCCTGACCCCCAAGCCCTTCCCTCCACGGCCTTATGGACAGCGGTTCGGCGCCTGCCGTAAATTCAGCGAGTGCTTCCGGGGCGGATGGGGCTTGGATCGTTCCCTGTCTGGCGCAAGCTGCAAGGTCCGTCGGCGAGGAGTGAACGGTGACGAGTGCGACCTCTGAGAGACCAGCCATCGGAGAGCTGGTCTCGGTCCGCGGGCAGCGCTGGGTGGTCGGTGAGGTCGAACCGGGCGAGAGCAGCACCCTGGTGACCCTGCAGAGCGTCGAGGACGGCCGGTACGGCGACACCCTCGACGTCGTGTGGGAGATCGAACCGGGCCGCCGCGTCCTGCCCAGTGGTTCCCTGCCCGACGTCAGTCCTGACGGGTTCGACTCGCCGGAGCGGCTCGCCGCGTTCCTCGACGCCATCCGCTGGTCGGCCGTGACGAGCGCCGACGTGAAGACCCTGCAGGCCCCCTACCGCTCCGGGGTGGCCATCGAGGACTACCAGCTCGAACCGGTGTCGCGCGCCCTCGACGCGCCCCGCGTGAACCTGCTGCTCGCCGACGACGTCGGCTTGGGCAAGACCATCGAGGCCGGCCTCGTCGCCCAAGAGCTGCTGCTGCGCCACCGGGCACGGACCGTCATGATCGTCTGTCCGGCAGGTCTCACGCTGAAGTGGAAGGACGAGATGGCCGACAAGTTCGGCCTGGACTTCACGATCATCGACACGGAGCGCTGCGCGCAGGTGCGACGCACGCACGGCAGCGCCGCCAACCCGTTCACGGTCTACCCGCTCAGCATCGTGAGCCTGCCCTGGCTGCGCGGGCAGAAGGCCCAGCGGCTGCTTGACGAGGTCCTCGACCCGGGCGCGATGGAGCGCCGGTTCGACCTGCTGATCCTCGACGAGGCCCACCACGTGGCGCCCGCCGCACCCAAGCAGGTCTACGCGGTCGACTCCCAGCAGACCAAGCTCATCCGCCGCCTCGCCCCGCACTTCACCCACCGGCTGTTCCTGTCGGCGACGCCGCACAACGGCTACCAGGCATCGTTCACCGCGCTGCTGGAGATCCTGGACGACCAGGGATTCGCCCGGGGCGTCGATCCGGACGAGTCCGCCGTGAAGGAGACGGTGATCCGCCGGCTCAAGCGGCACATCGTGAACGCCGACGGCACCAAGCGGTTCCTCGACCGGGACGCCCGTGCGATCCCGGTGCCGTATCCGCCGGACGAGCGCGAGGTGCACGATCTGCTCAAGCGGTTCGCCAAGGCGCGCAGGGCCAGGCTCAACGCCAACCTCAAGGGCCGTAAGGCCGCCGACCTCGTCACGCTGCTGTTGAAGAAGCGCCTGTTCTCCAGCCCTGCCGCCTTCGCCCACACGCTCGACGTCTACCTCGACGGCGTGCGCGACCTTCCGGCCGTACCCGTGGAGGACGACGACGAGGAGTGGATGGACGACTTCTGGGAGGAGGCCGCCACCCTCGACGACGAGCCGCTCGCCGAGGCCGAGGACGACGCGCTCTGCATGGCCGCTCCCCTGCAGGGCGTCGCCGGCGAGGAGGAGATCGCGCTGCTGGAGCGGATGCGCGCCTGGGCCCGCGACTACGATGCCGCGCCCGATGCCAAGGCCCGCGAGCTCATCGACTACCTGCGCGCGGTCTGCCGCCCCGACAAGCACTGGACCAACGAGCGGGTCGTGGTCTTCACCGAATATCGCGACACCCAGAAGTGGCTGGTGGAGCTGCTCAGGCAGGAAGACCTCGGCGGCGACCACCTCGCCGTGCTGCACGGCGGCATGTCCACCGCCGAGCGCGAGCAGCTCCGGGTGGCATTCCAGAAGGAGCCGGGCGAGCACCCGGTGCGGATCCTGGTGGCCACCGACGCCGCCAGCGAGGGCATCGACCTGCAGAACCACTGCCACCGCCTGGTCAACTACGACATCCCGTTCAATCCGAACAAGCTGGAGCAGCGCATCGGCCGCGTCGACCGCTGGGGTCAGAAGCGCACGCCGGACATCCGCCACTTCGTGGGCACCGGCTGGGACAAGGCCGTCGACTCGTACGAGGCCGACCTGGAGTTCCTGTCCCGGGTGGCGAACAAGGTCGCCCAGATGGAGGAGGACCTCGGCTCGGTCAACGCCGTCCTGGCGAGGGCCGTGCAGCGTCGGATGCTCGGCGACATCCCCGACTACGACGTCGAGCAGGCCGGCGCCTCCGAGGGAACCGTCCCCGCTGAGACGAATGTCGGCGAGCAGGTCCGCAGACTCCGCGCCAACCTGGACGAGACCGTCGCCGAGCTCGGGATCACCCCGGAGAACGTCAAGCGCGTCGTCGACACCGCCTTGGAGCTGGCCCGCCAGCAACCGCTCACGCCACACCGCGACGAGAAGCACCTCACGAAGGGCCTCTACGACGTGCCGCCGCTCACCGGCTCCTGGGAGCGCGCGGCGGCCGGGCTGCCGGCCAAGCAGACGAGGAAGGACGAGGCGCCGTACCAACGCCCGGTGACCTTCGACGCCGAGGCGACGCTCGACCCGGAGGGCCGGGTGCGAGACGACGTCGTGCTCGCCCACCTCGGCCACCCGCTCGTCGCCATGTCCACCCGCCTGCTGCGGGCGGCGGTCTCCAACAGCGAGATCGGCCTGCACCGGGTGACGGCCGTGGTCAGCGACGATCCCGCGCTGGAGACCACCCTGGCCGGCGCGTTCTCCCGCTTCGTCCTGGTGGGCGGCGACGGGGTGCGGTTGCACGAGGAGGTGCTGTACGCGGGCGGCTGGGTGCCGGAGAACGGGCGGTTCCGCCGTCTGGAGAACCTGACCGTGCTCGGCGGCATCCTGGACCGGGCGCTCGCCCAGGGCACCCCCGCCTCCGCCCCCGTACGGCACCGCCTGGCCGAGGCGTGGCCGCGCGTCGCAGGGCCGCTCCTGCAGTCGATCGACTGGCGTACGGAACAGAAACGGGACCAGCTCGAACGCAAGCTGGCCCAGCGCATGGAGGCCGAGCAGACCCGGTTCGTGGCCAACATCGAACGGTTCGAGGCCACCCTGCGGGCCAAGCTCGCCGAGGGCGACCAGGGCGACGCGCTGTTCAGCCGGGCCGAGGCGGCGGCCACCAAGGAGGAACGCGACCAATACCGCAGAGACCGCAGATCCTGGGAGGAACGCCTGGCCGGCCTCGGCCGGGAGCGCGACCGGGAACTCGAAGCGATCGCGGCGCGCTACCGTGACCCCCGGCCCCACCGGTTCCCGGTGGCCGTGGTCTTCGTCATGCCGAGACGGGAGGCGACCCGATGAGCAGGTTCACGCGCGATGTCGACCACCAGGGGTGGCTCAGCCTCGTCGAGGTGACCGGGCCGTTCCTCAGCATCCCGGTGCTGCGCTCCACCTGGCCGGCCCTCGACGCCATCGACCGGCAGCGGCTCGACGGGCTGCGCCTGGCGCACGCGGCGTGGCAGAAGGGCCGTGACCGCCGCGCCTGGGTCGAGCACGTGCTGCGCGGGCTGCTGCGCTGGGGCGACGCCCTCCACGTCGGCGGCCCGGAACGCGCGCTCGACCACCTCGCGATGGACGTGCCCGAGCACGACACCACGCTCACGCCGTCGTTCGCGCTGGCCGTGCCGGGGCACGCGCCCAAGCCCGACACCGTACGGCTGCTCGGCATGATCACCAGCGGACACCCCACCGCGCGCATGAAGCTGTCGAAGTGGGCGGCCACGCCCGCCGATCGGATGGCGCAGCTGTGCCGGCACCACGGCGTGGAACTCGGCCTGGTCACCGACGGCCGCTGGTGGACGCTGGTCTGGGCGCCCAGGGGCGGGGTGACGACCACGGCGGTGTTCGACGCGATCCCCTGGCCGGAGGCCGCCGAGCGCGACGTGCTGCGCGCCTTCGTCTCGCTGCTCGGCTTCGACCGGTTCTTCTCCTTCCCCGAGTCCGAACGCCTGCCCGCGCTGCTCAAGGCCAGCCTCGACAGCCAGGAGGACATCACCGAGGCCCTCGGCGTCCAGGTCCGCCAGGCCGTCGAGCTGCTCGTCGCCGCGATCGGCCGGGCCGGCGTGCCGGGCGAGGTCACCGCGCACGAGGTCTACCGGGGCGCGGTGTCGGTCATGATGCGGGTCGTCTTCCTGCTCTTCGCCGAGGAACGCGGCCTGCTGCCCTCGGACAACAAGGTGTACGCCGCGGCGTACTCGGCCGGCCGCCTGTGCGCGGAGCTGGAGCAGCGCGCGATCGAGGGCAGCGAGGAGGAGCTGGAGAACAGCCACGCCGCCTGGCACCGGCTGCTCGCCCTGTTCCGGGCCGTGCACAGCGGGGTCGAGCACCCGCGGCTGACCATGCACGCCCACGACGGCTCGCTGTTCGACCCGGACGCGCACCCCTGGATGCCGCTCACCATCGACGACCGGACCGTGCTGCACATGCTGCGCGCCGTGCAGTACGTCGAGGTCGGCACCGGCCGCAACCGCGAGCGCCGCCGGCTCAGCTTCCGCTCCCTCGACGTCGAGCAGATCGGTTACGTGTACGAGGGCCTGCTGTCGTACGACGGGTTCCGCGCGGCGGACACCGTTCTCGGCCTGGTCGGCAAGGCCGGCCGGGAGGAGGAGGTCGAGCTCGCCGACCTGGAGGCGCTGGCCAGGGACGCCGGTGATGCCCTGGCGGAGAGGCTGGCGGAGAAGTACAAGGACTCGGGCATCGGCAGCGTGGCCGCCCTGCGTAAGCGGCTCGCGCCGCTGGACGAGGCGGGCACGCTGGAGGCCACCCGCAGGCTGCTCGCGGTCACGGGCGGCGACGCGGAGCTGGCCCGGCGGCTGCTGCCGTTCGCCGGTCTGCTGCGGAACGATTTGCGCGGGCTGCCGGTCGTCATCCTGCCCGGGGCGCTGTTCGTCACGGAGTCGGCGCTGCGGAAGAACACCGGCACCCACTACACGCCTCGATTCCTGGCTGAGCAGGTCGTGGAGGGTGCCCTGGAGCCTCTCGTCTACTCCCCCGGACCGCTGCAGACGGCCGACCGGTCGCAGTGGAAGCTGCGCAGCTCGGCCGAGATCCTGGGCAGGGACGGGCATCGAGGGTTGAAGATCGCCGACATCGCCATGGGCTCGGCGGCGTTCCTGGTGGCCGCCGCGCGGTATCTCGGGGACCGGTTGGTCGAGGCGTGGTCGCAGGAGGGCCGCGAGGAGGCGGCAGCCTACCTGGAGAGTGCCGGGGAACGTACGGCTGATGCCGACGCGGACCCTGTCGTCATCGAGGCGCGGCGGCAGGTCATCGAGCACTGCCTGTATGGCGTGGACATCAACCCGATGGCCGTGGAGATGGCCAAGCTGTCGCTGTGGCTGGTGTCGATGGACCCGGCCCGGCCGTTCACGTTCGTCGACGATCGGCTTGTGGTCGGTGACGCGCTGCTTGGGATCACGTCGTTGGAGCAGTTGGAGTACATGCATCTGGTGCCTGCGCGGGGGCGCGAGCTGCATCGAGACCTGCTGAAGTTGTCGAAGGACGTGCGGCGGGTTGTCCGAGAGGCGGCCGACAAGCGGCGCGGCCTCACCGAGATTGAGGTAGGGAAGCGCCCCCTCGACGCGCTCAATGAAAAGCGCCGCATCCTCGGTGAGGTCGAGACCGAGACCCAGCAGCATCGGCTGTTCGCTGACCTGCTGGTAGGCGCGTCGCTTCGGTACGCGGTCGAGCAGGGCAAGCTCGGCGGCGCCCCAGTGCCTCAACCGGACAAGACCCGCGGTTTCGACCGGGCATCGCTGCAGGCGGCCAAGCTCGCTGGCGCTGTGGTGAAGGGCGAGAAGGACAGCATGACGAAGGCCGAGGAGACGCGGGCAGAGTGGCTGACCACCGACCAGGTCCCTGGCGCTTTCAACCGCCAGCTACTCCACTGGCCTCTCGTGTTTCCGGAGGTTTTCGAAGAGTCTGTCATCGGTTCCAGCGAGTTGGGCGACGACGTGATCGGCTCACATACATCCGGCTTTGATGCCGTCATCGGCAACCCGCCCTTCCTAGGTGGTAAGAAGATCAGCGGGAGTTCGGGCTCAGCTTATCGCGAGTACCTTGTATCAGCCCTTGCTAATGACGTAAAGGGGAATGCTGACCTTGTCGCATATTTCGTTCTGCGCGCCCATTCGATACTCAACTCTTGGGGACAGGCAGGGCTGATCGCCACCAATACCCTCGCTCAGGGGGAAACCCGTGAGGTTGGCCTCAATCAGATCGTAGCTTCAGGAGCTACGATCCGACAATCTATCAAAAGTCGTCCATGGCCCTCACGAAGCGCCGTTCTTGAATACTGTGCTATCTGGACGAGCAGAGATCGATTGGGGGATCAGGCCGCTCGAATAGCAGATGATATCACAGTTTCTGTTATCACATCGTCACTCGAACCGGCATCCCGGATTACGGGTAGTCCACAGAAGCTCGCAGCAAACAGGGGTATCTCCCATATGGGATCGCTGGTTAACGGAATGGGTTTCACGATGACGCTGGAGCATGGACGTCAGCTGCTTTTGCGGGATCAGCGGAACGGTGATGTCGTTTTCCCTTATTTGAACGGGCAGGATGTGAATTCCCGGCCCGATGCTTCTGCAAGTCGATGGATAATCGATTTTCGAGACTTTCCCCTGGAGCGGGCTAGGACATATCCTGACTGCTATAATCAAGTAGTAAGGCTTGTTAAGCCGGAGCGTGACCGGAACAGTCGCAAAGTGTATCGAGAGCGCTGGTGGCAGTACGCTGAGAACCAAATGACGATGCGCAAGTCCGTAGAAGGGCTGGAGCGAGTCATTGTGATCACACTTCATACTAAGACCGTGATGCCGCTGATGGTGTCAACCGGCCAGGTGTTCTCGCACGCTCTGGGCGTGTTTGCGACCGATGACACGGCCATGCTGGCCTTTCTGTCGAGTGCGCCGCATTACTGGTGGGCACTCTTTCGCGCATCTACCCTGGAAACGCGAGTGCGCTACACGCCGTCGGATGTGTTCGAGACGCTGCCGTTGCCAGAACTTACCGAGGAAATGCGCGAATTCGGCGATCGGCTCGACACGTACCGGCAGGAACTCATGCTTGCCCGGCAGGCAGGGTTGACCGCGACGTACAACCTGGTCAACAACCCGGCGTGCCAAGATGAGGACCTCGTCGAACTGCGCCGGATCCACCGGGACATCGACGCGGCCGTCTGCCGGGCATACAGCTGGGACGACATACTCGACCGTCTCGACCATGGCTATCACGTTGTGGGCGGCCGGGAGACCCGCTACACGGTCGGCCCCTACGCCCAGCGCGAGTTCGTGGACCGCCTGCTCGAACTCAACCACGAGCGCTATGCCGAAGAGGTCGCCAAGGGCCTCCACGACAAGAAGAGGTCAGCCAAGACTGGCCGCGCTCCTAAGGAGCCCAAGGCGGCCCCGCCCGGACTGTTCTGAACCGGTAGCGGCACTGCGGCAGGAGCCGTCATAGCCACTTTTGTACGAAGTCATCGTCATAGTCGAGGTCGCCATTCATCATTTGGATTGCAGCACCCTGGTTCATGTTTGATTCCCTGTCCGGTATGGCGCAGTTAGCGCATATTGCTCCGCCGTGCTCTTCCTCATAATCGCTTTCTCCATCGAAAGTCTCGTTGTACTCGTCTCGCACGTCTGAGATATCGAATCCCGTTCCGCAGTTCAAACACTCCATCATGCGCCAAGCTTAGTACGAAAGCCACCGCTTGAGAGAGGCAGTAGAACGCGGTTGGGCCAGAGGCGTCGGAAAGTATCGTGGAGCAACGTCGATATCTTCCGGGTGGCGAGCGTGAGGACTTTCGTCCTAAAAGGCCTCGACCCCAATCGGGCCACCGCCGCGCTCCGCCCCCTACACTCTCAACTGTGAAGAGCCCATCATGGTTTGAGTGGTAGCCGCTAGGCTTCAGCGCGTCTATGATCGCAAACTGATTGCCTCGACCAGCAGTGTCCGTAAGTGGGACAGACGCCCTCCTACCTGCCCCACCCCGACGCTTCAGAGAGAAACGAATATATGATAGACATCCCTCAGGTGATTACCACGAGGGGGAGCGACCGCTACACAGGTTGAATTCGTAGAGTCGGTCATGGCTTTGCCGGGGTATCGAGGGTGAGCCCGGTCTGAGTCAGACAGCCGGTGAGCAGGTGAGGCCGGTACTGGATCTTCTTCAGCTTGCGTTTGACGATCCGGACCAGGCCTGGCAGGTCGGTGACGGCGAAATTGGCCAGGGCCCGGCGCAGCAGCGACCACACACCCTCGGCGGGGTTGAGCTCGGGAGCGTAGGCGGGAAGCTGGACGATGCGTAACCAGTCGGCGTTCTCAGCGGCGAAGTCGGCGAGCTGGCCGGATAGGTGCACATTCAAGTTGTCCCAGCACCACACCAGCGGCGCACCCAGATGGTGGTGGGTGGCCACGATCAGGTCCCGGTAGTCCATCCAGGAGAAGGTCTTGGGCTCGCCCTTGCGGCCGTGGTAGACGTGCAGGCGGTAGAACAGGTGCGGCCGTTCACCGTCCCGGAAGGCCAGGACGCCGGCCATGTTGACCCGGCCCGAGCCTCTGCCGCGGACCGTCACCACCGGCCGGGCGCCGACCGGTGCCCAGGTGCGTCCTTTCGGCGGCCTCAGCCCCTGCCCGGCCTCGTCTTCGAAGCAGAGGTAGGCGCCCAGGTCCGCCGCGGTTCTTTTACCGCGGGCCACACCTCGGCCTTCCACAACGCGATGGCCTCCTCGTCCCGCTCGATCGCGCGCCGGGCCGGGACCTGCACCGACCAGCCGTGGCGGTGCAGCAGCTTGCCCACGCCCTCGATGGTGTAGCCGATGTGAAACAGCCGCCCGATCAGCGTCTTGACCCGGCCCAGCGTCCAGCACTGATCCTCGGCATATCCCCAGGCCAGCGGGCCCCGCCGCAACTCGGCATCCAGCCGCGCCCACTGAGCGGCCGACAGCTTCTCCCTCGACACCGGCCCCTTGGACAGCAGCGCCG